>CAYUKM010000008.1:0-1522 GCA_964445255.1 uncultured Acidimicrobiales bacterium
GAACGCTCTTCGATGACGTGCAGCTTGCCGTCTTGCCCACCGACGACGACCAAGGTGCCATCGTGCGCGTCACCGTGCAACCGCTCGTGATCTGGTTGTGGATCGGCGGCATCATGATGGCCGGAGGTACCTTGCTCGCACTCGTTCCCGGGTCTCGCCGTCGTCCGACGATGCCCGCCTCGGCGCCCGTCCCGACCAAGGATGGCGCTCCGGATGCGATGCCCGAGGCGCCGGTGCCTGCATGACCGACACCCAGGAGTCGACCGAGACTCACGAGCCGATCGAGATCGAGATCCCCGCAGGCGGAAACCGTCTCGGGCTCATCCTCGCGAGCGGCATGGGGATCGTGATGGTCGCGCTCATCGTCGTTCTCGCTACTAGCGAAACGAACCAGGGACTGGGCCCGAGCCCGCTCATCACTCAAGCCGCTCCGCTAATCGCCGGGCCCACCGTCGACGGTGCAGGATTCGACCTCGACGACCATCGCGGTCGATGGGTTGTGGTGAACTTCTTTAGCACCACCTGCATCCCGTGCATCGAGGAACATCCCGAGCTCATCGCGTTCGAAGAGGCCAACAGCCCATCGGGCGAAGCGGCCGTGGTGAGCATTGCGTTCTCGGACCGAGCCTCGAACGTCGAAGACTTCTTCGAGCGAAACGGTGGCGATTGGTCGGTCATGGTCGAAGACGTTGGCCAATACGCCATCACCTACGGCGTAGCGGCCGTGCCTGAAACATTCCTCGTCGCACCCAATGGCATCATTACGTCGAAGTTCCTCGGCGGTATCACCCAAGCCGACATCGAGAACGAGATCACCCGCCTTGAGGGCGGGGTGGCGACGGGATAGTCGTGTTTTCTCGCAAGGTCTTTCTCTGGTTGTGTCTGCTCGCGGCGGCGTCCTCGGCGCTCGTCCTCTCGACGCAGGTCGACGGCCCTCCTCGGACGAACGAGGATCGAGTTCGAGCGCTCTCTGAAGATTTCGCGTGCCCGACGTGTGATGGCCAGTCCGTCGCTGAGTCCAACGCCGTGGTCGCCGAGGAGATCCGCAGGGACATCCGTCGGCGAGTCGACGATGGCCAAAGCGATCTGCAAATCTCCGATGCGCTCGTGTCGGCATATGGCGAGTCGGTTGACCTCCGTCCTCAAAGCGGTGGCATCGTCGGCCTGATCTGGATTTTGCCCGTTGTGGTGATGGTGTTTGGATTCGCCGCGCTCGCCGCGGTCTTCCAACGCTGGAAGACCACCGAAGCCAAGCTGGCAACCGACGCGGATGTGGCGCTGGTCGAGCAGTTACGCGGGCGGAAGGCCTAGCGGTGGCAACAGCACAGCTCTCCGAAGCAGAACTGGCGCGTATCGAAGAGGAGCGCAACCACCTGCTGGTATCGCTGGACGATCTCGACGCTGAATTTGGTGCCGGCGATATCGACGACCTCGACTACTCCACCTTGCGCGACGACTACACGGCCCGCACAGCGCAGCTCACCCGCGTGCTCGACGGTGCCGCGGTCAAGCGAACCCGCCG
>CAYUKM010000008.1:1622-10184 GCA_964445255.1 uncultured Acidimicrobiales bacterium
TTCGTCAGAGCACGGTCACACTGCTCGCCGATGCGGCCGAGGCCTTCGGCACCGGTGATGTCGAACGTTCGATCTCGCTGTACGACGAAGTTCTGACGCTGCAACCGACCAACGTCGAGGCATACACCTACCGCGGCTGGGTGCAGTACCAATCGGGCAACCAAGACGCAGCGGTAGCGGACTTTGACGAAGCAGTGCTGCTCGACCCGGCCTACGCCGACGTTCGAGTATTCCGAGCACTCGTTGCGCTCGACGATGAGGACTTCGAGACCGCATCGACAGAGCTCGCTGCTTTCGATGCTGCAAACCCCACCGCTATTGCGCAGCAGCTCGTGGCGCAACGTCAGGTGCGAGAGCGCATCGGTGTCGCACGGGTGGATCAGCTGCTCGCCGAGGATCCGGGAGTGCCCGATCTCATTGCGGAGAACATCGGAATCAACGAAGCTCAGCTCGCCGGGGAACTCTTCGTCCAGCTGCAAGAACCCGAGAACGCGGTTCGCTCCTTCGACGCCGTACTGGCTGTCGACCCGAACAACGCCGACGCTATGGCGTGGCATGGTTGGACGCTCGCACTGCTCGCACAATCGGGAGTCGAAGAACTCTTCGAAGATGCACAGGTTTGGTTCGATCGTGCCGTTGAGGCCAACCCGACCTCGGCCGATGCCCGAGTCTTTCGGGCCTTCGTGTTCAATCGTCTCGGTCAGGTTGAGGACGCTCGCGTTGAGCTTGCGGCGTTCGACTCGATTGCTGAGCAACCAGCAGACATGGTGCAACTGATCGAAGACTTCGGACTTCGCGAAGCACTCGAAGAGGCGACTTCGTAGTCTTAGCCAGGTCATGACTGACCTGTCCTTCCTCACCGTTGCTGAGACAGCGGCTCGCGTCGCGGAGACGTCGAGTCGCAGCGAGAAGACCAAGCTGCTGGCCGATGTACTGCGTGCCGGGGATGTCGGGACAGCGCCCATCTTGGTTGGTCTATTGACCGGCGAGATTCGCCAAGGCCGCATCGGTGTGGGCTGGGCGGCCATCCGTGACATCAGCGTAGAGCCGGCTGCGGAACCATCGCTGACCGTCGCTGACGTTGATCGGCTCCTCACCGACCTGGCGTCGACGGTCGGCCCCGGCTCCAAAGCGCGCCGCAACGAGATGCTCAGTTCGCTGTTCGCTGCAGCTACACCAGTGGAGGCCGGCTTTCTCGGCGCAGTGCTCTCCGGTGGCCTTCGTCAAGGTGCACTAGATGGCGTAATGGCCGCCGGTATCGCAAAGGCCGCCGGGGTAACCCAAGCGAGTGTTCGACGGGCCGCCATGTTGTCGGGTGATCTTGGGAAGACCGCAACGATCGCGTTGTCGGGTGGAGTCGATGCCCTCGCCGGCGTGGGCCTTCGGGTCGGGCGAGGAGTCCAGCCGATGCTGGCGGCGACGGCGGCAACGGTGGGTGAAGCCGTCGAAGAACTTGGCGAGGTCGTGGTTCAGGCCAAGCTCGATGGAATTCGACTACAAGTTCACAAGGCTGGCGAAGACGTGTCGCTCTACACCCGCAACCTCAACGATGTCACCGAACGACTCACAGCGGTGGTTGACCTCGTACGAGGCTTGCCAGCTGACAGCTTGGTTCTCGATGGTGAGCTCATCGGTGTTTCCGAGGACTCTCCCGAGATGTTCCAAGACACGGCGTCAACGTTTAGCTCGGGCGGCGATTCGGGTCGGGTGGCGCTCAACGTCGGCTTCTTCGACATCTTGCATCGGGATGGAAACGACCTGATCGATGACCCGCTGTCGGTTCGACTCAATCATCTCCGCGATGTGGTTGGCGACTACGTCATCGACACGATCACGACCGATGACGCTGGCGAGGCGGAACGCTTTGAGGCGAAGGTGCTCGGCGCCGGCCACGAAGGGGTGATGGTCAAGGCGGTCGATTCGGTCTATGCCGCAGGCAAGCGTGGCAAGACGTGGCGCAAGGTCAAGCCGGTGCACACGTATGACCTCGTGGTACTTGCTGCCGAGTGGGGTCATGGCCGTCGCGAAGGCTGGTTGTCGAACCTGCACCTGGGGGCGCGAGATGGCGACGGCTTCGTGATGGTCGGCAAGACGTTCAAAGGCCTCACCGATGAGCTCTTGAAGTGGCAGACCGAGCGCCTGCTCCAACTCAAAGAGGAACGCGAAGGCTCCGACCCGCGCCGCGACGCCATCACCGTGTTCGTGCGGCCAGAACTCATTGTCGAGGTCGCCATCGACGGCGTGCAACGCTCAACCACCTACGACGGCGGCCTTGCCCTCCGCTTCGCCCGAGTAAAGCAATACCGCCCCGACAAGACCCCTAAAGAAGCCAACACCCTTACCGACCTCAAGCAACTCCTGCATTAGAAAAGATTTGTACGTAAAAACTGACCGTCACGGTCAGTTTTTACGTACAAATCTTGGGTTGTCTAAAACGGGCCTAGGAAATGGGCTTCGGTGATGTCGGCACCGCGGCTGTTTAGTTGCCAGGTGGAGCCTTTGGCCCAGCCTCGTGGGCCGACGATGACCATGCCTTCTCGGGCGAGGGTTTGGATTGCGTCGGGGATGATGTCGCCGTGACTTGATAGTGCGGCTGTGGTTCCCGCCTGAGCGAGGGTTCGCATCAAGTGCACGGCGGCGGTTGCGCTCTGTCCTTCGAGCAGCGCGTCGTGTTCCACCACGAGGAGGCCTAATTTTGCGCCGAGGGGCTCGACGGTCTGCCGGCATCTGGCGGCACGGCTCGTGAAGATCGCAGTGATGTCGGAGTCAGCGAGGCGCGATGCTATTCCTGATGCCTGGTCGTGACCGACGGCATCGAGTTCTCGATTGAGGTCGCTGTGGTTCCCAAGACTCCCGCGGGTGCCGGCTGATGCGTGGCGAATGAGAAAGAGCGGCATGCCACCGAGAGTGTACGGATGATTCGGTGGCGATCAAGAAAGCGGGCGTTCGTTTTCGCGACGTTTCTACTTTGGTTACGCCAGGGGAGTGCGATTGAGTATCGCGCGAGCCAGGCGTGCGAGAGCCCAACCGGTTATCCCTCCAGCGGCGACATCGGTCGCGTGATGGATCTGTACGTGGATCCGGCTGGTTGCGACGATGGCTGCGATGAGCTGAATCCCTCTGCGGACGAGCCATGGCATCCCGGGCGTGAGAAACGATGCGGCCACGACCGCGGCGCTGGCGTGGCCTGAGGGAAAGCTCGATGTCTTGGGTTGACGGAGCTTGAGTGGACGCTCGTCGGCGCCAACGTCGGGGCGTTCCCGTTCGAAGAGTGACTTGATCGGTCCATTGACCAGGGCCGCTTCAAGGCCCAGCGCAGCGCTTGCTCGGAGAGCCCGCTTGGGGTCTCGCAGAGCAATCGCTTGTGCCAGCCCGATCGCGTGCCAGATCCGTGAGAAGTTTGCGGCCTCTGATGCCCCGTAGAACACCCGGTCGATGACCGGGTTGCCCCGCAGGGCATCCCAGGCGGCGTCGACGAGTTCGTCGACGGGCTCGAAGGTATTGGGAACGGGTATGCGTTTCTTCACCTACGCACAACGCTATCGGGGTGACACGGAGCGAGCATTACGAGTCGACGTTGACCCACTCCTCTTCTTCTTCAGGCTCTTCCGGAGGTGCCGCGCTCGGCGGTGCTGGCATAGCAGCGGCGCGGCGTTCCCGTCGCTTTGCTCGCAACCGGCGGAGCCCGAAGAATGCCAGAGCGATGAATGGAATGAACACCAGAAGCGGGATGAAGAAGCCGACCAGAACAAGAGCGACGGTCCAGATGCCCGAAAGTACGTCGAGTCCGGCGCCGAAGCCGTCACCGAATCCAGGGTCGACGGCGTCCTCGTTTACTCGGATGCGAGGGTTGGCTTCGGTGCTTACGGTTGGAGCGGCCTGCTCGTCGCTGGCCCCGTCGGTGGGAATGCCGGTTGCGCCGATTCGAAGGAACAGGTCACGCTCGACCTCGATCTCGATGGCTTGGATGAAGCTCTGTCCCGGACGCAGCTCGTCTTCGCCGAAGACGGTGATGAGTTGTTCGTTACCGTCGATGGCCAGAGCCGTCTCGGTCACGCTGACATCTCGAAGGGTCTGCTCGCCGTCGTTTCGGGCAACGAAACACAAGGTGACCTCGTTGCCAGGTTCAAAGCGTTGGTCACCAATGCTGCTCGCTGGGCATCGGGCGCCATTGTCGTGACCTTCATAGACCGTGACTCCGAGCGAGAGCAGGTTGTCGACCCGGTCCTGCACCAGTGTCAGGGTGATCGTCGCGAGGTCGATTTGATCTCGAAGGGTTCGGAGCTGGCCACGCATGACCTCCAGGTCAGATTCGCGGGCGAGAAGCAGCCGTTCGATCTCTGCGAAGTCCTCGAGGTTCGGTGCGTCCTCAAGTGCGTTACGGAGACGCTCCACACCGAGTTGGGCTACCTCGATGCGACTGTTGAGGTCGACGACTCGTTCGGTTACATCGTCGGTCGTGATCGACTGGTTGCGGAGTTCTCCAATGCCACCGAGGGCTTCGAGCGCCTCGGGGAAATCTTCTGGACGGACCTTGAAGGTAATTTCACTCCGGGGCTCGTTGCCGCCAGACGTCTCTTGGCCGAAGACGAACCCGCCGATATCGGTGATGATCCGCGTCGCTTCGGCTCCTGATTCAGCGACGTTGTCGACGTCTACCGACAGGCGTGCCGTGAAGATGATCTCGCGCCCGAGGCTCTGTGCGTCGAGGCCTTGGGCAGCACCGCTCGATCCGAGATCTCCGTCAGCACTCGCTCGATCCGCCCCATCGTCGTCGGAATCTTCAAAGGCTTGCTCGTCGAAATCTCCGTCGGACTCGACAAACTCTGACTCGTCGCCGCTTACCGCCGCTTCGACCACGTCGCTTGCGCCATCAGCAGCGTCGGTGACTGCGTCGCCGGCACTGCACGCTACGGCGATTATCGCTACGACCATCAGGAGAGCGAGGAGCTTTCCGTGGCCATTAACCAAACGTCCGAGGAGTGATTGACCCACCATTTCGATTGCCTTCTTTCGCGCCTTCGGCGATTGTGGTCTAACCCGTTGCATAGGTCTCTTACGATCAATCACCGTCTCTGGTTCCCTTATCGGCAAAAAAGTTGATGGTGTGAAACGTGGCGGGGTCGCGCCCCACGCGCGCATGCGTCGCTACCGTTCATTTACGTGACTGCTCAACATTCCCGCACCGATCTCCGCAATATCGCCATGATCGCCCACGTCGACCACGGCAAGACCACCCTCGTTGACGCCATGTTGCGTCAGGGCGGTGTCTTCAGCGAGCACGGCGAAGTGGTCGAGCGGGTTATGGACAACACCGACCTGGAGAAGGAAAAGGGCATCACCATCCTGGCCAACAATGCGGCAATGCATTGGACGACCGACGACGGCGAAGTGAAGATCAACATCGTCGATACCCCAGGGCACGCTGACTTCGGTGGCGAAGTCGAGCGGGCGCTTACCATGGTCGACGGCGTGATCCTGCTCGTCGACTCGAGCGAGGGTCCGTTACCTCAGACCCGCTTTGTGCTCGGCAAGGCGATGGCACGCGGTCTTCCGGTGGTGCTCGTGATTAACAAGATCGACCGCCCCGACGCCCGCATAGCTGAAGTCGTGGACGAGGTGTATGAGCTCTTCATCGAGATTGGCGCCGACGACAGCCAGATCAACTTCCCAATCGTCTATACGAACGCTCGCGACGGACTGGCAACCCTCGATCCCGATACCCCGGGCGACGACCTGACGCCGCTGTTCGAGACCCTGATCGAAACCGTGACCCCATACCAGCACGAGGGGAACGATGCACCGCTCCAAGCTTGGGTAACAAACCTCGACGCGTCGCCGTACGTCGGACGTCTCGCGATCTGTCGGGTCATGCAGGGCACGATTCGCAAGGGGAAGCAAGTGGCGTGGTGCCGCACGGACGGCACCGTGACGCCGGTGAAGATCAATACCCTCACGGTGACCGAAGGTATCGAGCAAATCGAAACCGACGAGGCAGGACCGGGTGAACTCATTCAGGTCTCTGGCATCGAAGAGGTCATGATCGGCGAAACGCTTGGCGACGTCGAGGACCCGCAGCCCCTGCCCGTCATCACCGTCGACGAACCGACCCTTTCGATGACGATCGGCACCAACAATTCACCGATCGCCGGCAAGGAGGGCGAGAAGCTCACCGCCCGCCAGATCAAGGACCGCCTCGACAAGGAACTCATCGGCAACGTTTCGATTCGTGTGCAGCCCACTGACCGTCCCGATACCTGGGAAGTTCAAGGCCGTGGCGAGCTACAGCTCGCGGTCCTTGTCGAGACGATGCGGCGCGAAGGCTTTGAGCTCACCGTTGGAAAGCCCGCGGTGCTCACCAAAGAGATCGACGGAACCCTCCACGAACCAACGGAGCGACTCACCATCGATATCCCCGAAGAACACGTCGGGGGAGTCACCCAGATGCTGGGTGAGCGCAAGGCCAAGATGGAGAACATGGCCAACCATGGCGACGGTTGGGTGCGCCTGGAGTATGTGGTTCCGGCCCGAGCACTTATTGGGTTCCGTACCCACTTCCTCACCGAGACTCGCGGCACCGGGCTGGCTAATCACATCTTCGAGGGCTGGATTCCGTGGCAGGGCGAGATCCGCATGAAGAGCAAGGGCGCGATCGTTGCTGATCGCACCGGTTCAAGCACCACGTTTGCGATCCAGAACCTGCAGGAGCGGGCCGTCTTCTTCATCCCGCCAGGTGTTGACGTGTACGAAGGCATGATCATCGGCGAGAACCCTCGCAATGAAGACATGGACGTCAACATCTGCAAAGAAAAGAAGCTCGACAACATGCGCACACAGTCCTCTGACGACACCGTGCGCCTGACCCCGCCGAAGGTACTGTCCCTTGAAGGGGCCCTTGAGACCATCGCTGATGACGAGTGTGTCGAAGTGACGCCCGAACACATCCGTCTTCGCAAGGTCAACCTCGACGCAACTACACGCGCTCGGGAACTCAAGAAGCTCAAGCACGCCCGCGAGGCAGCAGAGGCCTAGACCTCGCAACGAAATTTCTTTCCCCAGAACGAAGGATTTCCCATCGGTCATTCGATGGACCGTTCGTGAGCCGCAGCGGGTGGCTCGAAAGGGAGAGTAAGCATGTTTGGTATTGGTAGCGGGAAGCGCCTGCTCGGGTTAATCGCGAGTGTGGCTGTGCTGTTCAGTTTGATCGCGGTGAATCCGCTCGGGGCACAGGACGAAGTTCCCGAGCCATTCTGGCTCCAGAACGAACCGATCCCTGAGGGGGCGCCACATTCGATTCTTGAGATTGGGGCGAACGGTCGAGTCACGGCGACCGGGCCGCTCGCACGCGTCTATGGCGAGGCCGGGGACGGCTTTGCCTTGATCGCCGGCGGAGATCTGCTGGATGTGTGCACCTCGCCGTATCCACGCGAACGGGAGATGCGCGTCTACCGCCAAGGGGACGGTTTCGTGGTGCGCCTCGGTGCGGCGGGGCAGGACATGCCCATGTACCTCTATGAGACCGACCTCGATGTGTTCTCGCTCTTCGACGAAGCATGTGGAGGGTTCTTTGAGAACGGCACGCCCATTCCAACTGCCATCGCGAGTGGAATCGGCAACATGCGGCTGTTCGAGCGTCCGAGCGAACTTCCGTGGGTCACTGCCGGTGGTCCGCAGCCCGCAGGCAGCTATCGCAACAGCGTGGAGGCAACGCTGCTCGACGCACAGGGCAACATCTACGAGGTTGACGCCGCAGCCCGGTTCACCGTTGAAGAGGACGGTGGTGACCCGCTATTCGAAGTCCTGGAGCTCAACGTCACCCCACCTGCCGGCTAGTCCCCAGTTGGCGGAATCGATGACCCGGGTGTTGGCGGCACTCGGGTCATCACCACGTTGTGATGGGCGATACCATGGGATGATGATCACCTCGACACACGTGGTCGCGAATGCGCTCCTTTCCCGACGGCGTCGCCGGGCCCCGACACCGAGCGCGGTTCTGCCTGAGTTAGCGGATCAGCCCCTGTGGTTCGCGCTTGGAGGGCTGGCCCCCGACGTGGGCCTTACGCTGCTCACCGTTGGTGCGGCTGTGTACTTCCCCAAGTTTCGTGACATGACCAGGCAGGAGTCGATGGAGCATGCCTTTGGGACCTTGTTCTTCGAAGATCCCGGCTGGATCGTGGTCCAGAACACTCTGCACAGCCCGATCGTCACTGGTGCTATGGCATTGGCTGGTCGAAAGTTCAACTCACCGAAGCTCACGGCCTTCGCTCTCGGCTGCTTGTCACACATCGCCTTGGACCTGCCGGTGCACCATAACGACGGCCCGCTGGTCTTCTTTCCATTCGATTGGAAGACTCGCTTCGATAGCCCGGTCAGTTACTACGACCGAGATCACTACGGCGGAATCGTTGCACCGATCGACATGGCCATCACCGTCGTCGGGGGAGCGTTCCTCGCAGCGAAATGGTTGAGGGATCGCCGGATCTGGTGAACCGCTCTTAGACGACGACGCAGGGGTGGTCGATGATGCCGGCTCCGGGTGGGCGGATGCGGATCTGGTAGGTG
>CAYUKM010000008.1:10284-39710 GCA_964445255.1 uncultured Acidimicrobiales bacterium
TTACGCCGCTGGCGGTGACGGTTGCCTGGCACACCGAGGCTGGTGCTGGTGCTGGTGTTGGAGTGGGCGGTGGTGGGGCTGGTGCGGGTGCGTTGGTGGTGCAGGGGTGGTCGATGATGCCGGCTCCGGGTGGGCGGATGCGGATCTGGTAGGTGTCTGCTGTTGTGCCGGTGGGGTCGGTGAAGGTTTGGCCGGTTTGGACGGTGTCGTGCCAGCCGCCGTTTTTGCGGATGACGGTCGGTGTGACGTTGGTGGTCCAGTTGAGGGTTACGCCGCTGGCGGTGACGGTTGCCTGGCACACCGAGGCTGGTGCTGGTGCTGGAGTGGGCGCTGGTGTCGGCGCCCCCGCAAAGGTCGTGCTGTTGGCGAGCGCCCTAAACCCGGCTGCGCTAATGGGGGAGGTATCGAAACTCCATCGGCAGTTGAAGCCCGTGCGGATGTCGTCGATGTTGAAGTAGGCGGCACCGATGAACTGGCTGTACTCGGGTCGAGCGAACATCGCCTCGGCGTCAGTGAACCACTCCGCCTTTCGGTTCGGGTCTGCCGGGTCTTCGGCCGAGCCAAATTCGAGCAGCATGAGGTGTTCGCTAGGGTGCTCAAGACCAAACAGCCTGAGGCCTTCGATGATCTGTTCGAGGTCATACCACGGCGAATTTATGCCGTCACGGCAGTTGAACCAGTTGTAAGCGTCGGTGGCGATGACATCGACCCAGGCGTCGCCCGGATACCACGAGTTGGCCGCTCGGCGATCGTTGTCGGGCACCTGAAAGCCGAAGTCGGTGGCCGTCCAGACACGGCCGAGTGTCTCCACTCCCTCATCGTCGAGAACGGTCATGAACGCGCGCCATGCGGCAATGAAGTCCGATGCGTCGCCGTGCGCGATGTTGGAGACCGCCTCGGGTTCGTGGTGGAAGGTGAAATAGATTTGGTCTTCGAATGGCTTGATGGCCCGCGCCCATTCGACCATGTCGTTATGCAGCGGGTCCCCGGGTTGGGCTGCAGCGATGTCGGCCCACGGGATCAGGCTGCCGTCAGCGGTTTGTGGTCGGACCGATAGTGCCATGTCGCGTTCTTCGAGGACGTTGCGGTCCCTGAATACGGGGAAGTTGTCATCCCACCTCGTGAAGATCCGGACGAAGTCGACCTGTCGGCCGATCTCGGTCTCGACGGCGGCTAACGGCCCGGGCTGTCCGCTCGGGACCGCGATACCGAAGTCGAGTTGGTTTGGAGTTTGAGCCGATGTGGGTGATGAAATCGAGAGCAGGGCAAATGCTGCTGTGAAGAGTGCCGCCAAGCACAACCGCCTAGGATGACCGCCTGGTCGTGATTTCACAGTTAGAGATGTTAGTCGACCGTTTCTCCCAATCGGGGTTTATTTAGTGGCGCCCGTCTCAAAAAAACGACCTGCGTGACAGTAGTTCTCTGCCCATATTGACGTAGAGCGGTTGACGTAGAGCGGTTGACGTAGAGCGGTTAATGTTCGAGAAGCCCTCCTTTACGCTCACGAACAAATGTTCGATACAGTGAATCCCCTATGGGATTTAACAATCCAAGCGTTCCGTGGTCAGAGCTTGAACAAACGCTCTCGGGGCGCGCCAAAGCAGCCAAGGAGGAGGATGAGCACGTTCTCCGGACCGGCGGTGATAGCCCGGCGTGGTCGCGGACTCGCGAACCCTATGAACCACATCCTGATGTTGTTGCGCCCACGAATACGACGCCTTATGCCGAACTGCATTGCCATTCGAACTTCAGCTTTCTAGACGGGGCATCTGACCCCGAAGTTCTGGTTGAAGAGGCTGCTCGGTTGGGGTTGGGCGCTCTGGCGCTTACCGACCGCAACGGGTTCTACGGCGTCGTACGTTTCGCGGAGGCTGCGAAGGCCTACGGGATCGCAACGGTATTTGGAGCCGAGCTCAGCCTCACCGATCCCGCCAACGAGGTGGTCGGTGCAGCTGGCGACCTCGTGGTGTTAGCCCGGGGGCCTGCGGGATATGCCCGTCTTGGTCGGGCGATCAGCGAAGGACAGATGGCGGGAGAGAAGGGGGCGCCTCGCTACTACCTCGATCGGTTGGGGGAGCTGAGCGGTGATGAGTGGATAGTGCTGACCGGAACGCAGCGTGGCCCTTTGAGTGCCGCGTTGGAGAGGAACGGCCCAATCGCCGCTCAACGAACCCTTGACACCTTGATCGAGGCCTTTGACAGGTCCAACATTGCCGTCGAGCTTTGGGACCACGCCACCCCGCTGTGTTCCACCCGCAACGATGCGCTTGCTCGTCTCGGTCTTGAACGCGATCTCATGCTCGTTGCGACAAACGACGTTCGATACGCCAACCATGCCCAACGCAACCTGGCTACCGCACTCGCTGCGGTCGGGCATCGTCGCTCTCTCGATGAGCACGATGGCTGGCTGCCAGCCGCAGCCGCAGCGCATTTGCGTTCCGGCGATGAGCAGGCGAAACGCTTTGGGCGATTCCCCGGTGTGCTCGACGCAACGATCGAGATCGCCGAACAATGCGCATTCGATTTGCAGCTCGTGGCCCCGAACTTGCCGCCGTACCCTTGCCCGGACGGCCACGATGAGATGTCGTGGTTGCGCGAGTTGACTCGCCGCGGTGCGCACAGACGCTATGGGTCACCGGCCGATGAAATGGTCCCTGGCGCCTACGCCCAGCTCGATCGAGAACTCGACATGATCGACTCCCTGGGCTTCCCGGGGTACTTCCTGATCGTTGCGGACATTGTTGCGTTTTGCGACCAGGCCAACATCTTGTGTCAGGGACGTGGCTCGGCTGCGAACTCCGCGGTGTGTTACGCCCTCGGCATTACCAATGCCGACGCGGTGGCCTTGGGGTTGTTGTTCGAGCGGTTTCTTTCACCTGAACGAGACGGTCCTCCCGACATCGACATCGATATCGAGTCGGACCGTCGAGAAGAGGTCATCCAGTACGTCTACAACCGGTACGGGCGGGAACACGCAGCTCAAGTCGCCAACGTCATCACGTATCGCTCGAAGTCCGCAGTGCGCGACATGGCAAAGGCGCTGGGTTACGCCACCGGCCAACAAGATGCCTTCTCGAAGAAGCTCGATGGTTGGGCCGCCCTCAGCAACCAACTCGATCTATTTCCTATGGATGTGGCCGAATTAGCTGCCGAACTTGAACACGCTCCTCGTCATCTCGGCATTCATTCGGGCGGGATAGTGATATGTGACCGTCCCGTGGTCGAGGTCTGCCCTGTCGAGTGGGCGCGCATGGAGAACCGCAGCGTCTTGCAATGGGACAAGGAAGATTGCGCCCGGACCGGTCTGGTAAAGTTCGACCTCCTCGGCCTCGGGATGTTGTCGGCCATTCATTACGCCATCGACTTCATCGCGGACGTCCACGGCGTCGAACTCAACATGGCGACGATGCCCCAAGACCCCGAGGTGTACGACATGTTGTGTCGTGCTGACACGATCGGCGTGTTCCAGATCGAATCCCGTGCGCAGATGGCAACACTGCCTCGACTCAAGCCCCGCACTTTTTATGACCTCGTCGTCGAGATCGCCCTCATCCGTCCCGGGCCGATCCAAGGCGGCTCGGTGCACCCCTATATTCGGCGCCGCAACGGCAAGGAACCGGTCGCCTACTTGCACCCGCTGTTGGAGAAATCATTGTCGAAGACGCTCGGCATCCCGCTCTTCCAAGAACAGCTGATGCAGATGGCGATCGACGTTGCGGGGTTCACGCCAGCCGAAGCAGATCAACTCCGTCAGGCCATGGGTGCGAAACGAAGTCGGAAACGGATGGAGGACCTCAAAGCTCGGCTATATGCGGGTATGGCCGAACGAGGGGTCGTCGGCGATATCGCCGACGAGATCTGGGAGAAACTCGTCGCGTTTGCGAACTATGGGTTTCCTGAATCGCACTCGGTGTCCTTTGCGTACCTGGTGTACGCGTCGTCGTGGCTCAAGCGTTACTTCCCGGCGGCCTTTTGTGCAGCGTTGTTGAATGCACAACCGATGGGGTTTTACTCGCCGCATACCTTGGTGGGTGATGCTCGTCGTCATGGTGTTGAGGTGTTGACCCCTGACATCAACAAGTCCGGTGCACAAGCAACCCTGGAATGGGTGGGTGGCGAGCCGGAGGATCCGGCCTTTCGACAAGGCGCAGGCGTACATCATTCGAAATGGGGTCATGGAGGGCCAGCGGTCCGTTTGGGTTTGGGGTCGGTTCGCCACGTCGGCGAGGACCTCGCCAAGCTCCTCGACGAGGGACGTCCGTGGTCATCGATCGAAGACGTAAAGCGTCGTACGCGATGTTCGATCGAAGTCTTAGAAGCGTTGGCGACCGCTGGTGCGTTCGGGGATCGACGCCCGGCACTATGGGAGGCCGGCGCGGCGGCACAAGCGTCGGACGCTCGCCTCCCCGGCATCCTTACCGGCGTTGACGCCCCACAACTTCCCGGCATGACCGATCGAGAGATCGCCCTCGCCAACCTTTGGGCCACCGGGGTCGCCCCCGACGGGCACCCAACCCGCTTTTATCGTGAAGACCTCGAGCGATTCGGCGTTGTGGGCTCGGACACCCTCACGCAGCAGACTTCAGGCGAACGGGTCATGGTGGCGGGAGTAGTCACACATCGTCAGCGTCCCGCTACTGCATCAGGAACGACATTCATAAACCTCGAAGACGAGTACGGGCTCATCAACGTCATCGTGTCCAAAGGATGTTGGCAGCGTCACAAACAGGTCGCGCTGACATCGACCGCTCTCATCGTGCGAGGCAAGGTCGAGATCGCCGAAGGGGTAACGAATCTGATCGCGGACAAGCTGGTCGAGTTCAGTGTTGCTGTGCCGAGGATGTCTCGCGACTTTCGCTAGCCGCTGTTGTGCGGGGTTTACGCTTCGCGGAAAACGAGTTCGGGGAACCGAATGCGAAGGTTCGAACCGAGCATCTCGACGGAGTGTGCAGGGACCTTCACACAGATCAAGACGGCGTTCTTGCCGCCCGAGATCGAGTTAAGTCCAGTAACGGTAGCGTCAGCGCCCGTGAGCTTGAGCAGCTTCTTTACCTCGGGGCCATCGGCAGCGATGCCAGGATGCAGCATCTGCACAACGGCGTTGGAACCACCCGCAGGTGGTCGGGTATCACCCGAAAGGTGCCATGCTCCGCCGCCACGTCCGTTCAATTCAGCCAGCGTCGCTGCGTCGGGAACCTGAGCTCCTTGGCTCATCAAGCCCTCGTGCCAGGTGCACTCAATCTTCTTGCGGCCTCGAACACTGTTGAACGTTCGATACCCAGCCATCTGGCCTTGAGGCTCCGGGTCGTACACAAAGATGACGTCGGTACCAGTTGCGCTGGCTGGAGCTGCAGCACCGGCTGCTCCAGCTGTCCCCGCTGCTGCGGCGGCTGCTGGGGCGGCCTGAGTGGTGCCCGTAGCGGCTTGAATTTCGGCTTCGGAGAGTCCGCGAAGGTCGGTGATGTTCACGTTGTGGCGCTTTAGCACCTCAATCGTGAGTCCGCCGATTGCTCGTTCAGAGGCCTGAGCCCAGTTTCCCGAATCGAGACGGAATTCGGTAACGCGCCATGGGCGCAAGGTGTAATCGGCGCCAGTCGTGGGGTCCGGAGTCCAATCGATCGCAGAACTTGGAGGGGGAGGCACAGCAGGAATTGCCCAGCCAAGTCGGTTGAGTTCGACGAACAACGGGGTCGGCACCACTAGACCCTCAAAGGACAAGATGACCTCGGGGGCTCGGTTGGCAAACGTAAAGATGAGTTCCGCCTCCACACGTGGCGCGGCGGCGCCCTCTGATGCGGTTTGGGTGTCAGTTGAAGGACTGGTTTCCATAGGATTCCCCGTCGACGGTTCTCTCGCTAATGAGTTAGATCGGTCATAACGCGTCGATCCTGAGTAATCCATTTGGCCGATTTAATGCCAATTGTGCCGCGGAAAGTAGCCAAAATTCTTTCCATCTTCGCGTTTGGCGCGGTGAGTGCGATCCTCCTTAAAGCGGTTGCAAAACGAGCTTTGGTGGAAATGATGGCTTTGTCGTACGGTGGGTGGGGGTGAGGAGGTAATGCCATGGCTGAACGACTATCGACGAACCCGATACACCTCGGTCTGCAGGCGACGGCCGCCGTCCAACCCGTATTCACCGGGGAGATGTCCTGGTACGAGGGTTACGGCCAACGTCATGGCGCCGATGGTGTCGAGGGAAGGCTGGTTTCCATGCACCGTTTTGATACTTCGTGGGATGTCTGGGAGATGCATCCATCGGGCGCAGAAGTGGTGCTTTGCACCTCGGGCACTATCGATCTCGTGCAGGAAATTGATGGCGATGAGGTTGTGACCACTCTCAATGCTGGTGAGTATGCAATTAATTCCCCTGGCGTCTGGCACACCGCTGACGTGACCGCACCGACCGAATGTGTGTTTATTACCGCCGGACTGGGAACGCAACATCGCCAGCGCTAACCGAAAGCCGGTCACATCATGACGACTCTCGACGAACGAATCGTTGAACTATGCGGTGCCCCAGTTCGCGCGATGGCGCGTCTCGGCGGCGGTGATGTCGCTGACGCCTTCAAAGTGACCCTCGCTGATGGACGCGTCGTCTTCGCAAAGACGAAGGCCGACGCTCCAAAGGACTTCTTCTCGATAGAAGCGGCGGGCCTGCGTTGGTTGAGTGAACCCGGAGTGGGCTCGGTCGCCGAGGTCCTGGCTGTTTCCGATGAGGCGCCGCCATGTTTAATCCTGTCGTGGATCGAACCGGGCACGAGTCGCAGTGCGGACGGTGAGCGCCGATTCGGTGAGGAGCTCGCTGCGCTTCACCAGAGCGGCGCCCCACACTTTGGACGGGTTGATGCCCAGCCAACCGGCAGTCTTCGCGTGCCCAACGATCCCTGTGACACGTGGGCCGAGTTCTACGCAAGCCAGCGCCTGCGACCGCTCGCTGAGATCGCCTCGCAACGAAACTCACTGAGCACCTCAGCGATCTCCGGGCTTATCGATATTGCTGATCGACTCGCTGAGTTTGGTGATCAAGAACCCCCGGCGCGCCTGCATGGCGACCTCTGGTCAGGCAACCGGATCGTCGATATCGAGGGGCGCAGTTGGCTCATCGATCCCGCAGCGCACGGCGGGCATCGTGAATTCGACCTGGCGATGATGCGGCTCTTTGGGGGATTCTCCCAGGAGTGTTTCGATGCCTACGAAGAGGTCCATCCACTGAGCGATGGATGGCAAGAACGGGTGCCGTTGCATCACCTGGCACCCTTGGCTATCCACGCCATCAAGTTCGGTGGCCCGTACGCGGCCGCCGTAGACGGGGCTCTGGAGAAGCTCTCCTGAGCGCTGATCATGTCTTGGTTGGCCTCGGTCGGAAAGCGGCTCGTCCGCATTCTTGGTCCTGACCCGCGCGCGGTCGCGCAGTCCGCAGCGGCCTTACTGATCTCGATCGTCGCAACACTGATCGCCGGGCTCACGCTTGCGTCTGCAGAGGAGCGGCTGGCGCAGCTCCCCGGCCTGTTATTGCTCGTACCAGCAGCGATCGCCCAACGCGGCAACGTATTCGGTGCATTGGGAAGCCGGCTGGGCACAGCAATTCACACAGGCGAGTTCTCTCTCACTCGGCGCACCGACACCGTCTTCGGTCAAAATGTCATCGCGTCCATGGCTCTGAGCACCGTCGCTGCGACATGGCTAGCCGCTATTGGTTGGCTGCTCGCGCAACTGTTCGGCGTCTCGGGGGCGATGAGCCTCCTCGACTTCGTGGCGGTTTCGGTGATGAGCGGCCTGCTGGCCTCGCTGCTGGTTCTCGGAATTACGGTTGCGCTTGCTGCTGGGTCAACCCGTTTTGGTTGGGACCTCGACAATGTCACCGCCCCGCTCGTAACGGGCACCGGCGACCTTGTCACGTTGCCCGCGCTGATCGTCGGTTCCTTTTTGGTTGGGCCGTCGTCAACGTCGGAGGTTGTGGGCGTCATCGCTGTGGTTTTCGCAGCGATCGTGTTGGCGATGTCGCTGCGTGCGGCCTTGCCACTTCTGCGCCGGATCGTTCTCGAGTCTCTCCCGGTTCTCGCGTTGGCGTCCACACTGTCTCTCGTGGCGGGCACCGTTATTGAGCAACGACTTGCTGCCTTCCTCGACGAACCGGCCCTTCTCATCTTGATCCCGGCCTACTTCGGTATGGCCGGCGCGCTCGGAGGTATCTTGTCGAGTCGTCTCGGAACCAAGGTCCATCTCGGTTTGATCGAGTCCAGTCGGATTCCCCAGCGTCAAGCCTGGCTCGACATTCGTTCGGTTGGCCTTCTGGCGATCCCGATATTCGTGCTGGTCGGAGCGGCGGCGCATCTTGGTTCACTGATCATTGGGGTTGCGAGCCCGGGGCTTGGATCGATGCTCCTCGTGGCTGCAATCGCTGGCGCTGGGGCGACTTTGGTCGTGCTCGCTGTGGCCTATTACGGGACGTTGGCTGCGGTGCGCTTCGGACTCGATCCCGATACCGCAACGATTCCGCTCACCAATTCGGTACTTGACCTCGTCGGCGCATTCACGCTGGTCGGCGCCGTTGTCCTACTCGGGTTCGGCGGTTAGGCCTCTTTCCCTCAGACTCAGAGTTCTCTACGATTGAAATGCAACAACATGGATGACAAACCCCACAACCTGCGGTCGCTGCTCGCAGAAGCGAAAGACACCTCCGAGCTGATGGTCGACCTCGCGTACGCCGCGGTCTACTTTGGTGACCCGGACATGGCTGAAGAAGTTCGCGACCTGGAGTCCACGATGACCCAGCTCGTCGAAGAGATGCGTTCACTCGCGTGCTTGGGTGTCCGAACTCCTCGCGAGGCGCCCGGCATGAGTCGCGTCCTGCAGGTGATCTCGGCGATCGAGCGAATTGGAAACGACGCCGTCAACATTGCTCGCACCGTTTCGAACAAGCTCGGAATCCCGCCGCATCTCGTCGAGGAACTGCGTGACGCCGAGGAGGTCTCACATCGAGTGGTCGTAGCTGATGGATCGGCGATGGCCCATCACCCATTGTCTGCGATCGAACTCCCACTGCACACGGGCATGCGGGTGCTAGCTGTGCGTGGAGGCGACGGCTGGACAACCACGGTTGACGGGGAGACGATCCTTGTCCCTGACGACGTGTTGTTTCTCGAAGGGCCACCGGCGGGAATCGCAACGGCGCGCGAGATGGCGGGAGCGGCGCCAAGGCCCGCACCTGTGGAAACCGAACCCGTGGAAGAACTCGATCGCGCAATCGACCTCCTAGTGGAAATGAAGAACCTCTCCGAGGCTGCCGTTGCGCTGGCGTATTCATCCATCGTCCTCGGGGACCGTGGGTTGGCCGCGGAAGTGCGTCATCTCGAGCAACGACTCGATGAGATGCACGACCAGCTTGAGACCTGGGTGTTGCGCGCTGCCCGCGGACGATCAACTGACCCAGCTCCGCTTCGAGGGCTATTGCACCTCGCCGCAGCATCAGAGGACATCGGCGATCAAGCATCCGCAATGGTGATGTTTGTGGAGCACGGCCAAGAGGTACACCCCGTCCTCGGCGTCGCTCTCGCCGATAGCGATGAGATCGTATTGCGAGTGCCCGTTGCGCAGGGCTCTCGGAGCGAAGGCGCAACCCTGGCCGAACTCAAACTTGATGTGACCCCGGGATACACGGTTCTGGCGATCAAGCGCGGCGGAACCTACAGACACCGACCGAATGGTCACGACCGTCTCGTTGCCGGAGATGAGATCATCGCGAGTGGTCACGACGAAGGTCGTGAGCAGTTCGCCGAGGTCTTCGGCTGGCGATTGGTGGCAGACGAAGAAGCAGGCGAACACGAACTAGCAGCGCTGTAGTTCGCTCGACACGTCCGGTCGAGAACCGCGGTAGCCGACATGGCCGTCGGCTCCGCCTCCTCCCCTTGGGCGCTTGGACCAAGCGATGTTGTGAGTCCCTCGGTTAATGAACGGCGATAGCGTTGTTTTGATGGATGCAGAGCTTCGGTTGATGACCATTCACGCCCACCCTGATGACGAGGCGTCGAAGGGGGCGGGCACGGTAGCCAAGTACAGCGCTGAAGGGGCCCGATGCGTGCTGGTGTGCTGCACCGACGGGGGAGCGGGCGACATCTTGAACAAAGCCCTCGACACTCCCGAGAACAAGGCGAACATCGTCGAGGTGCGCCGCGCCGAACTCGATAAGTCAGCAGGAGTTATTGGCTATGACCGAGTAGCGATGCTCGGGTACCTCGATTCGGGCATGCCCGACATGGAAGCGAACAAGCACCCTGACAACTTCGCCAACGCCCCCTTGGGTGAGGCCACTGGACGGCTGGTCGAGCTCATTCGCGAAGAGAAGCCGCACGTGATCATCACCTACAGCGACCATCAGCGGGGGTATCTGCATCCCGACCACCTCAAGGTCAATGACATTTCGATCGCTGCCTTCTGGGCAGCGGGGAACCCGCATGCCTATCCCGACGCGGGAGAACCTTGGCAAGCGTCAAAGATGTATTACACCGCGTGGTCCAAAGAACGCATCGTCAAGACCCACGAGAAGTGCATAGAGGTCAACGGTGAGAGCCCCTATGAAGAATGGGGATTCCTTGAACGCGAGTCAGAAGATCACCTGATCACGGCCAAGATCGATGTTCAGCCCTATTGGGATCATCGCTGCGACGCGCTGCTGGCTCACGCCACCCAAGTCGACCCCAACGAGTCGTTCTGGTTCCCGCTCCCACGAGACGTCGCTGCGGCCATATATCCCTGGGACGATTATGAACTTGCTGCGTCGACAGTGCCGGTCGAATCGCTTGAGGACGACCTTTTCGCAGGTGTTCGACCATGACTGCGTACGACCAAACGTGGTGTGATGCGCTGGCCGAGCGCACCGCCGACGCTGCCGCCGACGGCGTTGACCTAGTCATGCTCTATGTCGTGACCGACACCGAGGACGGCAAGGTCGCATTCAACCTTGAACTCGTGGGCGGTAAGCCCACCCACGTCACGGCAGGTCGAATGCCTCGCGGTCAAAAGGCCGATATCACGATTACGGTGAAAGAACCGGTTCTACGAGACCTTTGGGCTGCCGAGAAAACCCGTGACGCAGCGTTCATGGCCGGCGACATCAAAGTCGAAGGCGTCTACCACCGCTGGTTGGACGAACTGGTTCCGCTGTTCGAAACCGACCCATGGCAAACCGCCTGGGCTGCTGGGTAGCTTTCGCCCGCCTCCGGCGCAGCAGTCTTAGCGAGGAACGAGCGGCAGCATCGCGAGCCGTCAGGCTCGGATTGCGCTAGTCCTTCAATACGAAGGTGATCTTGAGCGCGACTCGGTACTCGACGATCGAGCCGTTATCGATGATGCACTTTTGGTCTTGAACCCAAGCGCTCGTGACGTTGTCGAGGGTCTTGGTCGCTCGATCGACACCGACCTTGATGGCGTCGTCGAAACCCTTCGTTGACGATGAGATGACCTCGGTTACGCGTGCGACTGACATGGTTGTTCCTCCTGGGTGGTCCGCCACTGTTGAAATTACTCGACTAGCGCTGTCACGGGTGGAGGGTCGAGGGCAATATCGGCTCCTCCGCAGGCAGTCCACAATCCGGCTTGGGATGTCCGCGCTGTCGCAAGCGCATGCTCGAGGTCTTCTTGATACGCCACGTTCGGGCTGTAGATCGCGATATCGCCAAAGCCGCGTCGGAGAAGTTCACCGTTGATGAAGACGCCGTCCTCGGTGCGCACGAGGTAGACGAGAAGTCGGCCGAATCGATCTCGAGCTTCGACGTCGCGAATGGCACGGACGGCTGTTCCCGGTGGCAACGCATCCTGGAGGAACTGTGAGGCCTCGGGGCCGAAGCACTGGACGGGCCGGTTCGGGTCGACGGTCTCGGGAGTGTCTACGCCGAGCAAGCGCACTGTTTCGTGGTGGCCGTCGAAGTTGATTACGACGGTGTCCCCATCGATGACCTCAACGACTGTGGGTGATGTCTGGGCGCTCGGCCCGGGAGCGCCACATGCAGTGAGAGCGAGTCCGAACATGACGACTCTGATAACGGAATTCGGACTCCACCGCAGCGGTGAGAGTGGTTGCATGGCGATGCCTTCGACGACAGAGTGTGGAGGGCATCAGAGCCAAAGCCGGGTCACCCGGCGCAAACGCAGCGTATCTCAGGCAGCGAGGTCGAGGTGCGCCGGGCTGCGCAACGCAGCACGAGCCTCGGCAAGGCCTTTGCGGCCGATCTCCTTGGTGCGTTCGTCGAGCATCCAGCGAGATGGGGAGGTGGTCTCGTCGGAGATCAGAAGCAGTTCGGGTTGGTTGATTTTCTTTGTCTTTGCCATGGTGATTTCGGGGGTTGGAGTCGTCACGCTCATAAGTATGAACAAGGGGTGTGACAAGATGATTCCCATGAGCCTCCGTGACACCCTGCAAGCCGATCTCGTCGCCGCTATGAAAGCGGGAGATGATGTCAAGAAGACCACCCTCCGTGCGGTTATGACCTCGATAAAGACCGCAGAGACGTCCGGTGGTGCCAATGAACTCGATAATGCCGCGATCGAAAAGTTGATTGCGACAGAGGTCAAACAGCGCACCGAAGCAGCAGAAATCTACGAAGAGGCCGGTGAAGCCGAGCGGGCTGCGAATGAAGTCGCCGAGCGTACGGTCCTGCAGTCCTACCTGCCCGAGCCCTTGTCCGCTGAGGAGCTCGAATCTCTCGTCACCTCGGTCATTGAAGAGGGCGGCTACGAGTCCAAGAAGGACATGGGAGCTGCCATCAAAGGCGTGATGGCCAAAGCCGGTGGCCGAGCCGACGGCAAGTCGGTGTCCGCGATAGTCGGGCGCCTGCTCAACTAGTTAGGAGCCTGACCGGCGTCACATCGGCTCGACTGCACGCTAGTCCCATAGGTCCGTACACTGGAGCAAGAGCTGGAACTCGTGGGAAGAGGTACCGCCATGCTTGCTAGTTTCGTCAACGCTTTCGCATCTCGTCCCAAGTCGTCTATAGCGCTTTGGGCGGTCATTGCCATATTTGGTGTGCTCGCCTTCACCACCCTTCTTCCGCGTGAGGGTTTCCCCCCGGTTGACGTGCCGATCGCGATCGCCGCTGGTGGATTCTTTGTCGATGATCAAGATGTGGTCGACGAACAGGTCACGGCGCCGCTCGCCGAGCTCGCCCTGGAACTCGATGAAGTCGAGAGTGTCCTGAGCTTCAGCCGGGATTCCTCCTTCAGTGTCGTCGCCAACCTCGAAACCGGGGTATCGAGCGCCGATGGCGCAGCCGCGCTACAGCGGATCATCGATGAGGGCGACTTCCCGCCTGATGCCCAGTTCTTCACACAATCGGTAAACGCGTCGAAATTCTTGGAGATCTACGATCTCCTGATTGGTGTGATCGGGCCTGCTGATGCAACGGCCGCTGAGCTAGAGGCTGCGGCCACCGCGCTAGCCGACAACATTTCGCACCCAGACATCGCGGAGGTTGCTGTCGAAGATCTGATCGAGGCCGGCCTCAATCCAGCTACCGGTGAGCCCGTGGTCTTGCAGACCAGCTTCAATCAGCTCACGAACGCGGACAATCAGTTCCGCTCATCGATCGCTGTCGGCGTTATTGCTAACCCTGACGTTGACTCGATCGCGATCCGTGACGCATCCGAACAGTCGCTCGAGGAGGCCCGAGCCAGCCTGCCCGAGGGTTTCAACGCCATCGTCGCGATCGACCAGGCTCGCATAGTCGAGATGCAGATCGCGTCGCTGCAGAGCAACGTCGTGCTCGGCATTATCGTCGTTGCCATCGTGGCGCTTCTGCTCATCTCGTGGCGAGCGTCGGTCATCACGACGCTGTTCTTGTTTACCGTGCTCGCCGCGTCGATCGGTGCGCTCGTGTTTGCGGGCATCACCCTCAACACGATTTCGCTCTTTGCGCTGATCTTGGCGCTCGGCCTGTTCGTCGATGACGCGATCGTGATCACCGAATCGATAGACGCGTTCCGAGACGATGAGGCCGACGAGGACGACCCCGACGATCCGACCGGTGACCTCGCTGTCATTCGACGGGCGATCAATCGTGTTGGCGCCGCCAGCATGTCGGGAACGCTCACCACCGTGCTGGTGTTCGCGCCGATGCTGCTCATCGGTGGCATTCTCGGCGGGTTCATCCGAATCCTGCCGATCACGATCATCTTGGCGCTGCTCATTTCGCTGCTGCTGTCGTTCGTGTTCATCCCGGTCGCAGCTCGCTTCCTCACGCTTCGGGCACCCAAGGCCGGAGGGCCACTCGTTCGTGCGGAGGAGAGGCTCGCCGACCTCATCGCGTCACTCCCGGCGATCACCGGCACCAAAGGAGTTGTGGTTGGAGGAGCGCTCTTCCTCACATCGCTCGCAGCCATGTTCGTGGGCGTCGGTGTGTTTGCTCCCAACGTCGGCTTCAACATCTTCCCGCCGGCGAACGACTCTGCAGCAATTTCACTGGAGATCACCTACGAACCGGGTACCTCCATCGAAGAGGCGCAACAGATCGCGCTAGAGGTCAACCAGGCGGCTGAGGAAACGCTCGGCGATGAACTGGTCCAGGGCTACCTGTTCATCGGAAGCCAACAGAGCGCATTCGTGCAATACGACATCACCCCGATCGGTGGTCGGCCAACGGTGCACGATCTCGTCGAAACCCTCGACCCGATTGCAGACGCTCGAGACGACGCCCGCGTGGTGTTCGCCGCGGTTTCGAATGGCCCGCCCGAGGCACTGTTCCCGTTCACGGCTCAGGTCTTTGGTGAGGACATTGATGAAATCGTCGCGGGTGCTGAAATTCTTCGCGCCGACCTCGACGGTCGAGCGCTCACATTGGCGAACGGCGATGAATTCAACGTGGTCGAGACCGACCTCGCGCTCGACGATGTGGTCGCTCGTGACGACGGCCGTCGATACGTAGAGGTTCGAGCTCGTTTCGATAACGCTTCGGTCACTAGTACCACCGCAGCCGCCCAGGAGTTCTTCGAGAACAACTACGACGCTGCGGCGCTTGCCGAAATCGGCCTAGACGCTGACGCTCTCGGATTCGACTTCGGTCTCGAGACAGACAACCAGGAAGCCTTCGCAGCCCTGCCGATCGCCTTTGGCGTGGCGCTGCTCGCCATGCTGGTGCTATTGATCATTCAGTTCCGATCGACCGTCCAGTGGATCTTGGTCTTCCTCGCCATCCCGTTCAGTTTCTTTGGCTTGTTCGGCGGCCTCTTGATCACCGGCAATCCGCTGAGCTTCTTCGTAATGCTCGGCGTGCTCGGCCTCGTTGGTATCGCGGTCAACAACTCGATCTTGCTCGTCGATTTCGCGAACCAAGAGCGCGATCTCGGAGCCGATCGTCGGACCGCGATTTCTACCGCGATCCGACGTCGATTCCGTCCGCTGGTAGCGACGTCGCTTACGACGGTTGGCGGCCTGTTGCCGTTGGCGCTGAGCGACCCGTTCTGGGAAGCCTTGGCTTTCACGATCATCTTCGGTCTGCTGTCGAGCACGTTCCTCGTGATCATCTCGTTCCCGTACTACTACCTGGGTATCGAGTGGTTGCGTGACAAGGTACGCACGCCATGGCGCCGTGGCGGCGGTCGCCCAGCGACCCCACAAGACTCGCCAGAACTACCCGACTTCGACGGCGTTGATGACATGATCTCAAGCGGACCAAGCGTCACTCCACAGCCGGTACCACGCACCCTGAACTAACCGCCTGTCGGCTTCAGTCAGTGAATGTCGGTTCGGGATAGTTGTAGTGCTGACGAGCCGACGAGAGTTCTTCGTTGACGAGCTCAGCGAGTTCTCGCATCCGACGAAGTGACATTCCCGTCGTGAAGTCGCCCCGCACGAGGGACCGCCAGAGATTGTCTAGCTGAAGAACTTTCGCTGCAGTTTGCGCATTGCGCCGAGCCAGCTCTCGATGTCGGCCCCTTTGTGGCGCACGTACTCGGCCACTTGCGGGTGGGGGAGGATGTAGAACGACTCCGCGGCAAGGCCGGCTATCACCGCGTCTGCTACGTCCGCTGGTTCCACGAGGCCTTGTGCGACCACGTTGGTCACTGCGGGATGGTCACCTTCGACCATGGCGGTGCGTACACCTTGGGGGCACAACACCGACACGTTGATGTTGTCGTCGCCATGGGTGATTGCCAGCCATTCGGCCAGCCCTACGGCCGCGTGTTTCGTGACGGTGTAGGGGGCCGTTCCCAGATTCGAGAGCAGCCCGGCCGCTGAGGCGGTGGTGAGTAAGTAGCCGCCACCTCGTTCGATCCATCGGGGCACCATATGGCGAGCAGCCCAAACGTGTTGCATGACGTTGATATCCCAGATGCGTTGCCATTCGTCGTCTGGAACCTCCGCCCCGCCGGGAAACCCACCGATTCCTGCATTCGCCACGAACAGATCGATCGGGCCGAACCGTTCTTCGCTTTCCTCGATGAGTGATCGAATACCCGCTTCGGTCGAGACATCGGCGTGCATTGGATGTGCGCCAATCGCCGCCGCGACCGCGGAGAGGTTCTCCGCGACATCGGCTGCGACAACAGCCGTCGCCCCCTCGGTGATGAATCGGGCTGCCAGTGCCTGCCCGATGCCCGCTGCACCGCCGGTGACCACACAAACCGTGTTCGCTACTTGCATCCCACCGGTCTAGCCGCTGGCGAAACTCGATAGCGATTTCGTTAATGAACGACGAAGATTCTCGCAAATAGGCCCTGAAGCCTAAGAAATGAGTCCCACCCCGTCGTACTTAGCGAGTACCGTGGGGAATGTAAGTTCTGCGGGAATGGTTGTTGTTGGTATAGCCATCCGCTGGCCCGAAGGAAATATCATGACCGAGACCTCAACCCGCAACATCGATGAAGCACTTGAGCTAATCGACGCCGGTCTCGGCCGCACAATGTCGCGCGAATTGATGTCCACCGCCGAGGTAACCGACTTGCTTCTCGACCTTCGTAGCATTCTGGCCAATTCCGTCTCGGCCGATGCGATCCTCGACGAGCCAATCCCAGCACCGATCGGCTAGCGATCACTAGCGGTCGCCGCTAGGCCCGGGAGCCTGTCACAGGCCATCAGTACTGTGCTCGCGTGGCCATCATTGAGCACAGTTCGTCCTCGGTCGCAGCTGCTGCGACCCTCTTTGACCCCTCCGGGATGGAGGATTTCCACCCGGCTGTTCGGGCTTGGTTTGGTCAACGGTTTCGAGATGGTCCCACCCCACCACAGCGTGATGCGTGGCCCCACATAGCGGCACGTCACCACACGCTCGTGGCCGCACCTACCGGGTCGGGCAAGACCCTGTCGGCTTTCCTTGTTGCCATCGATCGGTTGTACAAGGCCCATGAGCGTGGTGAGGCGACCGACAACATCACCCGCGTGGTGTATGTATCGCCGCTGAAGGCGCTAGCGGTAGACATCGCGGAGAACCTCGAGCGACCGCTGCTGGAGATTGCGTCGATCGCAAAGTCGATGGGGCTCACCGCACCTGCGATCCGGGTCGGGGTCCGTTCGGGGGATACCCCTCGGTCTCAGCGTGCTGCCATGGTCAAAAAGCCACCGGCCTTCGTAGTGACGACCCCCGAGTCGTTGTACCTGATGTGCACATCGAGCAAAGCTCGGGCCGCGCTGTCGACGGCCGACACCTTGATCGTCGATGAGATCCACTCGCTCGCGCGCGACAAACGGGGTTCGCACCTCTCGCTCACGATGGAACGGCTCGATCACATCTGCCTCGAAGCCGGAGGTGAGCCGCCGGTTCGAATCGGTCTCTCCGCCACACAAAAACCAATCTCGACCGTCGCCAACCTGTTGGTCGGCACCCGCGTGGACGACTCCGGCAAATGTGACTGCGCCATCGTCGACTCGGGCCACGTCCGTGAACTCGACCTCGGGCTCGTCATTCCACCTTCGGAAATGGAGGCGATCGCACCAGCCGAGCAGATGGGTGAGATCCTCGATCAGATCGCCGACCTCGTCGCCGAACACACCACGACGCTCGTATTCGTGAACACTCGCCGTATGGCCGAACGGGTCTCCCATGAGTTGGGCGAGCGACTCTTAGAGAAGTTCCCGGAGGGTTTTGAAGGAGTGGAACCCGGCAACGCCGGCGCTGAAGCATTCGTTGCAGCCCATCACGGCAGCCTCTCGAAGGACCGCCGCGCGCTCGTCGAGCAACGACTGCGAGCCGGAGATCTTAAGGCACTGGTTGCTACCGCCTCTCTGGAGCTCGGCATCGACGTCGGTCCAGTCGACCTGGTCTGCCAGCTCGCCTCACCGCGCAACATCGCGACGTTCCTGCAGCGAGTCGGCCGCGCGAATCACAACCGGTATGGCGTCCCCAAGGGCCGTATCTTCCCTCAGACTCGCGACGACCTCGTCGAGTGCTGCGCACTACTCACGGCGGTTCATGGTGGCAGCCTCGATGCGCTCCTGCCTCCGGATGCACCGCTCGACATCTTGATCCAACAACTCGTGGCAGAGGTCTCCGCTCGCGATTGGGATGTCGACGAACTCTACGAGCTCGTCCGGCGCGCAGGGCCCTACCGGGAACTGTCCCGAGATGATTTCGGCCAGTGTCTCGCTGTTGCGGCCGAAGGCGTGCAGACGGGACGTGGAGTGCGTTCGCACTGGATTCACCACGACGACATCAACGGCGAAGCTCGTGGCCGCCGCGGTGCCCGAATGGCTGCGCTCACGAGCGGGGGAGCCATTCCCGAGCTTGGCGACTATCGCGTTTTGCTCGACCCTGACGACACCTTCATCGGAACGGTCAACGAAGATTGGGCCACCGAATCGATGCCTGGAGACATCTTCACCCTGGGCACCCACAGCTGGCGCATTCGGCGTATCGAGCCTGGCGTCGTGCGAGTTGTCGACGCCGAGGGCTTGCCGCCCACGATCCCGGTCTGGTTCGGTGAGGCTCCAGGGCGCACGGTGGAGCTCAGCGAAGAGGTCTGCATTATCCGTCGTGAGGTGGAGGCGCGGTTGCGCTCCGGCAACCCCCACGGCGCCCGAACGTGGTTGATGGGCGCAGCGCAGATCGATCGTGAGCCCGCTGAGCAGGTGGTGCGCTATTTGGCCGCGTCGCTTGCGATCCTTGGCACGCTGCCGACTCGGGACAAGCTCGTCATCGAGCGCTTCTTCGATGAGACCGGTGGGATGCAGCTCATCGTCCACTCACCGAATGGAGCTCGGTTGAACCGAGGCTTTGGCCTCGCATTGCGAAAGAAGTTCTGCAAGAACTTCGACTTCGAACTTCAAGCTGCGGCATCAGACGATGCCGTGTGCCTATCGCTTGGGCCCCAGCACAGTTTCCCGCTGGCCGACGTGGCCAGCTTCTTGAAGTCCGACAACGTCGAGCAGACGTTGACCCAAGCGACGTTGGTGCCGCCCTCGCCGATGTTCTTGTCGAGGTGGCGCTGGAACCTCAATCGGGCCCTGCTCGTGCTCCGCTGGAAGGGTGGACGCAAGAACCCCCCGCCGATTCAGCGAATGGAAGCCGACGATGTGATGGCGGCGCTGTTCCCGATCGCTGCGGCCTGTCAGGAGAACGTGTCAGGGCCGATCGAGTTGCCCGACCATGTTGTAGTGCGCCAAACCATGGACGACACCTTGCGTGAAGCAATGGACGTCGATGGCCTACGGGCGGTCGTCGAGCGCATCGAGAAAGGCGAGATCGACATCGTGGCGGTCGACTCCACCGAGCCGTCCCCGTTGTGTCACGAGTTGCTGGTCGGCAAAGCGTTCACCTTCCTCGATGACGCCGAGGCTATCGATCGTCGCAGCCGAGCGGTCCCGCTCCGGCGTGGCCTGCCGGTCGACCTCACCGAGATCGGCAAGGTCTCTCGTGACGCAATTGCAGAAGTGGCAGCACAGGTGTTGCCCGATCCCGCCTCATCGGACGAGCTCTATGAGTTGATCGAGTCCCTCGTGGTTACGAGAGCGCAGGACACATGGCGGACGCTTTTCGATGAGGTGGTTGCCGCCGGTAGAGGACACAACGCCTTCGATGCGGACGGTAACGAATTCTGGACCGTTGGCGCCGACCTGCGTGCGGCTGCATCGCTTCGCCCGTATCTGTGGCCCGACGTCGAGTTCACTATCGATGACCGCACCGAGGCCCTCAAGGTCGCAGTACGAGGCCGCCTGGACTTGTGCGCTATGACGACGGTCGAAGCGCTGGCCAAACAGCTCGGGGTAGATCGGGCAGGGGTGGAGTTCACCCTCGTCGGGTTGGAAGCCGAAGGCTTCGCCATCCGCGGTACCTGGGATGGTCGAGATGGAGCGTGGGCCAGTCGGCGGTTGCTGGCCCGCATGCACTCGTACTCACAGAAGTCGAAGCGGGCCCGGGTCGATCCGGCGACCGCGCAAGATTTCATGCGCTTTTTGTTCGATTGGCATCACGTTGCACCGGGAACGCAGCGTTCGGGAGTTCCGGGGCTCACCGAGGCAGTGGCACAGTTGCAGGGTTGGCACGCTGCGGCGGCGAGTTGGGAACCGAACCTGTTGCGGGCTCGTGTACGTGACCACTCCGCGGAGACGCTCGATCGACGGAGTTTGGCTGGTGATCTTACGTGGGGTCGGCTGGTGACGTCCTCGGCTACGAGCGCACGACCGAAGGCGACCAAGTCCACTCCAATCACCTTGGCGCTTCGAGATGATCTCGACTGGTTGTTGCTCGCACACCGAAGGGAAACCGCTACTCAGCAGGAGTCGGACCTCTCCGATCGGGCGTCCATGGTCTTGGAAGCGCTGCAGACCAGGGGAGCGAGGTTCCACTATCAGCTATCTCTCGATGTCTCGCTCGCCCCCCTCGAGATTGAGCAGGCGTTGTGGGAACTCGTCTGGCACGGACGAATCCACGCCGACAGCTTTCACGCGCTTCGATCCCTGTTCGACGCCCGCGATGGGGGACAGGCGCCGCGGCGACGAGGCTTGCGCCGCGGCACCACCGTCCGCTCAGGCGGCGAAGGGCGCTGGACCATCCTCGGTGAGCGCACCCCGGAGGCTCACGCTGACGAGCTGGCCGATGCTGTCGCCGAACAGCTTCTGGCTCGGTGGGGGGTGGTCTTCCATGCCGTGGTGGCCACCGAGACGCTGGCGCTGCCCTGGCGCGAGATCTTGTGGGCGTTGCGCAGGCTCGAGGCCAGAGGGACCATCCTTGGAGGTCGATTCGTTTCGGGCTTCGGCGGCGAACAATATGCCAGCCCCGAAGCCGCCGACATGCTCGCCCGGGTGCGCAAGGCTGAGCGAAATGAGGTCATGGTCACGATCAACGGCTGCGATCCGCTCAACCTCACCGGCATCATCACCCCGGGGCCGCGAGTTCCTGCGAGACGGACCGAACAGGTTTGCTACTGCGACGGCGAGGTTGTTGCGATGTAGCGACACCGAGTGAGAGTAGGGGACTGGACAAGCAGGTCACCTAATAGTATAATGGCCTTATGAATAAGGGAAATATTAACCAGCGCGACTTCAAAGGCGATATTGATGGCGATGGCGACGTCGACTTTCGAGATGCCGCGATTCGAGCCGAAATTGAGATCGGTCACCCAGAAGACTCCGCAGACCAGGCGTGGCATCACGTGCTCGTCCGTCTGGGCCGTATGGCGTTGGGGTTCTTGCTTCTCCTAGCGGGTATCGCAATGATGTTTCTCCCAGGACCTGGAGCGGTCGCATTGGCCGCCGGCCTGGTCATCCTGAGCAAGGATTTTGCCTGGGCCGATCGTGCGCTGCGTTATCTCCGCGCCAAAGTTCCCGGACTCGAAGAGGAGGGGCCCATCCCGAAGTCAACGATCGTCGTGTCGTTGATGCTGATGGTCGCCGCAGGACTCATGGCGTTCTGGTGGACCACGGGTGGCTCCGAAGTGGTGACCGCTTGGTTCTAAACCGGTGACGGAGCGGGGGCAAATGAAAACAAGTCGAAGCCATTTCGCTGAGATCCTGAAAAACCCTCCATTCCGTCATACCTTTATTATCGAAAGTTGAGAATTTTGGGATGCGGTTGGTAACCCTGCAAGAAACGGAGCCAGTCATGTCCCTTACCGTCAAGGAAACAAGCGTTATCAATCTCGTAGAGCTTGAGCGCTGCGCCCTCAATGAAGCCTTGGCAGCGAGCGGCCTTGACTGGTTCTGGGATTCCGATACCCACGCCTCGTTGCGTTGCATCGGTGGCGTTAAACGCCAACTCGACGAGTACGGCTGTCGTATGGGTGAGCTTTTGAACTACGAGCAACTCGTAGAACTGCACGATGATGTCGTTCGCCGAATGGAGTCGCGCATCCTTAGCCGCATCTCCAAGCAAGTGGATCGGGCCTGGGTAGCCTGACATCTATGCCAATAACTGAAGAGCAGGTCACCGAGGCGCTTCGTCCTGTCGAGGACCCTGAACTGCATCGCAGCATCGTCGATCTCGGAATGGTCAAGTCGATCGGGATCGCTGGTGACGCAGTCGACGTGTTGATCGCCTTGACGGTCGCTGGTTGCCCTCTCAAGCACGAGATCACTTCTCGGGTGAGTAATGCAATTGAGGCTCTCGGAGCGAACGCCACGGTCGACTTCACCGTCATGACCGATGAGGAGCGCGCCAACGTCCGCCAGATGCTGCACGGCGACCCGGCGGCGACGGCGGGAAGCAACCCCGCGCATGGCCACGCCGAAGGCCGAGACATTCCGTTTGCTGATCCGGACAACCGCACCCGAGTAATGCTCATCGCATCTGGCAAGGGTGGTGTTGGAAAGTCGTCGGTCACCACAAACCTCGCAATTGCACTGGCCCAGCGCGGTAAATCCGTCGGGCTTATCGACGCCGACGTTTGGGGATTCTCTATTCCGCGGATGCTCGGCATCGAGCACGCCCCCGTAGTGATCGACGACATGTTGATCCCGCCGGACACCCATGGTGTCCGCGCTATCTCGATGGGGTTCTTCGCCGAGGAAGACCAACCGGTCATCTGGCGCGGCCCGATGCTGCACAAGGCGCTCGAGCAGTTCCTTACCGATGTGTTCTGGGATGAACCTGACTACCTACTAATCGACCTCCCGCCAGGCACCGGAGATATTTCGCTCTCATTGGCCCAGTTCCTGCCCCGGGCCGAGATGTTCGTCGTCACCACACCGCAACCAGCGGCCCAACGAGTCGCCCAGCGGGCGGCCTTCATGGCACAGAAGGTCAACATTGGCGTGAAGGGCGTGATTGAGAATATGAGCCACTTCACCGGTGACGATGGCAAGCGTTACTACCTCTTCGGTGCTGGTGGCGGGAAGGACCTCGCCGATCGCCTCGAGGTTCCCCTCGTGGGCAACGTGCCACTCGTTCCCGAGCTCCGCGAAGGTTCTGATTCGGGCAAACCGATCATGGCCATGGCCCCCGAGAGCGAAGCGGGCCAAGTGTTCGCCGCGATGGCCGAAAAGATCGATGTAGAAATGGCGCCCAAGAAGCGTTACACGTCGAAGCTGAACCTGCTGAACTAGAGGTAGCCGAGATAGGCTCACTCGCTTCCGACCAGGAGACAAACCATCCATGGACATTCGCATCGGGGTTACCTACACCCCCAAAGAGATCGCCCTTGAACTTGCCGACTCAACGTTGGCCAGCGATGTGAAGAGTAAGGTCGACGCTGCGCTCGAGGGATCGGCCACGTTGTGGCTCGAAGACTCCAAGGGCCGCCAAATAGGTGTGCCTGCGGACAAGATTGCATACGTCGAGATCGGCAACGAGCAGACCAACCGGCCAATCGGCTTCGGCTGAGGTGTCTCTGCTCGACCGACGGTTACTAATCGTCGGTGGCAAAGGCGGGACCGGGAAGTCGCTCGTTGCGGCGGCGCTAGCCGAACTGGCGTCGGCGCGCGGCTTCAACGTGCTCTTGGTGGCCGCTGACGGAAGTCCCGGCGCTGCGGGCCTGTTCGGCATCGTGCCCGAACACGTTCCCATCGAGGTCGCCCGCAACCTCAGCGTCCTGCAGATCGAGTCGGAGGCATCGCTTCAGGAGTTCGTGAAACTCCAACTCGGAGCGCTTGGAGCTGTTGCGGGTCCGGTCGCACGCGCATTCAACTTTGTCGCTGATGCCGCGCCTGGCGTCAGCGAATTGTTGTTGGTCGGCAAATATGCCCACGAGGCAAGGACTGGAGCTTGGGACCTCGTCGTCGTCGATGCTGCCTCGAGCGGTCATCTTCTCGGCGAGCTCGCGGCTCCTACGAACGTTGCAGAGATCGCACCTATTGGCCGTCTCGCTCGCGAGACAGGGTGGATAAACTCTCTTCTTGGCGATCCCGAAGTCACTGGAGTCATCAACGTCACCCTCGCCGAGGAGATGCCGGTGAGCGAGACACTCGACTTCGTCGGACGGCTTCGAGACGAGACGCCCGCCCCGCTAGCCGCAGTCGTCGTCAACCGAGCCCGACCTCAGCTCTATGCGCGCAACCCGCGGACGCAGCTAGAGGAGCTCTTGGGGTCGCCGCCGGCACGACTTTCGATCGGTGCGGCAGGTCTGCTCGACGGTGTGCAAGTCGGTCTCGATCGCGCCGCTGTCGCTTCGGCCATCGATGCTCGCCTGCGCGACGAGCTGCCCGCCGGGACCGACATCATCCATATACCGGAGTTCGGTGTCGTCGATGACCTGCGGGTGGCGTTGCGAGAAGCCCTCGCGGATGAGTTGTCCCTATGACGGCGGCTACGACGCTCGGAGAGGTCCTGACAGGGCGGTCCCTGGCCATCGTGGCCGGAAGCGGTGGGGTCGGCAAGACGACGGTCGCAGCGGCTCTTGGGCTAGCAGCTGGCGAGGCTCTAGACGATGGTGACGTCCTGGTATTGACCATCGATCCTGCAAGGCGGCTAGCGACGGCGCTCGGCCTGCCGATCGACGGCAACGAAGTCATCGAGCTACCGATTCCGGAAGGCTCGAAGCGACGCTCGGGGGTATACGCGGCAATGCTCGACCCCAGCTCCGCTTGGGATGAGATGGTCCGCTCCGAGGCAAGCGGAGATCAGGCTGAGCGGGTGCTGGCCAACCCGGTCTATCGACGGATCGCCGATACCTTCGTCCACGGGAATGACTATGCCGCGTTGGGTTGGCTCGATGGGGCGGTCGCAGCAGACCGATACCGGCTCATCATCGTGGACACACCGCCCTCGCAGAACGCTCTCGATTTCTTCGACGCTCCTCAACGGGTGGCAGAGTTCTTCGGGTCTCCACTGCTTAGCTGGCTGACAGGTGGCGACGGGACGATGGTGGGGGGCGCCGCCGCACGCACGTTCTCAAACCTCGCGGACCGCTTGCTCGGAGCCGAGTTCTTCGCCGACGTGGTGGAGTTCTTCCAGTTGATGAGCGAGGTGGTGCCGGGCATGGTCGAGCGAACCGGAGCCGTCGCCGCGGAACTTGCGGGTGACGACGCCGCCTTCGTTGCTGTCGCCAGTCCCGCCGCCGATGTTGTTGGTCGACTCGAACGGCTCGCTTCGCAGTTGGCCGAACGCGATCTGGGCGTTGATGGGGTAGTGGTGAATGGTGTCGAGCCTGATCTGTTCGCACTCGCCAAGGTGCTCGACGTCGCCCAACGGGTCATCGATGATGACAGGTCCCCCTTCTCAGCAACCAACACGACGCTCTTGGCCCCAGGCGCTGAGTACGTTCGCGAGCGTGCAGAAGTTGCCAAAGCGCAACGAGCGCTACTCGATCGTATTCCGTCCGATGTAGTGGCGACCCTTCCACGGCTGGTGCATGCACCGACCTCCGTCGAGTCCTTGCTCGAATTAGGTCAGCGCCTCTGGGGTTCGGAACCGGGCGCCTAGTATCGACAACGATGGCATCACCAATCGAACTCGCCAGACAGATCGCAGGCTTCGACGACGAAGCTGTAGACCACCTAAAGGCGCTACTGCGGTCGTGGAGTCTCCTCGCCGATCTCGCGTTGGGTGACATCCTGCTGCTCATACCAGCCGACGAGGACGCCGACTCGTTCATGGTCATCGCAAACGCTCGTCCGCAGACCGGTACGACGCTCTACACCCATGACCCGGTCGGTGACCGACACCGGCGGGAGAATCGGCCTCTGGTCGCGGCTGCTTGGGAGACCGGCGAAGTGCACACCGACACCGTCGAGCTCGGGCCGCACTTTCCCGAGGGTCAGGCGAAGATCTTCGCAGCGCCGTTCGGCGTGGGTAAACGCCGACTCGGAGTTGTATTGCGCGAGCGCCTCTACCTTGACCGCGAGCTATTGCAGCTCGAAGCGACCTACCTCGACCTTTCCAACCGACTAATGCGGATGGTCGCCGACGGGTTCTTTCCTTTTGTAGGCAGTCGAGAACCCCAATACGGAGCGCCTCGAGTTGGTGACGGGTTGCTCGTTCTCGACCAGAACAGACGCGTCGTGTTTCAGTCACCGAACGCCGTGTCTGCCCTACATCGCCTCGGCGTCCATCGCAGCCCAGATGGTGTGCGCGTCGACGAGGTCGGCCTGGATGATTCTTTCGTTCGAACCGCCTTCGCCATGAACGTTGCCGCCACCCAGGAACTTGAACGCCGCGATGTAACAGTGACCTCACGATGCATCCCGCTGATCGACAAAGGCGAGGTGGACGGCGCGTTCATCTTGATGCGAGACGTAACCGAATTGAAGCGCCGCGATCGGCTCCTGGTCTCCAAAGACGCGACCATTCGTGAGATTCACCATCGGGTAAAGAACAACCTCCAGACAATTTCATCGCTGTTGCGCCTGCAGGCAAGACGAGTTACCTCTGAGGACGCCAAGTTCGCGCTCTCTGAGTCGGTCAGGAGAATCGCTGCAATAGCGATCGTGCATGAGACCCTCGCCAATGATTTTTCTGACGATGCCACCGGCGACGACGCTCCATTCGAAGATGTCGCGCGACCGCTCATTCGTCTCATCGAGGAGGGTCTCCAATCGCCGGAAAGGCCCATCAACTTCGTCCTGGAAGGCAAGGCGGGGAGGCTGCCGCTCATTCGCTCGATGCCCCTAGCGGTGGTCCTCACCGAGCTGTTGCAGAACGTTGTCGACCACGCATTCCCTGCAGGGATCGACCCGGCTGGAGGTCCGACGGTCACGATCGCGTTCGAAAGCAACGATGAGGACTTGCTCGTCCATGTATCCGACAACGGCCAAGGCCCGCCGGAGGACTTCGACTTCGCCCGGGCCCGCGGACTCGGCCTTACTTTGGTCCATACATTCGTCACTACCGAACTCCATGGCGAAATCACAATGGTTCGCGGCGATGGTCCCGGTGACACTCCGGGAACCTGTACCACACTCCAATTTCCTCGCACCTGGGAAGACCGAACCGCAGGCCCCGATATCGGCGGCTAAACGCAGATTCCAACTAGGGGAGGAGCTGGTCAGCGGGCGCGAAGTTGTCCGTGAGGATGAGCGCATCGCGGCCGACGAAGGTGACGAGCTCATCTTGGGTCAGTTGGCGCCCGTCCTGGGGCTCGATCGGTAGGTCGGCGATCGGGTTGTGGCCGGCAACGACGAGTTGGTTCTGAGCGAAGTTGGCCACGCCACCCTCAGGCTCGACCATCGCGAGTTCACCGAAGACCTCACCGAGCGTTGCGAGCTGAGAACGAATGAAGCGGTTTTCGTTTCCGTCGATGATGTTTGCAATGTAGATACCGTCGTCAACGAGCAGGCGGTCGATTTCCTCCACAACCTCGACCGTGGCCAGGTGCCAAGGCACGGCGTTGCCCGAGTACGCGTCGCCGACGATCAGGTCGTACGAGTCATTCTCGAGCTCCGCCAAGTTGATTCGGGCATCGCCGATTCGTATGTCGAAGCCGTGATCTTCGGCCAATCCAAAGTCCCGCTGAATGACGGGGACGAGGTCTTCGTCAATCTCCAAGACCGTGTGGGTCGAACCAGGCCGGACCGCGTCGATGAAGCGCGGCAGCGTGAACCCGCCACCGCCGATATGGAGCACGCGGATCGGTCCATCCGGAAGGGTTTCGGCCGCGTTTGCGAATAGGCGCATGTAACGGATGTCGAGGAACGTTGGATCGTCGAGGTCAACGTGCGCGTGGCGTAGTTGATCCAAGATCAGGTTGCGACCGCCTGGCCGAATCTCCGGGTCGTCGGCGACCACTCGGATGCAGTAGTACGCGGTGGTCTGGTCACAGGGAACCCCGATGGAAAGGGTCAAGAAGGCGGCAATCGCAGTCAGACCGATATCGGTAACGGTTGGTTTGGCGCGAGCAATCTTGATCAACACGAGGATCCCCGAGAGCACGAGGATCGCCCCGATGATCAACATGAGCGTTCTGACGGGGAGTAGCGCAATAAGTAAGAAGCCGGTTCCGAATGTCCCGATGAGGGCGCCGAAGGTACTCGCTGCTGAGAGTCGGCCAACAATGGCGCCGGTTTCATCTAAGTTCTCGATTTCGAGCTTGGCGACCATTGGTCCGATACCGGACAACACCGCTGTGGGTGCGACGAACGCGACGGCGGACAGCGTGACGATGGCGACCGGCCCACTACCAACGGCTGGCCCTACAGCGCTAGTGATCGGCACGGCAATCCACGTGAGTAACCCTCCGTAGATCAATGCTTGGGCGATCATCTTTAACGGGTCGTAGCGATCAGCGAGCCAGCCACCGACGGCGGCGCCGATCGCGATACCAGCAAGAATCGTGCCGATAATTCCGGTGAAGGTATCAATGGAAACCCCGACAAATGGAGCGAGGAGTCGCCCGGCCAGGATCTCAATCACCAGCACGAGTCCCGAGGTGGCTGCAACGATGAAGAGTGCGCCTTGGCGGCTAATGGAACCTTGACTGATCGGTGGCTCTTGGGTCACCCCAATAGTCTGCCCGCAACAGTGCAGCTAGGCGACTCGCGGTGCGGCACTATTGGCACGCATACCAAGGCTTGCTGTCGACACGGGCATGCCGAGTAGATATCCCTGTGCATGGGTCACTCCGGCCTCGCGAGCGGCCTGGAGTTGTTCGATGGTTTCGATGCCTTCGGCAACGACCAACATGTCGAGTTCCCGGCAGGCTCCCGACAGTCCTCGAAGCATCGCGGCGCCCCGAGGTTCAGTTAGACGTCGCGTAAAGGACGGGTCGATCTTCACGGCGTACACAGGCAACGTGAGCAGGTACTCAAATGTCGAGTATCCGGTGCCGAAATCGTCGATTGCGAGTCGTACACCAAAGTCGGTGAGCGCGTCGATTGACTCACGGGCTCGTTCCATGCGATCGACCAGGTAACTCTCGGTAAGTTCGATCGTGAGCGCCGTCGGTGCGAGGCCATGAAAGTCGAGGTTGGCTGCCACCATCTCCACGAAGTCAGGGCGCCCAACCTGGAGCGCCGAGACGTTCACTGCAATGGAGATCGGCCGGTCGGCATCGGCGTTCACGGAGGCGGCGGTCTTGATCGATTCGGTGATGATCCATTCGCCGAGATCGCGAATCAGGCCGCTCTGTTCGGCGAT
>CAYUKM010000009.1:0-39220 GCA_964445255.1 uncultured Acidimicrobiales bacterium
GTGGCGTAGCGACCATGTCCGCTTCCGCGGTTGTCCGCCGGGAGTGCGGACATGTAGTTGTAGGTCGCCCGGGGCTCGAACCCGGCACCTTGGGATTAAAAGTCCCCTGCTCTACCCGATGAGCTAGCGACCCGAAACGCCCCACAAATGTACAGCTGTTTGGGCCGTGTCCGTCTCGCGGGGGCTACATCTCAGCATTTCGCGCTACCACCAGTTTGAACCGGGCCCGCCCTTGAAGGGTCCTACGACCTTCGACGTGATCCACCCGCCATAAAAGCTGCCCTCGTTCGACGCCACCGGTTCGCCAGCAACGCTGCAGTCGACCTTTTGGGCGTAAAAGGCCAAGTATCCCGTGATCTGCACAAATGGTGCAGTGGGAGCGTCGTAAGACCAGGCGACCTGTGGTCGAAGTTCGCCGTCGGCGACCCAATCAAAGTAGGAGGCCTCGCCCTTCCACTCACAGAAGCTTCGCCCCAACCCCGGCGCCAGAAGCGACATGTTCACGTCTTCACGTGGGATGTAGAACGCGGGAGGTTGTGAAGTCTCAAGTACTCGTAGGGCCGACGTCGTCCGTGCGATCTCATGATCCCCAGAGGCGACGACGACGAGGTCATCGGTCGGATCGATGACAGGCGGGCGCGGGTAATCCCACACCGACTCTTGGTCTACGCCTGGCTCGATTGGCTGCGGTCTCATGGCTGTAGCTTGGGACGGTAATGACAGAAGCGTCGGATTCTCTGGGGAACAATCCCTCGGTAACCACAAACGATGACGAACGGGCCTATGTCGACTACGGCGAGCAGTTGCGCGAAGCCGTTTCACAGGCGATACAACCATGGCTGGTCAACCAACTTCGAGTCCGCTTCTCGATCGAACCGGACCTCCTGACTACTGAGATCGGCGCCGTGGCAGCTGACGCGGATGCCCGTTTGTGCGAACTGGTTCATGCAGATGTCGACACTCCGCTGAGCGGTCCGCTGGAACGAATCCGCGGAGCGGTCGAGAAGCTAAGCCCGCGACTGGTCGAACTCGGTGCGGTACCGCCCACACGAGACCCCTTTGACGAACGGATACGCCCAGACGACATCTTCGCGCTTGGTCCAGTGGCCTTCTCGGATCTGGGCGACCGTGTGCATCAGGCAGGAATTACCTGGGGTGCCGCAAAGGCCTACCTTCATCAGTCTCGACGAAAGTAGCGTGTGACCATGGCTCTAGATCGCGCCGCACTCCTGAACCGTACCGACCTTCGAGGTTCGGCCTTTACCGATGCCTACACCACGCTGCTCGACGAGTGGCTGCAAGACATTTCCTCCTCCGCCGAACTGCCGACCGGTGTCGCCTTGACTGCAGTCGGCGGATTCGGGCGTCGCGAGATGTCGCCCGAAAGCGACATCGATCTCGTCCTCGTACATGCCGAAGGCGTCGCTGTGGGATCGGTCGCCGATCACCTCTGGTATCCGATCTGGGACGAGGGGATCAAGCTCGGTCACCGGGTGGACACCATCGATGGGCTCCTGAAAAGCGCTCGGCATGACCTCGATACGGCAACGGCGCTGCTTGATACGCGTCACTTGGCAGGAGATGAAAAGGTCTCGCTTGAACTCGCCGTGGAAGCCGCTGCACAGTGGAGCGCCGGAGCGGTCGAGAACGCAACCCGGCTCGCGGTTCGACGCAGCGATCGCCATGACCAGCATGGTGAGGTGGCCTTCGAGTTGGGCCCAGACCTGAAAAACGGTCGTGGTGGGTTGCGAGACGTCCACTCCCTGCGCTGGGCCTCAGCGACAGGGGTCCTGTCCGAAGATGCAGCGGCGATGCTCCAAGACGCCCACGAGGTGCTCTTGGCTGCGCGAGTCGAGCTGCATCGTTTAACCGGTCGACCAGGGGATCGGCTGGTGCTCGACTACCAAGATGAGGTTGCGGTTGCCCTCGACTACAAGGATGCCGACGCACTCATGGCCGACGTGGCTGGGGCTGCCCGGACGATTGCGTGGAACGCGGATGCGGCCTGGTTCTTTATCGAACGTTCGGTCGAATCGCGCCGCCGGTCTAGCGATGTCGAGCACCTCGACAACGGGATCGTGATCGACGGCGCCCTCTTGTCACTCGAACCGGATTTTCCGCGTGATCCGATGATGTTGTTCAACGTGGCTAAGGCTGCAGCCAGCCGGCACTGTTTCATCGACAACGCGGCGCTCGACCAGCTGTGTGAGCTCAAGTCCCAACTTCCGGATCCATGGACCGCCGAGATGCGAGATGCCTTCACCGACATCTTCCGGTTGGGGCGTGCCGCTATTCCGGTGATCGAGGCCTACGACCAGGTGGGCCTGATGACCGCGTTGATCCCACAGTGGGAGTCCTCTCGTAGTCGGCCCCAGCGAAACGCCTACCACCGCTTCACCGTCGATCGGCACCTCCTCGAAGCCGCCGCCGAGGCATCGGCGCTCACCGACAAGGTCGACCGTCCCGATCTACTGGTCCTCGGTGCATTGCTGCACGACATCGGCAAGGGCTACCCGGGCGATCACACCGACGTCGGGGTTGAGCTCATAGCCGATATCGCCCCCCATATGGGGTTCGATGCCGCCGATACCGAACTTCTTGTCGACATGTGTCGCTACCACCTGCTACTTCCCGACGTCGCAACGCGAAGAGATCTCGACGACGACGGAACCATCGAAGCCGTAGCGGGCACCGTTGGTTCGGTTCGCCTACTCGAATTGCTCGGATCGTTGACCGAGGCGGACTCGATCGCTACCGGTCCATCGGCGTGGAATGCTTCCAAGGCTGAACTCGTGCGCACGCTGGTCGGGCGAGTTCGTTTTGTTCTCGAAGGTGGTGAGGCAGCGGATACGGTCGGTCAAGGCTTCCCCGGTCCACGTGAGCGAGCGTTTCTCGATAGCGACGAGTTCGTCGTGGACATCGACGGTCCGGTGATCACCGTCGTCCAGTCCGATGCTGCCGGGGCGTTCAGTCGGGTAGCTGGTGTGCTGACGCTCAACGGCCTCGATATCACCGGAGCCGCAGCTCATACCGAGGGCGGGCGAGCGCTCTCGCAGTTCACCGTGAACCACACAGACTTCGATCATCGTCGACTCCGTTCGCAAATGATCGATGGGGTTTCGGGGCGCCTCGCAGTTGGGCCGCGTGTAGAGGAGCGGCGCAACACCTATGCCCGATCGTTCAAACGCTCGTCTGCTGCGCCGATCAATCCTTCGGTGTCGTTCGACAACATGAGCTCGGAGACCGCAACTGTTATCGAGGTGACTTGTCGAGATCAGATCGGGGTACTGTACCGAATCGCCCGAGCGCTTTCGGAGATGCAGATCAGCATTTCGACCGCTCGAATTCAGACCATCGGTGATCGTGTAGTCGATGCGTTCTACGTGATGGCGAGCGACGAGAAGATCGTTGACCCGGGGCACCAAAGCGAAGTTGAGCGCGCTGTGCTGTATGCAATCGCGAGGAAGTAAAGTCAGGACATGACAGCCCGATTAGCGATCACTGAGCAGGATCTCCTGCGTTGGTCGGAGATGCTTTCAGCTCTGGCGCGAACGGGGATGGCCTTCACCGACTCGCTGTACGAGCAAGAGCGATTTGAAGAGATCTTGGGCGTCGCTGCCGAGATCGCCGCAGCCACATCTCAACCGCTCGAGCCAGACAAGCTCGTCGAGGAATGGATGAAGACCGTCGGGCATGGCGTCCCGGGCTATGTGACGCCCAAGACCACAGTGGGAGCGATCGTCGGGAACGAGGATGGCGAACTGCTGTTGGTCCAGCGAGCCGATTCGGGCTTTTGGCTCTACCCGACCGGCTGGGCTGACGTTGGCTACTCGGCGGCCGAGGTCGCGGTCAAGGAAGTGTGGGAGGAGACCGGTATCAAGTCCGAGGTGGTGCGTTTGTTGGCGGTCAACGACGGTATGCGTTTGGGCTTTACGCGAATCCCGCTGTACAGCACGGTCTTTCATCTGCGTGCGATCGGCGGCGAGGTAACCGCGCACCCCTTGGAGTGCACCGACGCCGGCTTCTTCAGTCGAGACAACCTGCCCGAACCTCTCGTCGGCGGTTCGCGCTGGGTCGATCGTGCGTTCGCGGCGATATCAGGGGCGGAGCTCGAGGTCCAGTTCGACGACGTACGTACCCCGCCTTGGGAGCAAGAACATGCCTGATCCCGGATCATCATTTGACGGCGCTTCTCGCGTGGAGGAAGTAAAAAGCCGTCGGGGTGTGACTCAGCTTCGGCGCACGTGGGAGGCGACAGATCCGCATGCATCGGTGCTCATCCTGCATGGCATTTCAGAACACTCGGGTCGGTACGAACACGTTGGGTCCACCTTCGCAGCAGCCGGCTTCTTCGCTCGTTCGTATGACCATCATGGCCATGGCCGGAGCGGCGGGACCCGAGGTCACGTCGATTCCTTCGAGGTGTTTCTCGAAGACGTCGAGGACAACCTCATCGAACTTCGGCGAGAAGGACGCCCGGTCGCGTTGTTCGGGCACTCCATGGGGGGCTTGATTGCGCTCGGCTATTGCTTGAGCGGGCGACCGCTTCCCGCGGTGAAGTTGCTCTCTGGACCTGCGATCGATGCCGTGACGCCTCGATGGCAACGGGTCGCTGCGCCACTTGTCGGGAAAGTGGCCCCGAAGCTTTTCATCAAGTCCGAGTTTGATGGATCCCTCCTCTCGACCGATCCTGACGTTGGAGCCCGATACTCGGCTGACCCCCTACGAGTTCCCGGCGCGACCGCTGGCCTCGGGTTGGTGTTGTTCACAGCGATGGCTGACGTGATGGAACGGTTGGACGAGCTTTCGGTACCGACCATGGTCATGCACGGCGGAGACGACAGGATCGTCCCCCCAGCATCGACCGAACCAATCGGCAATCTTGCAACGGCGACGCGTCGGGTGCTTCCAGGCCTCGCACACGAGATCCTCAATGAGGCGTCATGGGAAGAATCGATGCGCTCCTACATCAACTTCGCCAACGGGGCCTTGAAGGCTTAGCCGCCAACGGCTCCGCCGTCATTTTGGCGGCACGCGTTCAAGGCGCGCTCATTGCCTCCGGGGGCCGTTTGGTCAGTCGAGGTCTCTCAGGAATTGTTCTACTTCGTGCATGAGTTCTTCGGGGTTGAGGAACTCCGCCTCTTCGTCGTAGTGGTGCTCGAGCTGAGCGACAAACTCGGCGGTTTCTTCATCTTCATCGACGAGCTCGCTGACTTGGCGTTCGTAGGCGACGGCCGCAATTTCAAGGTCGGTTGCGTAGACCGATACGTCGAGCATGGTCGTGAGGCGTTCGATTAATGCCAGTGCCGCCTTTGGTGATGTCGCTCCCGGTACATAGGAGGGCACGGCTGCCCATAGCGAGGCGGCGGTGAAGCCGGCATCACGGGCTTCGGCGTGCAGCACACCGATGAGTCCTGTTGGGCCTTCGTAGTTCGACGGTTTGAGTCCAAGCTTGTGGGCGGTTGCTTCGTCGTAGGCGGTACCGAGGACCTGCACCGGACGGGTGTGGGGGACATCAGCGAGCAGTGCACCCATGGTGACGACCATCTCTGCGCCCAGCGCTCGGGCCGTTGCGAGAATCTGCTGGCAGAAGGTCTTCCAACGCATCTGCGGCTCTACTCCCAGCATCACGATTACATCGAAGGGTGCATCGGCAAGGCGAGCTGCGTAGAAGCTGGTATCGGGCCAATGGAGTTCGCGCTCGAAGCCATCGACGATCTCGACCGTTGGTCGAATAGCGGTGAAGTCAAAGAACTCCTCCGGATCGATGTCGGCGAATAGTTCAGCGTTCCAGCGGTCGATCAAATGATGCGCCGTGGTGGAAGCCGCATCGCCAGCGTCGTTCCAACCTTCAAGCGCCACGATGAGAACGGGCGAACGGAGTTCGGGGAGTGATGTGCACCGCACAAACTCCGCTCCGCCGATCGATTCGTTCATCACTAAAACGGTACCCGTCGACCCCAAAATTACCACCTAGAGTCGCGGCAAATGTCGAACCTGTTCGCAGCTGAGGATCTACGATCAAAGTGATCTCTGCCGAAGGAATGCAATGATCTCGATCGAAATAGTTGAAGCCGCCGACGAGGAGCTGGTCGCGGCATTCGACAAGCTCATCCCACAACTGTCGCGCTCGAGCCCACCGCCAGATCTGGAAACCCTTGACCGGATCGCGAAAAGCGAGGCTTCGACGTTGCTCATCGCTCGTGCGGAGAATAGATCGATCGTGGGATCGATGACGCTCGCGATGTTCGACATCCCCACTGGCCGCCGAGCTTGGATCGAAGACGTTGTCGTCGACACCGAGGCGAGAGGTCAAGGTGTAGGGCGACTGCTCAACGAACGAGCGCTGGAGATAGCGGCCGAGGCCGGGGCCAAGACCGTCGATCTAACCAGCCGCCCCTCAAGGGAAGCAGCCAACCGCCTCTACCAACGCATCGGTTTCGTACCGAGAGAAACCAACGTCTACCGGTACGAGACCGACGCCAGTTAGCCGGGAAATCAGATGGAGCTTGCGATAGCAAGCGAGACGGCGTAGTCGCCGTTGGGGTCGGTCCACCAGCGGACCATGTCTAGACCTATGGCGGCGAGTTCGTCTCGTACCTTTTGTTCGCGGAACTTTGCCGAGATCTCGGTCTGCAGCACTTCGCCTTCGGCGAAGCTGACGGTGAGGTCGAGTTCTTCGACGTTGATGGCCTGGTCTCGCAGGGAGCGAAGTCCGAGGTCCATCCATTCGTTCTCGGTGTCAAACACTGCGACGTGTTCGAACCCGTCTAGGTCAAAGTTTGCGCCCAGGCGGCGGTTGAGAACGGTGAGGACGTTCTTGTTGAATGCGGCGGTCACGCCATGAGGATCGTCATAGGCCAAGACGAGTCGGTCGTGGTCCTTCACGAGGTCGGTACCGAGCAAGAAGCCGTCACCGGGAACCATGTTCGCGACGATGTCGGTCATGAACTTCTTGCGTTGCTCGGGCGCGAAGTTCCCGACGGTTCCACCGAGCAGGGCGATGACTCGGGTGCCCCCACCGGGGATTTTGTCCAGGTGATGTTCGAAGTCGCCGACTACGCCGTGGATATCCATATCGGGATAGCGCGCACCCAACGATTCGGAGCTCGATTTCAAGATCCCGTCGCTTACGTCGAACGGGATGAAGCGCTTGAGTTGACCCGTCGCTTCCATCGCATCGAGCAGGGTCGTGGTCTTGTCGGCAGCGCCCGAGCCAAGCTCTACCAGGGTGTCGGCGGCGGAGGTGGCGGCGATGTTGTCTGCGTACATGCGCAGAATCGTCCTCTCGGCCTCAGTGGGGTAGTACTCCTCAAGCCGGGTGATCCTCTCGAACAGCTCGCTCCCGTAGTCGTCGTAGAACCACTTGGGTGGCAGCGTCTTCTGAACGCCAGGACCCACGCCTAATCCGTCAAGTACGTCCTTGCGGAGGTTCCGCTCGAAATATCCCGCGTCTAGGTAGTTATCGATGACGAGTTGCTTATGTATGTCCATTAGTCCTTCGTGGTGGAGCGGCCTGTTGGAGTCCGTGCCAGCCGAAGTCCCGAGAACATCCATCGTGAATGTGCCGGGAAGAAGTTGCGGTATGTTGCGCGCATGTGTCCACCAGGAGTCGCGCAGCAGCCGCCGCGCAATACGTACTGGTTGACCATGAACTTGCCGTTGTATTCGCCGACTGCGCCCTCGGCGGGCGTGAATCCGGGATACGGGCCGTAGGAGCTGGATGTCCACTCCCAAACGTCGCCGAAGAGTTGTCGAAGCGTTTGGTCCGACGCTGTTGCGGGTGCGGGATGGAAGCGGCCAGCGGGTGCGAGATTGCCTTCGATTGCCACGCCGTTCGATGCGTGTTCCCACTCGAATTCGGTCGGGAGTCGAGCACCGGCCCATCGTGCGTAGGCGTCGGCCTCGTAGTAGCTGAGGTGACACACGGGCTCGTTCGGGTCCACCGGTTGGAACCCATGGAGCGTGTGCATCTGCCAACCGGTTTCGGTCGGCTCCCAGTACATCGGAGCCTCCCAGCCTTCATCTTGGACCGTGGCCCAGCCAGCTGAGAGCCAGTGCTGATGTTCGTGGTAGCTGTCGGAGGCCATGAACTCGAGCCAGTCGCCGTTGGTAACCAGGCGGTCGGCGAGCTCAAATGGTTCCAAATACTGACGATGTCGGGGCTCTTCGTTGTCGAAATGGAAGCCGGGGTCATCGTCTGGGTGGCCCGCTTCGATAACGCCGCCCTCAAAGTGTTGCCAAGCGATTGGCGAGACAGCGGCCTCGTTGGCGGTTTCGATGTCGTGATAGCGAGGCCGAGTTGGGTTCTTCGACAAGACGTGCTTGATGTCCATCAGCAGAAGCTCTTGATGTTGTTGTTCGTGATGCAACCCGAGCACGACTAGCTCGCGCACTTTGTCATCGCTGGCAGCAACTGTGTCGATCAAGGTGAGCATGGCCTCATCGACGTGACGGCGATAAGCCCCAACATGTTCCGCGGATGGACGCGAGATCAGACCGCGTTCATGTCGAGCGTGTCGCTCGCCCTTCCCCTCGTAGTAGGAGTTGAAGAGAAACTGGAATTGCGGGTCGAAGGGCTCGTAGCCATCGAGGAACTCCATCAACAGAAACGTCTCGAAGAACCAGGTGACGTGGGCTCGGTGCCATTTGGTCGGGCTGACGTCGGGCATCGACTGAATTTGTTGATCTTCGGACGACAGTGGCGCAACCAGGTGTTCGGTGAAGCCGCGCACGTCCGCATAGTCGGCCACCGAAAGACCGGTTGAAAATACGCCTGGTTGCATAGCTGAGGATCTAGCCGGTGAGGCCGAGAGCCGAGAGCTGTTGGTTGAGCTGGCTCTCATTGAAAGGGAAGAACGCCGTGTCAACGAGGTTGCCGTTTGCGTCGTAGAACGCAGTGATCGGCATCGCGTTGGTTCCACCAAGGCTTCGGTACAGGCCGTTTCTACTCAGCCCCTGGATGTCTTGAGCGATCGGGAACCCTTCGCGAATGCCGGTGCGTTCGGCCATCGGTTCCCAATCGCCAGTCTCGTTTGAGTTGACGAAGATGAAGTCGACTTCGCCTTCGAGGGCGAGGGCGGTGTCACGGAACGCGGGGAGTTCCTCCTCGCACGCGGTGCACCACGATGCAAAGAAGTTGACGACCGTTGGCGTTCCTTCGAAGTCAGCGATGCGGATGCGACTATCGGGGTTGTCTTGATCGTCGAGCACGGGAAGGTCAAATGCCGCGGTGGTCACGTTGCCGGGGCCGCCATCATCGGCTGCGTCGGTGATCGCAGGCAACAGCACGAACACGAATAGGACTGCGGCGCCAGCCAAACCGATGAGCGCCCATTGCATTGTCGCCGAGAGGCCCTTCTTCTTTGCCGGGGCAGCAGCGACTTTCTTCTTTCCGGACACGTTCTTCTTCGCCGGAGCGTCGATCTTCTTTGCAGCCGTCGACTTCTTCGCTGGAGCGTCTTGCACCAGGTCGTCCGCATCGGCTACGTCAACGACTGGCTTCTTCGACTTGGCTGCCGCAGCCTTGTTGTTGATCTGTGACGGCGGATTTCGCTTCTTCTTTTTCTTCTTGGCCATAACGGTTTGGGTTCCCCTATCCGGGGTTGACGATCCATTCGAGCCCTACAGCTCGAAGGGCTGATTGCAATTCAGTGGTTACGCGAATTAGTTGGTTGGTCATCAAAAGGACGCCAAAGACGACCAACGACACCGAAGACACTAGGACGATCCGATCGAGGTGGCGCTTCACCCAGTCGAATGCTCCGGCCAGACGGCCGAACAATAATCCGGTGGCCAGAAACGGTACGCCGAGTCCCGCCGAGTACGCAGCGAGGAGGGATCCGCCGGTCAACGCGCTATCTGCGGAGGCTGCGATCGTGAGGATCGATCCGAGTACCGGACCGATGCATGGGGTCCAGCCAAACCCGAACGCTGCGCCAGCGACAGGTGGTGCGGCTTTGCCGAATCGTCCAAGATCGGGGCTAAAGCGGGCTTCCTGGTAGAAGCGCGGGTTCTTGGTGGTGATGGAGCCGAGCAAGAACAGGCCCATCGCGAACACGAAGAATCCCGTGAGGCGGGTCAAGAGAAGCTGGTTGTCAAACAAGACCCCACCGATGGCGCTTGCGGAAAGTCCCAGGCCAATGAAGACCGAAGAGAACCCGAGGATGAACAAGCCGGTGTCTCGTGCGATGGGCCACTGGCGCTCGCGCCAACTGGCGCTGGTGTCCACCGCGGTGACATCAAGACCGGTAATCACCGACAGGTAGCCGGGAACCACGGGCAGCACACACGGGGAGAGAAACGAGATTATCCCCGCGCCAAATGCGAGAAGATAAGAAACGAAATTGACCGTATCGATCACGCCGCGTTAACCCAGTTCATGGCTGTCATGTTCCATTTCATTTACATTTTGGCCCACCGGGCGAAGTATCCAACGCCAGACCGGGCAAAGAAACTAGATTCTTAGGGCTGTCTAATAGTCTGCCCCACCGTCATTTTTGACGGTCAGAAGAGCCAAGTCATGCGTCGAAACATAGTGGTGATGTTGTGCGCGGTCGTGTTGGCGATTGGCGTCGCGGGCGCGATCGACGACGTCGACGCGTCCGGTGCTCACGGCTTCTCGACCACGTGGTGCAACGCCCCCGAGATCATTCCGCTCGCTGAACTCACCATCGGAACCGTCACCACAACCGAAAATGTGGTGACTTCGCGAGGTACCTCAGGCTTCATGGGATCGGACGGTCCGGCGATCCGAATGAACGATCCGGGCAGTCGCGTCCAGATCACCTTCGATCAGCCGTTGTTCTTCACGCAGATCTTGTTCGGCAACGTCGATCGCACCGACTCGGTCCGTGTCGACGCCTCGCTCGGAAGCTCACGCCAACCAATCGATGCCTCGTCCGTGCGAGGTTCGCTCGTCCGTGCAGAGGAACAAAGCGCACTTGGCTTGACCGCCGAGGCTCGCACACAACCCGATGGCGATGGCCAGATCGACCTTTTTGTCGGTGCGACCGAGGTGTTGCTCACCAACGAGGGCGAGACGCCAATCGACGTCGTTGGAGCGATCGGTTGCCCAGCTCTCGAGCTATCGAGCGAAACGGTGAGCCCACCGGCCTGGGATGTCGAGCGCCAGGAGTTCGTCGCCGAGTACGAAATCGCTTTCTCGAACCGGCTCGCCAACCCACGAACGTCGGCCCTGAGACTCCAAGAGAGCCAGGCGACTACCACCGCCATTGACGATCTCACCATCGATTTTGCGCTCGGGTCGCCGGGCTTCTCGTCGGCCCGTGTCGGTCGCCTACGGCTGTCGACCGATCTTGAGCGACGTCGCAACATCGATTTCGACGGCATCGGCAACCCGAGGCTGCTGGACACTCCGCTCGAATTGACCGATCGCGAGGATCAGACCATCCGCATCGAAGTCGGCTTCACCCCGGACTTCAACGACCCTGCCTGGGACGAGGGTGTAACGGCTCCGGCGCCCTCGATTCAGATCCGCGCAGCTGTCGACGACATTTCCGTCGGTGTCGGCGGACGTCTCATCCCCAATGGGGTCGACCTCGAAGCTATAGACACCCTTGAGGCGCCGAGCCCATCGCTGAGGATCGAACACTCCCTCGAGGGAGAACCGTTGTCGGGCGCCAATGGCGTAGTCACCACGACGGAGCGAATTGAGATCATCAACACCGGTGAGGCAGCGATCGCTGATCTGCTGGTCGACTACTCGCTTCTCGATCTGTGGGGAGAGGGCAGCCAGATCCTTGAAATAGACGGTCGAGCTACCGGTGGTTGTAGTGGTCTGTTCTCCACCGCATTCACCGGCGCCGGGACAGACACGGTGCTGTTCGATCCGAATGGTCTAGATGTCGACGGACGTTGCACTGTGGATCTCGAAGTACAGGTTCTTCCCGGTGTCATTCCGACAGCCGAGGGTGAGGAGTACGAGACGGCTATCTCCGCGTCGGCCCGCTCGGGCGCTCGCCAGGTAAGCGATGACGTTGCGGTGCGCACCGAGGTAGCCCAGAACTCCGAGTTGTCGATTTCGATCGAGAGCACCGAGTCGACGAACCTAGAAGACGGTCGCTACCGATTCGAGGGCTCGCTCACGATTCAAAACAGCGGCGATCAAAACTTGGACAGCGTCACTTCGCGCATCGACATTACGAACGGTCGAGGTCTCTCGGCTGAACCCGCGGCGGTGATCTTTGAGGAGATCATCGGTACCGAGGAGTGCGGCGTCACCGGCGTGCCCGCATTCGCCGACTCGGGAGTGCTGCTTTCTCTTGGGGCCACGCTTCCCCCGGGAGATACGTGTGAGTTCGACTACTCCATGATCGTCCGCCCAGGCGCTCGGGTCTCCGATTGGCAAATCGGCGCGCTGGCAACGATGACAACTCCACGGGGTCTTCCCGTCGAGGTCACCGATACCGAAGAATCCTTTGCGATCGAGGAGGCTCCAGAGGTGCGAGCGTCTGTCGACGTCGTCGAGATCACCAACGTGGCGAATGGCAACTACATCCTCGACATCGACACCACGCTCGAGAACACGGGCGATACACCGCTCATCGAGGCCGAGACCGCAATCGATGCCGAGGAACTATTCGGCGCCCGGCTGCTCAACCAGGAACGCATCGTCAATACGTGTGCCGCTGTCGAGGGTGGTTCGCCGTTGGCGTCATCGGTGGTGGCGGAATCATGCGTGGTACGTGAGCGACTAACCGTTCGACCACTCGGTCAGCTCGATGGTTGGTTCCTTGATGGTGAGGTCGTTGGACGATCGACATCGACGGTGCAGGTCCAGGCCGAGGCCACCAGCGAAGAGATCATCTTCACCGAGTCGCCGGCTATCACATCGACGATCAGCGTTCTGAGTACGGAGAAGCTCAACGATGACTCGATCCAGGTTCGGCTGTTCGGATCGATCGAGAACACCGGCAACATCGAGATTCGCGGAATCTCAAACTCGCTCGATCTCGACGAGATCTTCGGCGGCGCGGAGGTAACGATCGAACAGATTGGCGCTCAGGGTTTGAGTATCTCCGACAGCTATGACGGCGTTCGTTCCCCCGAGATGCTTAGCCTGCGTGACGCGCTACCCGCTGGTACGAGCGGTCAGTGGGACATGACGGTCATCGCCACCACGGGCACTGACCCCGGTCCTTTCGACATCGTTTCTGAGGCCGGTGCGCGGTCCCCAAGTCGCGCGTTGGTGTCGTCGACTCCGAGCGCAATTTCCCAAGCGGTCCCGATCATCGGCATCGTGGAGCGTTCCTTCACGTCAGAGAACAACAACGACGGCACGTACTCGGTCGAACATGTGGTGGCCGTAGAGAACTCCGGCGGCAGTGATCTCGATGGCATCAATGTTTCGACCGATCTCGCAACCCTCTTCGATGGTCTGATCCTTGGCGATGTCAACACCCTTTCCAGTTGTGCGTCGACCGTGCGCGTCGGGAGCAGATGTACCTTCACCCAGCGCGCGACGATCCGCCCTGGATCTGCGAACGGTCCGTACTCGGTCACATCGTTCATCGGTGCATCCGACGACGATGGCCTGGTCGCCCTTATCGCTCCGGAACCTACCGAGGCCGCAAACATCTCTCCCGTCGTGTTCGATGAGGCACCAGCGATCGAGTTGGGTGCAGACTTCGGCAATCTGGAGAACCTCGGCGACGGCACCTACCGGGTGGCCTACGACTTCAGCGTTCGAAATACCGGTGACGTACCGCTGTATGACGTGTCGAGTCCCGATCCGATTCAAACAACCTTTGGCGACCGAGTAGTTGGCAACACCGTGGTCGAAGACTCCTGTGGTGCGGTGAACTTCGGTAATCCACTACTGCCAGACGGTGAGTGCACTCGAAGCCACGATGTTGTCATTCGCCCGCTCGATTCCTTGGGGCCGTGGGACGTTGAATACGAAGTGACCGGCCAGTCGCCATCACTTTCCACTGTGAACGCCAGTGAGGAAGCGGAGTCACTGACCTTCGAGGAAAGCGTCGGGCTCGAGGCTCAGTCCCGATTCGAATCGATCGAAAACCGAGGCGATGGCCGATACGAGGTCACGGTCACCCTCGAAGTCGAAAACACCTCCGACGTACCACTGATCGAAGTCGTCATCGATGACGCCGTCACCAGCTATGAGCGCGTACGCACAGATCGAACCCTCCGAGTCGACTCTTGCTCGTTAGTGTCTGGGGCCGACCCATTGGCGCCGGGGGCCACCTGTCGGGTCGAACTCGACGATGTGGTTGCGCCAGGCGCAGAACTCGGTCCGTATACCTCTACGACTCGAGTCATTGGACGCTCGCCATCACAGGAGACCATCGAGGTCGAAGCTGAGACGGGTGAGTTCACCTTCACCGAACGCCCTGCGGTAACGCTCGACACCCGCATTACCTCAGTTGAGACGGTCGAGATCGAGACGTTCCGCATTGTGACGGATCTCGATCTTGAAAATACGGGCGACGTCCAGATTAATGATCTGGATCTCGTACTCGATCTCGCCGCTATGTTCCCGGACAGCGCGTATCGCATCGACGGTGTGATCAGTGACGACTTTGAGATCAACGAAGGGTTCGGTCTGTTGGAGTCGACGAGCTTGCTCGTGCCCGGACAGGCGATGTCCGTGGGCCAGGCGGCGACAGTGACGCTGGTGCTGTCGATTGAGCCTGCGGCTGAGTCAGGTCCATTCATGGGCGAGCTGAGTTTGGTCGGTGTCTCGCCGGCAGAGGCCGAAACAAATGCGGTTATTGACGCACAGATCGACCTTCCCTCCGTAGCCACGGAGATCGTGACCCAATCGGTTGAGAACAACCAGGACGGCTCGTACACCGTCACCACGAGCTACGCCATCGAGAACGACGGCTCGACCGATCTCGAGTTTGTCCGCCTGCGCGAGGATCTGGCGCAGATCTATGCCGGTGCTGCTGCACGGGTGATTTCGATCGACTCGCCACAGATCACACCATTCAATTTGGAAGAAGGCCCTCGGGGTGACGACCTGCTCGAATGGGGCGTTGGCCTTCCGTCGGGCGAGCGGGCCGTAGTTACCTCGACGGTTCTCGTCACCCCTGGAAACCAACTGGGACCGTTCCAAGCAGCGATCGCGGCCTCTGCGCTTTCGCCTGCGGGAACTCCTGTTGCGACCGAAGAACAGGGAACCGACGAGATCGTCTTTGTTGAACAACCGGCCCTCCGAGTCGAACAACGGCTCCTGCGCCGCCCCGAGTGGAATGTCACCGGGCGCTTCGACGTGACGTTCGGGATCGACGTCATCAACGACGGCGATGTAGAACTTCGCGGGCTCCAGGTACGCGAGGACTTGCTCGCGGCGCTTGGCAGTGATGCCCGGATCATCGTCCGGGGCGTCCGGTCTGAAACGCTGACTGTCAACAGCCGCTTCGATGGAATCGGTCGACCACCCGCTGAGCCGGTGATTGGTGAGGATGGCGAAGTCATCGAGCAGTCGGTCCAGAACCAAAACGACATCGGTGACACCCGCCTGCTCGGCGGCCTGGACACCCTCGCCGCAGGAGCCACCGGGACCATCGAGGTCGATCTGACCATCACTCCCGAAACTCGCGGGGTCTTCAACACGCGAGTGGTCGTGGCGGCACAAACCCCAGCCGGAACCGGCGTCGGTGTTGGCGACGACGGTGACGTAATCGAGGCAACCACACTCACCCGCTTGAGTGTTCAAGGCGAACTCGGGCTGGCGAAGCGAACGATCGGTGAACCATCGGTTCGACCGGACGGAAGTGTCGGCGTGACCTATGAGATCTTGGTCGAGAACGTAGGTCCATTCCCGCTGGCAAACGTTGAGGTGCACGACCAACTGAGCCAGGCATTCGGCCTCGGTTCGACGTTTGTCACCTCGACCGTTCGCGTCGATGCGGGTTCGCCGTGCGTAGGCTTCGCGAGTTCCAGCTTTGACGGCGGTGCTGTCGACCCGGTTCTGGTATCTGGAGCGGAGCTCGCACCAAATGAGCAATGCCGCATTCAGTACGACGTCGCCGTACTCCCCGCGAACGCGCTGCCCGGACCGTTCCGAAGCTCGGCATTTGCCATCGCGTCGGACCCATTCTCTGGCACGGTCATCGATGATTCCACCGATGGTACGAACACCGACCCCGACGGCAACCAGGAGCCTGGTGACAACGACATCGCGACCTCCATCCGGGTCGAGGTTCCAGAGCCGACAGTCGAGTTGACCGTCGAGCCTCTCGAAAGCCTGCCGCTGGCACGAGACGGTTGGCATGAGTTCGGATACCGGATCGTCTTGGACAACACCGGTCCGATCGACGTCGACACGACCCGCTTGATGGCACCGTTCGATGACCAATGGCCGGTGCCGTTCGAAGTCGTGGGAATCTCGAGCGACGACCTCATCGTGAACGAGAGCTTTAACGGTGGCCGCCAGCAGAACCTTCTGGAGAGCCGCAACCGGCTCCGTGCGGGCGTGCAAGCCGAGATCACCGTTCTTGTTCAGTCAGCGACCCCGCGAGACGGTGAACTAGCCCTCGACCTCGGTTTCCTCGCAAACTCGGTCGTCGGAACGCCGATCGAGGTTCAGGCGGACACGGTAGTCGTGGAGCCGAGCGGATCGACCTCCTCCTCGCTGGGAGACTGGTTCGAGTCGATGACCGTAGAGGAGCAGCGTCTTATCGGCCTTGGCGCGGCGGCCATCGCCCTGTTCGTGTTGATCTTTATCGTCGGTGCCGTCCGCAAGACTCGACGCCTGTGGGCCCTGGTTCCGAAGCCGGACAGAGACGAGCTAATCGACCTCCGCGAGGAAGAGTTCGAAGAGCTAATCGACCTTCGTGACGATGAAGATGTCACCGAAGACGAAGAGCCTCGCCCCAAGGTCAACCTGAAGAGCCCAACAGAGGCTCACTACCGCCCTCGGCGTCGCCGGGGACAACGCAGGGTCAAGCGCTAGACGTCCGACTACACATCGGTTCTTGACGCGTTCTCCGCCTCGATCGCCATGACCTGATCTACCCGTCGTTGGTGACGCCCACCCTCAAACTCGGTCGTAGCGAAGATCTCGACGATCTCTTCGGCTAGGCCGAGACCGACAACTCGCCCGCCTAAGGACAAGATGTTTGCGTCGTTGTGTGATCGTGCTAGGCGGGCGGTGTAGAGGTCATTGCACAGCGCTGCCCGGATTCCGCGCACTTTGTTGGCGGCGAGTTGTTCGCCTTGGCCGGATCCTCCGATGACGATCCCCCAGTCAGCGTCGCCGCGTGCGACCTCTTCGCCGACCGCGGCGCAGAAGGCCGGATAATCCACCGGCTCGGTGCTGTCAGTACCTACATCGACCGTCTCGTGGCCGGCTGAGGCGAGAAACGTCAGGAGGTGGGATTTGAGGTCGTAACCAGCGTGATCGCTGCCAAGTGCTATGAGCATGACCACATTCTTCCTGACAACGGCGCAATCCTCAAATTGTTGGGGCTAAGCCGATAGCAAGCCGATGCGTTCCTTCTTCACCCTTGGTATCGCCGGCATAGGCCGATCGGACCCACTTTCGTGAAGGGTGTACACCTCTGGGCGAAAGCTGCCGATAGTCACGCTATGTACGAATGGAGACGGCGCTCACGCGCCCGACGCAGCAAGGAAAACAAGACGCTCCGCGATCGCGGAGCAGCGGCAGTGGAGTTCGCCCTGATCGCACCCTTGTTCTTCTTGGTTGTCTTTGGCGGTATCGAGTTGGGTCTCCTGGCTCGCAGCTATTTGAGTCTCGAGGACGTAACGCGTCGAGCCGCTCGTGTTGCCGCGATCCAGCGAGACAATGAAAACGCGGACCAAGCGATCTTGCGGACCGTACAAAATCGCCTGGACACGCTCAATGGCGATTTGCTACGAGTCGTCATCTTCCGTGCCGACTCCCTGTCGACTGAGTTCGAGGACATTGCAGCTGCCTGTCAAAACGGCACCGGAGGCCATAGCGGGACATGCACTGCTTACAACGCTGAAGACGTTGCCGACATCGTCGACGACCCTATGTCGATTGACCCGATGGAGGGCTTTCCTGCTGCTGCCCGAAGCAACGGTAGCGAGGTAATCAACATCGGCATCCATATCGAGTACGAATACCAGTTCGCAACCGGCTTCTTCGATACCGCCACCGTGACATCAACATCGATTGAGGTAGTCGAAGCAGCTCTAGACGGGTCGGGCGGATGACCTTCACAGACCACACTGCAATCCCTGAGAAAGAGGGCCCAACGATGGATCGATGCTCACTCTTCCGTCGACTTGTCGACGATCGCGGCGCAGTTCTCGTCGAGGCTGCAATTGCAATTCCGCTCTTGCTTTTTGTGATCCTCGGATCGCTTGAGTTCGGTATTGCTTGGGAGACCAAGTCGTCTACAACCAACGGCATGCGCTCAGGTCTCCTGCGCGCAGCGACGCTGGCCGATGACGATGTGACCGACCTTCGTATTCTTCAGTCGATCATCGGTGAAGTTGGGGGCGACGATGCGGAGAACATCAGTTGGGTCGTCATCTTTCGTGTCGACCCGGGGGACGATATTGATATGGTCGCGGATGCGTGCGCTGACGCGATCGATTTTGGTGGCACGGTGCCGAATTGCGTCGGATACTCGAACATGACCATCCTCGACGTCGCGAACACGACGGACGCGAATGACTTCCACATGATGAACTTCGATCAGGGTGGGGGCCTCCAAGCGGATGGAACCTATGACTGCCGGACGGGCGTGCTTGACTCGTCGTACTGTGCTGGAAGCCGGACTATCAATGGCGACGTCCAGATCGGTATTGCGTTCGAGTACGAGCACGATTGGCTAACCGGCATTCTCCCGTTTGACGGGCCAACCTTCCGCGAAATCCAGACCACGTCGACCTTCGCTGAAGACGGAATTGTGATCACTGGAACCAACCTCGCTGTCGGACCGGGTAACACCGCTATCGACGAGGACTATGGCGGCCCCGGGAACACTCTCGCGCCGACGACCCATTCACTGGCTGTTGCGGGTAACAATGCAACCGCCACTGTACAAGAGCAGATTTACTCCGTGCCGATTGGCCTTGATACCGAAGTATGTGTCGAACTCGACTTAATTCTCATGGGTGACTGGGACCCGTTGGGTGACACCCGGGAGGACTGGATCGATGTCTCCATTGCCGAGACTGGCGAAATGACCCGGATTGACTTCGACCACGGCGGCACGGGTCCCCATATCGAGGACAACATTCCCACATTGTGTTTCGACGTGACTGGGGAGTCGGGTCCCGTGACCCTCCAGATTCAGTCCAGAGCAACGGCTACGGGTGAGACTTTTGAAATCGACCGTGTGCAAGTCAACACGCTGCCTTAGCACTAGCCAAGCGTCGCCGCCCACGGGTTTTCTGCCAGATAGTCCGCGGCACTGCGGGGTTCGGGTTCGTCGAATCCGACCGGTAACCACAGGGTGCCTTCGGCCGAGCCGACGTACACCTCCCAGTTGTAGAACCCTCGCAGGGCCCGTTCGTCGAGTCTGACCATTTCGGCGTAGGCGAGCACGGCGTTGCCGTAGTGATCACTGTTGTTATAGCCCCACAATCCGGCACGGATGTCGTCTAGCCCGCCTCGCTGAACCAGGTAGCGGGCTGCGCCTGGGATAGCGTCGGCAGGGTCGAGCACGTCGCCGCCTTGGCTAACCTCGGGCCAAGTGGTGGGCAGGAACTGCATTGGGCCAAGCGCCCCGGCCGAACTGACACCGTCGATGCGCCCCATCACCGTTTCGATCAGATTGATACCTGCGAGTACCTCCCAGTCGATGCCGGTCTCCGCGGCACCTCGCTGATAGTGGCTGACGAGGACGTCCAGAGGCTCGGGATCAACGATTCGCCAGCCGGGTACCCGTTCGCTGACAACGCCGCCTTGGTGGAGTAACCCCAACTCGGTGCGCGCCTCAAGGTGTAGTTCTGCAATGCGGGCGTAGTCGTCGGGAAGCTCGGAGATGAACTGCTCCTGCCAATCCGGTTGGCGCAGCATCGTACGGACGATCAACTGTTCGGTGTGTCCTAGATCAGCCCAGTCGTCTTGGGTCGAACCTTCAGCCCGCAGGCCGTCCTGGACGGCGACGAACATCGCGATCGCCTCATCGGCCGTCCTGGGAGCCTGCGGCACGGGACGGCCGTTAAACGCCCGCTCTGTGGTCTCGGGAAGGGCGGTAGTGGTCGTCGGCGCCGCGGTTGTGGTTGTCGTTGTCGTTGTCGTAGTTGTCTGTTCGACTTCGGCTACGGGGGTTTCGACAGCTGAGGAGGCATTTTCGCCATCCTCGCTGCTGCATCCTGCGAGAATTAACGCACCTACGAGAGCGGTTGCGCGCAGCGTTAACATTCGTTTCGGGGGGTTGAGCATTTCCCTAGTTTGGCCTGACGCACCCCTTTATGGGCGTCATGGCCTAGCCTGGTCTGAATGGACCAAACTCGCCGCTTCAGCGTGGCGCGCCTCTGGGAAGACTACGGAACTCGGCTGGTGCGATTTGGCGGGGTAACGATCGTTAGCACCATCGTTGGTCTTATTACCCTTTTCGTGGGTTTACGCTTCCTTGGCCAGAGCGGTATTGTCGCCAACTTTTGGTCGGTGGTTTTCAGTACTCCACCGGCGTACTACCTAAACCGGGCCTATGTCTGGGGTCGTGGCACCACCAATCACAGTGCGTCACGTGAGGTCGGACCGTTCTGGATCATGACGCTCTTGGGTTGGGTGGTTTCGACGATCGCGATCGCCATTGCCGACACGCAGACCGATTCGAATGTTGCGCTTCTCGTCGTGCAGATGGCGGCGTTCGGTGCCCTCTGGATCGTGAAGTTCGCGTTCCTGGAGAAGTACCTGTGGCCCGATACTGACGAACGTGTCACCGAATCCCTCTGACAGGGGCCTAGCTGAGGCGGACGCCGAGAACGGTCGTGCCGCTCGCGGGTTTATGCCCGATAACGAAGGCGTTGCACTACACCGCTTTGCTACAGCTTGTCCTGTTGTTGGTCCCTTTCTTGAAGTTGGCAGCTACTGCGGCAAGTCGGCGATCTATCTCGGGGCCGCTGCGCGAGACTCCGGCCGGCTCCTGTTCGCTCTCGACCACCATCGAGGCTCCGAGGAGAACCAGGTCGGCTGGGAGTGGCACGAGCCGGACCTAGTCGATCCCGAAGTCGGTTTGATCGACACACTGCCCACTTTTCGTCGGACGATCCATGACGCAGGGCTGGAAGCCACGGTGGTTGCGCTGGTTGGAGATTCACCGGCTATTGCTGCAGTTTGGGAGACGCCCTTGGCGCTCCTGTTCATCGATGGCGGTCATGGCGAGGAACCTGCACACCTCGACTACGAAGGTTGGGCGCACAAGCTGGTTGTAGGTGGCACGTTGCTGATCCACGATGTGTTTCCGAATCCAGCTGATGGCGGCCGACCACCGCACGAGATCTATCTTCGGGCCCTTGACGACGGCTTCACCGAAGTCGGTGCGGTCGGGTCGCTCCGAGCCCTCCGACTCAAGTGAGCGAAGCTAACGGTGATGCGTCCTAGCGGGTTCGGGATCTACAAGTTCTCCTTGGCGTCGGGGAGGAGACCGTGGTCGATGAACAAACCTGACGCCGGTGTGCGCTGGGACAGAGCGTCGTTGGCGAGCAATACAGCTGCGGCCGAATAGGTCGATTGCTCTCCGCCCGGGAAATGGACTTCCTCAGGGTGAACTTCGCCGGTCCAATAGCGACCCTGTTCGGTGCGGAGTCGCCACGTCGTATCGAACAACGTCTCGGCTGTCGTTCGGTCGCCGATAGCCAGGAACGCGATCGCGCACTCACAGGTTTCCGCAGTGGTTACCCATGGCCGGTCGCCAACGCAGCGGATACCGAGCCCTTCCATCAAGAACGTGTCGAGACGAGCGTTGAGACGATCGGCGCCAGCTTGACCGCGTAGAGCTCCGCTCAGCACCGGGTAGTACCAGTCCATCGCCCATCGATGCTTTGGGGCGAAGGCGCCCTCTGGTTGCGTACGGACGACTTCACCGAGCCGTCGAATCTTGTCGACCCAATCACTACGGTCGACACCAACTTCTCGGCTGGCCGCAAGGGCACATCGGGCGGAGTGGTACATCGACGACGACCCCGTAAGTAGTGCAAAGGACCACGGTGTGCCATCGGCGTGACGTGCCCAAAGAACCTCACCGCGCTCGGTTTGCAGATCAAATACCCAGTCGATCGCTCGTTCCACCACGGGAAACATCGTCTCGAGAAATCCGCGGTCACCGGTGAGCAACCAGTGATGCCACACGCCCGCGGCGATGTAGGCGATCACGTTGGCATCGAACTTGTCCTCCTCAACGCCGTTCTCGATGTAGTACTGGTGCCACGCACCAGAATCGTGTTGCAGGCCCACCAGCCAGTCATAAGCGCGCTCCGCTTCGGAGACGAACCCCGCTGATGCCATCGCCATCGCAGCCTCGACATGGTTCCACGGGTCTGCGTGACCGCCGGGAAACCAGGGGATCATCCCCGTTGGCAATTGCCACTCCACGATGGATGCCCCTGTGGTCTCGATTTGGGCGTCGTTTAGCTGGCCAGAAGTCGGGCGCGGGTCGCTCATCGGATTGCTCGCATGCGAGGGATCGGTTTTGTCGCGTACACGACGAGCGACTTTCCCAGCACCGGGTTCAAGATACGGTCTGCGACCTTCGTCGCGGTCGGTTGCTCCATGATGTCCCAGGTCAGAAAACGGTTGTAGGCCGAGGTCAGCGGGTTCGCCTCGACGTCGGCTTGTGGTCCAACCGCACAGCGCAGCCACCAGTACGGCGTATGCAACGAGTGGGCGCGGTGCGAATCGAACACCGTCAGTCCAGCCGAACGCATCCGATCAGCAAGCTCGCCTCGGTCATATATCCGCACGTGCCCGCCCTCGACTTTGGGCGCGTGGTACTCATCAGACAATGCCCAGCAAATCCGCTCTGGAAGGTGCGCTGGCACCGTTGCTGCGATCGTTCCACCCGGTCGCAGCACCCGAGTGAGCTCGGCCAACGCGGCCACATCGTCGTCGATGTGTTCGAGAACCTCCGAAGCGATGATCCGATCGAAGGAATCGTCTGGGAACGGAAGCTGGGTCACATCACCATTGCAGGATGCCGAAGACACGCCATCGGGAAGCTCATCCTCGGCTTCCATAGCCGCAACCCACGTGTCGACTTCGATGAGCTCCGGCAACGCAAAGTCGCTGCTGACAACATCGGCCCCACGTCGCAGCGCCTCATAGCTGTGCCGCCCAAACCCACAGCCGATGTCGAGCAAACGATCGCCAGCGTGCAGATCCAGCCGCTCATAATCCACGGTAAGCATGGGCTAGAGGTCCTGAGACTCTTTGAGGAGGGCTCGGTACTGGGCGACTGTCTTTTCGGCGGTGTGGCGCCAGCTCCAGTGGTCGATCACCCGTTGACGGCCTGCCGCGCCGATACGCGCTCGCAACTCAGGGTCGGCGAGAGAGGTAGAGATCATTGCCGCGAGCGCATCGCTGTCGCCTGGTGGCACGAGCAGGCAGGTTTCGTCGTGAGTGCCGCACACCTCGGGCAGCGCGCCACCGGTCGTAGCTACGAGTGGGGTAGCGCACGACATCGCTTCGATTGCCGGTAAAGAGAAGCCTTCGTAGAGCGACGGCACGCAGGCCACCTCGGCTTCGGAGTACAGCTCAACGATGCGTTGGTCGCTCACGCCGCTCACGAACTGCACCACATTCTCTAGACCAAGTCGGCGAAGGGTCTCCGCGGTCTTCGACCCTTCCTTCGGTTTGCCGATGATGACGATGTCCACTTCGCGTTCCGCGCGCACCTTGGCCGCTGCTTCGAGAAGGTAGACGAGTCCCTTCATCGCGACGTCGGCGCTTGCGGTAGTGATGATCCGACCCGGAACCCGCGCCACTTCATCGAGCGGTCGGAACAACTCCGGGTCGACGCCGACGGGCACGACATGGATCCGGTCCTCAGGAACTTGGTGATCGGCAGCGATGTCTACCTTTGAGTTCTCCGACACGGTCATCACCCGAGTCATCCGCTTCGCCACCTGCGTCTGCATGCGGGTGAACGCGTACCACCGACGCTTGCCGAAACGCTCCACCCACGTGCGTGCGTGTTCGAGCTCGAGACGCCTGTCGACGGTGATCGGGTGGTGGATCGTCGCCAGGATCGGCAGGAACTTCTGGATTCCAAGCAAGCCCCACCCGAGGGTTTGATTGTCGTGCACGAGATCAAACTCGTGGGGGCGGGTGCGAAGGTTGTCCCACGCTCGCCACGAAAAGGCCATCGGCTCGGGGAAGTTGCCCAAGTTGAACGATGTGTTCTCGATCCAGTCCCACTTGTCCTTCAATTCGAACATGCGAGGTTTACGCATGGGGAAGTGGTCGTTGAAGGTTTCCAGACTGGGCAACTCGGTCAGCGGGACCCGGTCATCGAGGATTGGGTACGGCGGCCCGCCAAGCACCTCTACCGAATGGCCGAGGTTGACTAGCGCCTTGGTGAGGTGGTGGGTGTAGACGCCTTGTCCGCCGACGTGGGGCTTCCCCCGATACGCGAGGTACGCAATTCGAAGCGGGCCGTCGCGCAGACGTGGATCAAGGGCCATAGCCGTCTAAGCCTACTGGCGGGTAAACATTGCTCGGCTAACGTGACTCCATGCGATCTCTGGTGCAGCGGTGCAGCGAGGCTTGGGTGACGTCTGAGGGCGTTGAAGTCGGACGGATCGGCCCCGGGTTGTGCTGTTTGGTTGGCGTAACCCACGACGACGACGAAGAGGTCGTTCATAAGATGGCCGACAAGTTGTGGAACCTGCGAATCTTCGACGATGCCGATGGCGTGATGAACCGCTCGGTGGCCGACACGAGTCGGTCACTACTGCTCGTGAGTCAGTTCACCCTGTACGGCGATGCTCGAAATGGTCGTCGTCCGTCCTGGAGCAATGCCGCCCGTCCTGAACATGCCGAACCGCTGTTCAACGCTCTGGTGGAGGCACTACGGGACCTCGGCGCGACCGTGGAGACGGGACGCTTTCGGACCTACATGCAGGTGGGGCTCGTTAACGACGGCCCAGTAACGCTTCTTGTCGAACTTCCTTAGCGCCTGTCTTAGCTCGGGAGCCAGCCAATCCAGTCGCACTCGTAGCTGCGAGCACGATCAGGGCGAGGATCAACCAAGGGGTGACACCGAAGCGAGTGGAGAGGGTCAGGCCTTCCCGTCGCTCGATCGTGTCGAAGAGTACCCGTTGTTCCGACACCGACGTGCGCTGCAACACGTTTCCGTTGTTGTCGATAATCCCGCTGAACCCGGTGGGCGCCGCTTGAAGGACCCATCGATCGTTCTCTTGGGCGCGCAGTTGTGACGACGCGATTTGTTGGGACTGAACGATCTGGAGCCAGAAGCTCGATCCATTTGTTGGGTTGATTAGGATTTCGCCACCATCACGGATGCCCGCTCGTCCCCGACTCTCGAAGAAGATCTCCCAGGAGATGCTGACTCCGAGATCGGCCACAGGCGTCTCGAGCACCGCAGGGCCGGTTCCAGGTAGCACATCGCGTCCGGGAACCTCGGCGGTGAACTGTTCAATGAACCCACGAAGCGGCACGAACTCGCCAAAAGGAACGAGGCGAACCTTGTCGTATCGGTCGAGCTCGATGCCTTCAGGGCTGATCGCGTTGGAGTAGTTCACGGTGTTATTCGGAAAGTCTCCTTCAGCCGCATGGAACCAGCCCGGGATAAACACGGTGTTCTGCTCACGGGCGATGGCGGCCACGCTTTCTTGCGCCTCGGTCATGAAGAACAGGTCATCGCAGCGGCCGAGGGGTGTGTTGTCTGGGATTGGATTGACCACGTTCTCTGGCCACATGATCAGATCGACGGGTTGATCGATCGTCTCTGTGGCTTCGCGGTGTCGATCGAAGACCCGCTGGTTCTCGCACGCGTCTGCTCGGGTTCGCTGCGGTCCGCCGCCTTGCACGACAGCCACATCGATTTCACCAATGGCCGTGCTTCCCGGTGAAAGGACTCCTGCAAGAACTGCCAGGGTCACCGCGCCAACCGTGATGCCAGCCATGTCGAAGCGCCGGGTGGCCAGTAAACGCAAAGTCGAGCCGGCCACCACGGTGACCGCCGTGAGCAGCAGAGGCCCTCCGAGCGGCAGGACCTCAGCGAGGAACGAGTTCACTTGTGTCATGGGAACCGTTGCGAGTGGCACCCCGCCGAAGGGCCACGACCAGCGCAACCACTCGTAGAGCACGAAGGCTGCTGGTAGGGCGAGGATGCGGCGGTGGTCCCCACCGGCGACGAGGCTCACCAAGCCGTAGCCGCTTCCGAACACCAAGAAGACCACGACGTAGCCGGGGGCGGTCAGGTCGAACATCCACAGTTCGCCCATCGCTAGCCACACGATGCCTGCGGCGGCACCGGTGGCGAAACGCCGTCGACGGGAGGACTCGGCACCCAGATAATCGAATAAGGCGAACCCGATAATTGTGCTTGGCCACCACCCCCACGGTGGTAGGCCGAAGGCGATAAGAAAGCCTGAGAACGCGCCGAGCAGGAGCACGAGAGGTCGGCGCATGGCCCCCATTCTGGCGTTCATTGACGAATTTGCTCGATCGGCCACGGATTGGGTGTCCATCGCGCTCAAATTCGGTATCGATTTTGCCGATTAGAAGCCAAAGGGCTTATCCGAATAGACGACCTTGCCCTGGAGGCATCGTGAAACTGCATCGAGCTGCCATCGTGGCTGGCGCCGCGTTACTCGCAGCGGCTTGTTCGGGTGATGAACCCTCAGCCACACCAGAAACCAGCGTTCCTGGTGTCGAATCGGTGGAGGCTCCGGAAACGACGGTTGCTCCAGGAGCGGAGACGACGACCGCTGCCCCTGCCGTGACCGACACTCCAGAGTCGCTTGCGTTTGCCTCAACCCGAGACATCGGTCGTCTGTTTGAAATCGACGGCTTGGCCCAACTCTTCGACGGCCCTGGCGGCGACCTCGTTGCCACTCTCGAAGATGGTCGCCTAGTGCAGGCTGGAGCGGCACGAAGCGCGGACGGATCGCTGTTTGTCGGAGTCGTCGACGCTACCGACCGAACGGTTGCGCTCGGATGGGTCGACTCGACAGACCTCCGGCCGACGACGCAGTTCGTGGTCGGCACCGATGAAGCCCGCGTTAACCAGCTCGGTACCGCAGTGCGCCCTTCGGGACAAACCGCCATTGAGGTCGTAACCCAGCCGGGTGGCTCGACTGTTGCGGCAACGCTTGTGAACCGTCAGCACGTCCTCTTCAGTGGTAACTCGGCCCTAGCCGCCGATGGCGAGAACTGGCTTCAGGTCATCTCGACCGACACGGGGGCCACGCTCGGTTGGCTTCCATCGCGCAGCTTCGCCGAAGTTCGCAGCAGCGGCGCAGTAGACGACAGCTTTGCGAGCACTGATCGGTCACCAGCGAATGGTGTTAACTACTCCGTCCAATTGCCCGTCGTTGAGGTTGGTCTGACCGCATGTAACGCCGTACAGATTGAACTCTCGAACCCATCATCGAGCCAGGGCCTGGGGTTTGTATTCGGTGACGAGATTCCGACCGCCGTAGTTGGAAGTGCACGGGAGGTTTGGTCCGGATCACAGCTCTTTGTCGGGCCCGGTGAATCTACGACCCTGACGTTGCTCAACAACATCGCCTCGACGTGGTACTTCACTACGCTCAACAATGATCGAGAAGCCGCTGCTGAACGTTCAGCGAACGGTGACCTTCTCGGACAGCCAGGAACGACCGCGCGAGCGACGAACGTACAGGAAGTAGTCGTTCCGGTGGGGACGTGTGCTTTCGTTCCACCAGTGGGGCAACTCACCGAGCAAGACCAGCTCTACCTTGCTCCGCCAGATGACGTCGAATTGGAAGAGACCGAATCGGAAGAGACTGACGAGCTGGGGACCGGGGAAGAAGGTACCGAGGGCGAAGAGACCGAAGAACTTCTCGAGGAAACGGTGGAGACAACGACAACGTTGGCGCCTACGACGACTACCGTTGCTCCGACCACGACAACGTTGGCCCCTACCACGACCACCGCTGCTCCGACCACGACAGCGGCGCCAACGACGACTACTACAACCACCACGACGACCACCACCACGGTTGCCCCGACAGATGGCGCGGACGGCACATAGACCTCCACGGCTACAGTTGGAATATCGAAACACTCCAGAAGGGTTACGAATCGATATGGAACTCTTTTTGACGCCAGACGCGGCGGACTACATCAAGAAGAAGGGCGGCGTCGCAGCGATCGACTTCGTCCCCCCAATAGGTTGAGGTCGCACTAAGCACGACGTGTCGGTCGACACGCATCTCAAAGGCAAAAACCTGGCTCCCTACCGCGTCATCCGCAAGGACGACGTCAAAGTGCACGTAGCACCGAACCTCATCAGCTACGCCCAAAGCGTCAAGCTCGATGTCGAGGGCGCGATCCGCAAGAAGCTAAGCATCGCAATCAACGCCGGAGAGGCGTGCTGAAACCACTGAAGGCTTAGCCGCCAGCGTCTGGGAACCCTGCGGCTTCCGCCGCGATTTTGGCGGCACGGGCTGCAGCGCACTACTCGCCGCAATCGCACATTCGCTCCGCTCTGCGCGCTCTGCGGATTTCGCGCGCAACGTTCGCGCCTCTAGGGCTTCAGCTGAGGAGGCGTTGGGCTGCTTCTTTGCCGCTGGCGGTGCAGGCGGGGAGGCCTAGGCCGTTGCGCCAGGCTCCTGTTAGGGCGAGGCCGCCGACGGATTCTGTGGCTTGATCTATGGCGTGGATCTTGTCGTGGTGGCCTACGTCGTATTGAGGGAGTGAGCGCATCCAGCGGGTGACGTGTGTTGGACCTACGGGGATGTTGGTGGCGAAGATGCTGCCGAGGTCCGACCGAATGGCGTCTACCAGTTGGGTGTCGTCGAGATCTTGCCAGGCGGTTCGGTTGCGGCGCCCGGCCGAGACTCGGAGCACTTGGGAACCGTCAGGGGCGAGGTCTGGCCACTTGTGCGACGCGAACGACACCGCCGTGACGTGAAGCCCTTCGTTGCGGGGTACGAGGACTCCGCTGATGGACGGGTCAACGTCGATGGTGCCCGGCGGGAGGACGAGCAGCGTGAGCGCAACGCTGCTGTATTCGATCTGATTGAGTGCGGCCGCAGCTTCCGGAGCTACCCCATCGATCAGCCAGCTTGTGACGTAGGCCGGGGTAGTCACGACGACATTGTCTATTTCGGCGGTGGAGCTACTAGTCAGAACCTTCCAGCGATCACCGTTGCGTTCGAGTTGCGCAGCGGCACCGATATTGATCTGGACGCCGAGGTCGTGCAGGTGCACAACAGCTGCCTCCACAAGTCGGCTGAGGCCGCCAGCAACGCTTTGGAACACTGGCCCAGGATTAGTGGGTCGCTCGGCCAACATCGACGCTGCGGCACTGACCAGGCTCGCGTTGCGACCCCGCAGAGCCAACAGCTGCGGTACCCCCGACGTGATGCTGAGCTGGTCGCTGTCACCGGCGTTGATCCCACCGAGCAGCGGGTCGACCAAGTACTCAAGAGCCTCGTCTCCCAGACGGCGACGAACGAGTTGACCGGCAGACTCATCGCCGGCAGGAGCCGAGCCGTCCATGTGCAGGTCGTTGCCGAGTCTGGCGATTCCGTCTGCGCTCAGCAGTCCCGGCGAGAGCTCCGCCGTAGCCGGGATGCCCAAGACGTTCGGCGGAAGGGGATAAAGCGTTCCGCTTCGGTAGATGCGTGGTGAACCCACGGCGGGGTGAACTAGGTCAGATTCCATCCCAAGCGAGATGGCGAGGTCAGCCATCTCTGGTCGGCGAGCGAGGAAGTTGTCGGGGGCGGTCGGAAGCACTCGGCCGTCGAGTTCGACTTCGGCGATCTTTCCGCCGTGGGCGTCGTCCGCTTCGAAGAGGTGTACCCGCGCGCCTAGTCGTGCCGCTTCGAGTGCCGCCGAAATCCCGGTAATTCCGCCACCGATGACCGCGACCGAGCGGCTCATGGTCGATAGGCGTGTACGCGCTCGACGACCTTCTCAAGTACCTCGGGGTCGACGTGCGGAGCGACTCCGTGACCGAGGTTGAAGATGTGGCCGGGGTGCCCGTCGTTCGATGCCAGCACGGCGTCGACTTCGGCTTCGACGACGTCCCAAGGAGCGCCGAGGATTGCCGGGTCGAGGTTGCCCTGAAGCGCACAGCGCTCAGGAACCCGAGTACGAGCCTCGCCGAGCGGGATGCGCCAGTCGACACCGACTACATCGGCGCCTGCGTCAGCCATCAGCCCAAGGAGCTCACCGGTCCCAACACCGAAGTGGATACGAGGTACCCCAGTGGCCTTCACCGCTTCAAACACCTTCACGCTAGAAGGCATGACGTAACGCTCGTAGTCAGCGGCCGAAAGCGACCCCGCCCATGAATCGAACAACTGAATTGCTTCAGCGCCATGGGCGATCTGGGATTCGAGCGACGCGATTGCGAGGTCGGCGAGCCGGTCGACGAGTTGGGCCCACAGTTCAGGGCGGCCCTTCATCATCGCTTTGGTGTTGTGATACGTCCGAGAGGGGCGACCTTCGATCAGGTAGCTGGCAACCGTGAACGGCGCTCCAGCGAACCCGATGAGGGGAATGTCGAGCTCGGCGACGAGATTGTCGATCGTCTCCAACACATAGGGGGTATCGGCTTCAGCGTCGAGAGGGCGCAAGCGTGAAAGGTCATCGCCACTGCGGAAGGGCTGCTCGACAACAGGGCCGACACCGGGAACCACGTCCATGCCGAAGCCGATCGCGTGTACCGGAGTAACGATGTCGGAGTACAGGATCGCTGCATCGACGCCGTAGCGGCGGATGGGTTGCAGTGTGATCTCGGTGGCGAGGTCGGGGTTGGCGATTGCGTCGTTGATGCTGCCCTCGCCCCGGATCTCTCGGTATTCGGGCAAGGATCGACCGGCTTGGCGCATAAACCACACCGGGGTGATGTCGTGGGGTTCGCTGCGGCAAGCGGCGAGGAATGGGGAGTCGGAGCGAGCGGTCACTCTTTCAGGCTAGAAGCCTGCGCATCGTTGGCGCGCTCGAGCCAGGATTTGTGACCCTCAAGGCACCGTATAGGGGCCTACAGGGTCACAAAAACCTGCCTTCGGGAGAACGCGCCGTTACTGGATACGATTGATGTCCCCCAATTGGGCGATTCCAGACACCGGAGAGACAAGATTCATCCCGAACTCGAGGCCGAACAGGCCTACCTCGACAAGGCTCATGCCGCTCTCGAAGAGGCGCGGGAACTCGCGCGCAAGCTCACGTCAAACCTCGAGGTTGGTGCAGGTGGGACCAACCAAGCGCGCTTTGAGCGAGAAGCGTTCACCGAGAACGTCGTCGACCGCCTCACGCAGCTCGATATCGGCGACGGTTCGCTGGTGTTCGGGCGGATCGACCACGATTCAACCGGGTTTGGTGATTCGCTCTACATCGGCCGCATCGGCGTATGGGACCGTAGCCAAGAGCCCATCGTGGTTGATTGGCGGGCTCCAGCCGCTGAACCCTTCTACCGTGCGACGGGTGCGGATCCATTGGGCCTCGAACGTCGGCGCCACTTCTCCACGAGGGGCCGACGGCTGCTCGGTATCGAGGACGAGTTCTTCGGCGATCTGAACCGCCTCGACCAACAGGCTGCTACCGGCGGCGTGCAGGGCCATGGTGCGCTCATCAACGCGCTCGAAACCGCTCGTTCCGGGCAGCTCGGCGACATCGCCGCGACCATCCAGGGCGAACAAGACGAGATCATCCGTGCGCCACTGCAGGGAATGGTGGTCGTGCAGGGTGGGCCGGGCACCGGCAAGACGGTGGTGGCGCTTCACCGGGCTGCGTATCTGCTCTACACTCATCGCTTCCCCCTACAGGACCAAGGCGTCCTCGTCATCGGGCCGAACCGGCTGTTCCTGGGTTACATCGAACAAGTCTTGCCGTCGCTTGGCGAAGCCGGTGTGCGCCTGGCAGTGCTCAGCGACCTCGTCGTCCCCCAAGTCCGAAGTGATCGGCTAGATGCCGAGTCGGTGGCCGAGGTTAAGGGCGACCTCAAGATGGTCGAGCTGATCGCACGCGCCGTTCGCCAACGCCAACGCGGCCTCCGCCAGGACTTAGTGCTTGGGTACGGCTTGCAAAACCTGCGGCTCACCCGGTTCCAAAGCCAAGAGATCGTGAACGAGGCGCGGCGACGCTTCCGTACCCACAACGCGGGCCGCAAGTTCGTCGAGAACGAGGTATTCGCCGCGCTTACGAACAGCGCTCGCGATGAGGTGGATGTTCGCGAGGTTCGCGATCGGATGCGTTGGACGACGCCGATCCGCGAGACGCTCGAGTGGATGTGGCCGGTGCTCACCCCCGCACAACTCCTGCACGAACTGTTTGGCCATCGGACCCTGCGGCAGGCCGCAGGACGCGGCCTGTTCACCGTTGAGCAGCTCGACTCTCTGCAACATGACGCTTCGGTGCATGCAGACTCGATGGTGTGGTCCTTCGCCGACGCGCCGTTGCTCGATGAGGCACGAGCTCACCTAGGTGCCCGCCCAGGCAAGAAGGCCATCGACGACGTGCGCACATTCGGTCACATCGTGATCGATGAAGCACAAGACCTCTCACCGATGGCGCTGCGCATGATCGCTCGTCGGTCGCTCAACGGCTCGTTCACGATCGTCGGCGACATCGCCCAGGCGACCGGCCCCTATGCCCGTGACAGCTGGGACGACGTCATCGAACAGCTCCCAAAGAGGCGTGACCCTGAGCGTCGTGAGCTGCGAACCGGCTATCGAATTCCGGGCCCCGCGATGGAGTTTGCGGCTCGGGTGTTGGCCATTGCGGCTCCTGGGTTGGAGCCCCCGGTTGCTATTCGTGACGAGGGGGACGCACCACGTGTGCGACGTGTCGACGACGTTCTGGAGTCCCTTGACAAGGTGATCGAAGAAGAACTGACCGCCATCGATGCAGGCAATCTGGCAGTGGTCGTGCCTCGCTCGTTGCGAGACGCTGCTACCAACGCGCTTGTGGAATCCGGTCGAGAATTCGGCGAGGCGACTAGAGCTGGGCTACAGACTCAGGTAGCGCTGGTCCCGGTTCAGTTGATCAAGGGCTTAGAGGTAGATGCGGTGCTTGTGGTCGAGCCAGCGAGAATCGTTGCTGAAGAACGTCAGGGCCTGCGGGCGCTGTACGTGGCGCTTACTCGAGCGACTAAGCGGGTAGGCGTTCTACATGCAGAACGCCTACCCGACTTCCTAGTCCGTCCGCCGCTATCGATTAGTTTGTGAGCGTTGGCTGGCTCACGATCGAGATATCGAACATTGCAGGAGAGGCGAACACTGGAAGTTGCGTTGCAGGGTCGATCTTGGAGTCGACTCGCAACTGAAGCTCGAGCTTCAACACATCCGACGAGATGCCACTGAGGTTGACGAAGCCGTTCGTGCCCGAGGATGAAACATCGAGGTCCACGATTTGCCCGATTGCGCTGCTCACAAGCGCACCTGAGCCGCTCGTGTACTGACAGTTGGGGTCTTCTGGCAGGTCCGGATCGGGTAGGCAATCGTTGCCCGCCCCGTCGAGGTATTCGGCGGTCGTGCCTGGTGTGGCGTCGCGTGCGGTGGCTTCGAGCGAGTTCACCGAATCGAGAAGGTCTTGTGGCAACTGGATCGCCGCCCAGTTAGGAATTCCCGTGCCGGTGCACAAGCACGGTTCGATTAGCGTGCTTGTTATCGTGTCGACACAACCGGTCAGAAGTGTTGGGCTCAGGGAGAAGAAGACCGATTCGTCACCCAGGCCGATGAGACACTCGGAAGTGACTTCTGCGAGCTGGTATGGCTCGATAAGTCCATCATTGCCATTGTCGCCGTCGGCTAGTTCAATGACGTTCTGATCTTTGACCTCTTGAGTGGCAATGGTGGACGTCTGGATGACACCATTGGGCGCTTGGAGACACGTCTCCTCGTTCTCGAAGTCGTAGCAGGCAATGGTGTCGGCCGCACCACCGTTGAGGAACAACCGCTTTCCCTGCCACACGTAGGCCTGGCCCACGAAGCCACCCCCCACTCCCTGAACCGACGCTTCGATGCCAGGGGGTGCATCAATTTCAACTCCATTCGTGTTCACACAACGTGTATTGTCGTTTGCTCGACGGGTGGCACAGATTCCAATGAAATTGCCAGCGGTGTCGTAGTACTCGAATGCCAGTGCGGTTCCGTCTTGGGCCGATCCTCTGGTTGCGTCTCCGTTCGCAAGCAGGGTCGCTGTGGACCAATTGTTGCACGGCTGCTGATCGGAGAAGTCAAAGCAGTGCATGACGGGGGCATTGAAACGGTTTCGGTTCATGGCGAAGAGTTGGTCACCGCGGACGGTCCCCCAGCTGATTCGATTATCACCAGTGTAGGTCAAGGCCGGAATGCTGAATTGTCCGAATGCCGCGGTCTCGTGGGTACCGCACGACGTCATGCCGCCACTAGGGTCTGCGCTCATTGTGACACAGGAGATTGTGCCAAAATGGCTCGTGACCCAAACGTTGGTGCCGTGACGGAACACTCCGGTAGCGCTGGAACTGAAGGGTTCGCTACCGTCACCGCCTGGGAAGAGCGGGAGGAACTCAGTGGTGCAGAAATTGCCTCTGACAACGTCAAAGCAGCCAACACCGGCCTGGAAGTCGGATATGCGCGTAGCAGCGAAGTAGATCTTCCCGACGTCCTCAGCGAGGAGCTCATTTGGGAAGACGGCGGTGTGGTAGCCCGTCAGCGGGAAAAGGCCGTCCGAGATGCCGTTGCCATCGGTGTCGCAGAAGGTCTGGGATTCGCGGTCCAAACAGACGATGTCGCCGGTGCCCACGGGGCGGTTCGAGTGGTGGTTAACTGCCCAAACTTGATCGTTTCCGAACAGCAGAGGTGAAGTTCCATCACCAGAACCACCGGCATTGAAGCCGGTGAATGGAGGGTCGATCGTGACTTCCTCCTCACACTCAGCGCCACAGTTCGACACGGTTGACTCGGCCGCGCTCTCAATCGTCGGTGCATCGCGTAACAAGCCGGAGATGAACTGTTGGCCTGGGGCGCTGATTTCTACCCGTACTGTGCTTACAAGGTGACCATTGACCTCCACTACGCCTCGGATAATCCTGACGACTGTCCCGTCATCTGCCGTAATGGTCGCGATGGACTCGTCGCCGAGCATGTTGGGTGGAATTGCGAGAATCAAGCTGTCGGGCTCTGGGTCGGAGAAGCTCAGGCCGTTCGTCTCGAGGAGACCGATGACCGTGTTGACCACGGCCAGCATCGCTCGCTCTTCACCCTCTTCACGCTCAGCATCGGAGAGGTCGTTCCAAACGGTGTTCTGACCGAAGCTCTCAAGGTACGCCTGCACCTCCCGGTCATACGCTTGGACGCCGTTCAGCGACGTAACGTCGGCGGCTTGTTGTTGGGCTTGGCCTTGTCGGTACCACGCACCGAGGTCGGTTGCGAAGGCTGCAATGAAGAGCAGCAACAGCATTACGAGTGCGGTCAGGATGAGGATTGCGCCGCGATCATCTTCGCGACGGTTCATCCGGGTACGGAGGTTGGTAAAAAGGTCCACACACCCAGGTCGGCGGGAAACACCGAAAACTGTGTAGGTCGAATGGACCTAGACGCGCATACGGGCGGGTGATCTCAGAGTCGATCAGAGGTACCGCTCCACCTCGCCATAACATCAATCGGTATGTCAGCCGACGTCCTTGAGCGATTCGCCCCTTCGGTGCGCGCCTGGTTTGAAACGTCGTTTGTGGCGCCCACCCCGCCGCAGGCATCGGGCTGGCCTGCCATTTCTTCGGGTGACAACACGTTGATCTTGTCGCCGACAGGTTCGGGCAAGACATTGGCAGCTTTCCTGTGGGGGCTTAACCGGTTGATGACCGAGCCGGTACCCGAGCGAGAAGCACGCACGCGACTGCTCTACATCTCGCCACTCCGAGCCCTTGCGGTAGACGTGGAGAAGAACCTCCGCTCGCCACTTCGCGGGATCACCCTCGCTGCCGAACGGCTCGGCGAGACCGTTCATGTGCCAACGGTCGGTATGCGAACCGGTGACACCCCGACGGACGAGCGCCGCAAGCTGGTTCGCAATCCTCCCGACCTGCTGATCACCACCCCCGAGTCGTTGTTCTTAATGCTCACTTCGGCGGCTCGTGAGACGCTCCGCAACGTCGATGCCGTGATCATCGATGAGATCCACTCGGTCGCCGGTACCAAGCGAGGTGCACACATGTCGCTCAGCTTGGAGCGACTCGAGCATCTCGTCGGACGACCGGTGCAGCGCATCGGGTTGTCGGCCACACAACGTCCGCTCGAGGAGATTTCGCGTTTCCTCGGAGGGCGTTCCCGAAACGAAGACGGGTCGTTCCGATGGCGACCGGTCGAGATCGTTGATGCCGGGGCCGAACCGAATATGGACATTGAGGTGATCGTGCCGGTCGAGGACATGGCCGACCTCGGTCAGGTCAGCGAAGAAACAGGCTCAGCATCGAGTGGTCCGCAGCGCACGAGCATTTGGCCGTCGGTGCATCCAAAGATCCTCGAACAGATCCAACAACACCGTTCCACGATCGTCTTCGTCAACAGCCGCCGCCTCGCCGAACGCCTCGCCGGCCGCCTAAACGAACTCTGGGACGAACAAGACCAAACGAACGAGCGGGCAGGAACCCGCATCGCTGCTCATCACGGCTCGCTCAGTAAAGCTCGGCGGCTAGAGATCGAGGATGAGCTAAAGAATGGGTCGATTCGAGCGATCGTGGCGACGAGTTCGTTGGAGCTCGGCATCGACATGGGCGCGGTCGACTTGGTGGTTCAGGTGGAGTCGCCGGGTGCGGTGAGTCGGGGTTTGCAGCGGGTTGGTCGTGCCGGTCACCAAGTGGGGGCGACCTCGATCGGGAAGATCTTCCCGAAACATCGGTCCGACCTCTTGGAAACCGCCGTGGTTGTCGATCGGATGCAACAGGGAGCGATCGAGTCGACGACCTATCCCCGTAACCCGATCGACGTGCTGTCCCAGCAGATCGTGGCGATGTGCGCGCTGGAAGATTGGTCCCTTGATGATCTGTCGACGGTCGTTCGAGGTTCGGCGAACTTCGCTGAGATCTCAGAAGATGTCCTCGATGGGGTGCTCGATCTGTTGTCTGGCAGATATCCCGCGGAGGAGTTCCGCGAGCTTCGTCCGCGGATCGTTTGGGATCGAGTGGGTGCAACGGTTCGTGGCCGGTCGGGCGCGCAACGGCTCGCGGTTACCAATGCGGGCACGATCCCTGATCGTGGCCTCTACGGCGTGTTCTTGCCCGATGGGACGCGGGTCGGTGAGTTGGATGAAGAGATGGTGTACGAATCTCGACCCGGTGAAACCTTCCTTCTCGGCGCGTCCACGTGGCGGATCGAGGACATCACCTTCGAGCGGGTCGTCGTAACTCCGGCTCCTGGGGAGCCGGGCAAGATGCCGTTCTGGCATGGGGACGGTCCTGGACGTCCAGTGGAGTTGGGCGAGGCGCTCGGCACGTTCGTTCGCGAGGTGAGCGATCTCAGCACCGAAGCAGCCGTCGATCGGCTGACGTCTCGTCACGGGCTCGATGTCCTGGCTGCAAACAACGTCGTCAACTACATCGGGGACCAACGGGAGGCGACGGGCGTTGTACCCGACGACCACACCATCGTGATCGAACGCTTCCGTGACGAGATCGGCGACTGGCGAGTATGCATCCTGTCGCCGTTTGGTGCCCAGGTGCATGCGCCCTGGGGCATGGCGCTGCGAGCGAAACTCGGCGAGCTGTGGGGGATGGACGTCGAAATGATGTGGGCCGACGATGGCATCGTGATTCGCCTCCCCGAAGCCACCGACGAGTTCGATCCCGCCGACCTGGCATTCGACCCTGCCGAGATCGACGATGCGGTGGTTGCAGAGCTCCCGGGCAGCGCCTTGTTCGCGAGCCGGTTCCGTGAGTGTGCTGGCCGGTCGCTGCTGTTACCTCGCCGGCGCCCTGATCAGCGCACCCCGCTATGGCAGCAGCGCCAGCGCAGCGCCGACCTCCTGCGGGTAGCGGCGAAGTATCCGAGCTTCCCCATCTTGTTAGAGACGACTCGGGAGTGTTTGAACGACGTGTTCGACGTGCCGTCGCTGCGCCGCATTCTGCAAGGCATCCGAGATCGCAGCATCAGGGTGGTGACTGTGGAGACTCCCCGGGCATCACCGTTCGCACAGTCGCTACTGTTCGGCTGGATCGCGGTCTACATGTACGAGGGCGACGCACCATTGGCCGAGCGGCGGGCCGCTGCGCTGAGTCTCGACCGAGAGATGCTGCGTGACCTCCTCGGTGCCGAGGAGCTTCGTGAGCTGCTCGACCCGGGGGTGCTTGCTGACCTCGAGCTTGAGCTGCAGAGGTTGGTCGACGGACGAAAGGCTCGTGACGCCGATGAGATCCACGACCTAGTCCGGATACTCGGTCCGCTCGATCACCATGAGATCGAAGCTCGTTCGGTGCATGAACTCGATGTCGACGTCGCGCTGAAACAGTTGCTGGCCGACCTTCGAGTGATCGAGGTCGGCTTCGGCAATGATCGAAGGTTCGCTGCTGCCGAGGACGCCGGGCGACTTCGAGATGCGATCGGAGTTGCGCTTCCACCCGGGCTACCGGCGGCGTTTACCGACAGCGTCGACGATCCGGTCGGCGATCTAGTGATTCGGTTCGCTCGGACGCACGGTCCCTTCGTCACCGAACAGTTCGCTCGCCGCTACGGCGTCGTTCCCGAACGCGTCGACCAGGTGCTCGATCGGCTCGCCACCGACGGCAAAATCCTCCGCGGGGAGTTCCGGCCCGACGGAACAACGCGTGAGTGGGTCGACGATGGAGTGCTCCGTCAACTTCGTCGCCGGTCGCTCGCAGCGCTTCGGGCCGAGGTGGCTCCGGTCGAAAAGTCGGCACTCGCTCGCTTCCTGCCGATGTGGCAAGGGGTAGGGGTCAACCGACGTGGTGTCGACGGGTTGGCTGATGTGCTGGGCGTGCTCCAAGGTGCGGCCCTGCCCGCGTCGGCGCTCGAGCGGTCGATCCTGCCAGCCCGGATGGCACAGTACCGGCCGTCGGATCTCGACCTCTTATGCAGCTCGGGTGAGATTGTTTGGGTAGGCGCAGGCGCGGTCGGCTCGAACGACGGGCGA
>CAYUKM010000010.1:0-38491 GCA_964445255.1 uncultured Acidimicrobiales bacterium
TGCCCCCATCGCCCCGCCACGTCCGCTTGCCGCCAGCGAGGACGTGGCGGGGCGAACGCTCGTGGTTATCGAACTACAGGGCGGCAACGACGGCCTCGCTACTCTGGTCCCTCGCAACGCGGGCATGCTCTACGACCGGCGTGAGACGGTTCATGTCCCCGATGAAGAACTGCTCGACTTCACCGATGCCTTCGGCTGGCATCCGAACCTCGCACCTCTCCTCGCACATAATGTTGCTGCCCTCACGGGCGTTGGCGTGACAGGCCGCCCGGACGGAAGCCACTTCGAGATGGAACGCCGCTGGTGGTCCGGCAAGTCGTCAGGTTCGAACCTGCCAGGGACTGGCTTTCTTGGACGCCTCTGCGACCAACTCGTGACTGACCAACCGGTCACCGGACTATCAATGGGTAGCGGCCCGAGTCCGGCGCTTCGAAGCGACAAGGCCATCACCGTCGCGATGAACGACCCCAGCGCCAGTTGGTTCTTGCGGTCCGAGGAGCCGTGGTTCCAGAATTTCCGCAGCGGGATGCTCGACATGTCCGGGGGGCGCGCTCCCGACATGTCCCCGCACCAGTCGGCGATGGCGAGTCTGTCGGACACGTTGGAGTTCGCTGACTCACTAGGAGAAATCGATCGGGAGCGGATTGAAGCGCGCTACCCCGGTACTCAACTCGGTGAGGCGCTCGGCGTCGCGGCCGAATTGATTGAGCTCGAAACGGGCATTCGGGTGATCCATGTTGTCCATGGCGGCTTTGACACCCACAGCAATCAAGTGGGTGAACATGGTCAACTACTTGAGCAGTTGGGTCAGGCAACGGGTGCGTTCCTAAGCGACGTCGCCGATCGCGGACGGGGTGGCTCGACGCTGGTATGCACGACGAGCGAGTTCGGACGACGGGTCAGAAGCAACGGGAGCGGCACCGATCACGGCGCTGCCGGAATGGCGATCCTCGCGGGCCCGGTCGTCTCGGGCATCCACGGCGAACCCCCATCGCTCTCAAAGTTGGACGACGACAACCTCATCGCCACCGCCGACTTGGAGGAGTATTACGCCACCCTCGCCGAGCAGTGGTTCGGCATTGCGTCGAGCGATGTTCTCGATTCGGGAGCGGCACCGATCGACGGCCTGATCGACGCCTGATCTCGACGGCTCTGCAGGCGGTGTCCGGCCTCAATGTACCGACCCCCGCAGACCTTCAGGATTTGTACGTGGGCGCAATCCGCGGAGGGTGTGACGCCACGGTGTCCCTTAACTCGGTCACACTGGGATGGTGATGGATTCGTCTAAGCTGGCGACATTTGGGCGGTGGGCTCGCATCGCTGCGGTGGTCGCAGCGTTATTGGTGGGGTGCTCTAGCGCAGCGACGGTCGCGGCACCTGAAGAAACCGCTAGCTCCACGACGACTACAACCGCCGCCGGGACATCGTCCACGGCTGCCTCCAGCGACGGTTCGAGCACGACGCTCGATACCTCGACAACGTCAACGACCGACGCTGCCACGAGCACCACGACGACTGCGCAGCTCATCACCGGTGTTGTCGGTGGAGAAACGGTGGGCGATCCGTACTTTCCCAACATCGGCAATACCGGATATGACGTGTCGCATTATGACCTGGCGCTGCGGGTGGACACCAACGGCGCAGATCAACTCGAAGGCCTCGCTACCATCACCTTCACCGCCACCGAGGACGTCGATCAGATCTCGTTTGACCTTCGGGGTTTGACCGTGAATGAGGCTCGTCTCGGGGACGTAGATCTCGAGATCGAACAGGTTGGCGACAAACTGCGAGTCCGCTTCCCTGAGACGCTCCTGACCGGCTCGGAGAACACCATCGCCGTGGACTACGGTGGCAACCCGCAGTTGGTCGACTCGACGACGCGCATCGGCGTGATCGGGTGGTTCGATCTCGGGAACAACAGCGTGGCCGTCGGCGAGCCATTTGGGGCGCAAACGTGGTATCCCGTCAACGACCACCCGACCGACAAGGCCACCTATTCGTTCACCCTCGATGTTCCTGGCGCCTTGGTCGGCGTCGCAAATGGAGTGCTTACCAGCGACGCTGATGTGGACGGTCGACGGTTGACGTCGTGGGAGATGACCGATCCGATGGCTTCGTATCTCGCCACCGTCACCGTGGGCGATTACCTGTTGATCGACAGTGATCCCGCTGCGGAGGTCGAGGTATTTGATGCGGTGCCGCCGAGGCTCAACAACGTGTTCGAGGGTGACTTCGGGCTAACCGACGAGATGATCGACGTGTTCACTGATCTGTTCGGGCCTTACCCGTTCGACGAGTACGGCGTAATGGTCATCGACGGGAACTTCAGCTTCGCTCTCGAAACCCAGGGTCGGAGCATCTTCAGCGCCAGCTTCGTCGACGGCGACGGATCGATCGAACGCATCGTCGCCCACGAAATCGCGCACCAGTGGTTCGGCAACCACGTCAGCCCGGCTACGTGGCAAGACATCTGGCTGAACGAAGGCTTCGCCAGCTACGCCGAGGATCTATGGATCGAGTTCGGTCGAAATGGCGATGCTGGGGCACTGGAGAATCGCCTAGTCACCCGAGCCCTAGCTGCCCAGAGTCCAGCCCCTGGCGACCCGGGCCCCGCGGGCCTCTTTGATGCGAGCGTGTACCGGCGAGGAGGACTCACGCTGCATGCGCTGCGGCTAGAGGTCGGCGACGACGCCTTCTTCACGATGTTGCGCACATGGCTGCAACGCTATGGCGGTGGCTCGGCCACGACGTCACAATTCATCGCGCTGGCCGAAGAAATCCACGGCGACGACCTGTCGGGCTTCTTCAACGCCTGGTTGTCAGACCAACCGCTTCCGGCCCTCCCGAACCGCTAGCTCGGCGCAGGTGTCTCCGCATCGGCGCTAGCTAGCTCGACTGCCTCGTCTAAGCGCTGAACCACCGCACCCCCACCGAACAGCGCGAAGGCCACAACCGCAGCGGCCGTCGTCGCTCCCATCAGCGCGAGCGTCGGACGCAGACCAATCTGTTCGGCGAGGACACCGAGCGGCAGCGATGCGAGACCAAAACCTGCGAATCCGAGCTGCATGATCGACTGCACCCGCCCTTGGAATTCGGGCGTGGACGCGGTGAGCGCCAACGTGTTGGACAGCGTCTGAAAGACAGTCGTGCCCGCTCCGCCGATCACGGCAAACCCAACGGCCAGCAAGAAGAACGGTGCCAGACCGAGAGCGATGATCATCACCCCGAAGAGCACTCCAGCGAAGGTCATAATCATTGGTGACTTCGGTGAGTCTGCGATGCCGGCGACCCAGACCGCGGCCACGAGCGCGCCGACCGAGGCAGCCGAAGCGAAGAGTCCAACTTCTTGTTCACCGAGTCCGAACTCCCCTTCGACGAGGGCTGGCAGGAAGCTGAAGTAACTGAAGCCGAACATCAAAACCGCGAACGCGGTGAGCACCACGTTGCGGATCGCTGGAGTGGCCGCAACATAGCGGACACCGTCCGCGACATCTCGGAACGGCTTCGCCTTGCCCGTGAGCTGCGCGGCCGGGTTCGGCAACAAGATCGTAAACAGGAGGCCGATCACGTGCATCGAAGCCGCGACGAGATACGCGCCGCCGATACCGACGAGGGCCCAGCCGGCCAAGGCACCACCGAGGCTTGGAGCGAACACCCGGGTGCCGTTGAAGGCAAGCGATTGGAGGCTGATAGCGTTGCCAAGGTTCTCCCGGCCAACAAGATCGGTCGCCATGGCGATACGAGCCGGGCCGGCGAAACCGAAGGCGATGCCTTGGCTCACGGCAGCTAGCAGCAGCATCCAGAATTCGACGACGTCCAACAAGACGGCGAGCCCGATCAGCGATGCTGAAGTCGTAAGCGCTACCTGCGACGCGAGCAGAACCGTTCGCTTCCGCAATCGATCGGTTGCGACACCACCGAGTGGAGTGGCGATGAGCAAGGCGGTCCCAAACACGAAGAAGACCAGACCGAGAGCGTCGCTACGTTCTGTCAGTTCCCAGGCGAGAATGCCGCGAAGGAAGAACTGCATCTGGACGCCGACGAAGACGAGTAGTCCACCCAACCACAGATTGCGAAAATCGCGTTGCGCAAGGGCGCTAAATCGACCGGCCATTCACTTCATCCAACCCGCCAAAGCGCCTTTCTCCTCCCGTGAGAGTGAAGTTGTCACTTATCTGACCGCCCGGGTTCTTAACACTTTGACTATTTACCAAACCTCTGCCTCAAGGGACCCGACTCGCGATGTCGACAACCCGGTCATGGCGAACTCCGCGCTACTCACCATCGCCCGTGGGCCATTTCTGGACAACCAGCGCCTTCTACGAGATGCCGCGCGCCTTGAAGTGGATGGATCGCCAACCCCCCGACAACCAATCGCGCGGGATCTTCACTGGGTACTTGCCCGACAAATGTCGAGTGACGCCCAGGTGACCGACGCAGAACTAGCCGCTGCGATCAACGAAGCTACCCGATCCCCTGCACTGACAACTTGGGCGGACCTCGATGACTCGATCTTCAGCCCGGTCGGACACTCCAGCGACCGGATTGCTCGCCTGCTGTTGCCAGGAGGCCTAAGCGCACTGCCCATCGACAGCCGTGAGCAGGTGGTATTCCTGCCGACGACCGAGTCCGCGATTGTTGTTCCATCAGATCGGGCAGCAGCCGTTGCGCGAGCCGCCGAACTCGTGGAGTTCTTCATCGACCCAGCGACGCAGATCTCCTTACTGCCGATCGTGGGTAACGATGGGAAATGGCGACCCTTCGAGCCATCGCCTGATCACCCAGCCCATGACCCCTGGCGTCACTTGTTAATCCTCGATCGGGCAATCGTCGCCGACGCGCAGCGATCCGCGCTCGAGCTTATTTCGCGTTCGGAACTACACGTTGCTCCCCTGCTAACCATCCAGGTCGGCAACTCCTTGCATACCGCTTGTAGCTGGACTCAGGGCATTGAGACCCTGTTGCCCGAAGCCGACATCGTCGGACTCACCGACAGCAACGGCGAAGTGCGATTTCTCGTGCCGTGGGAAGCCGTGGCGCGACTTGTCAGCCATCGACTGTTCCGCACGGGGCATAATCCGCCTCGCTGGCTCACCGTCGACTTCCCCAACGAGGATGAACTCGACGCGTTGGAGATCGTTCGCCTCGGCGCTATTGACTGACCGAATCGCTGTAGTGGAAAGCCCACTCTCCGCGTCCGCCTCCGGCCTGAAAACGGGGGGTTAACGAGCGTTAATCAGGTGTTCCCCAAGGTCGGGAATGAACCATGTGGACTAGTCGTTTCTATCTGTACATGGCACACAACGAAGTGTGATCATCTCACAGAAAGGCCCACAGCATGTCAAACGATTTGATTGACCTCACCAACGAACGGGTCGACAACTTGGCAGCACTCATCACTGTTTCCGCCGAGCAAATCGAAGCCCGCCAAACCGCTGAATCCGCTCTCGAAGCTGGAACCGGACGCACAGGCGAGCTGATCTCCCTGGTCTTCGGTAGTTCCGTCCCGTCCGTCGAGAACTACCTGGCCGCCCGCTCATCCGAGCCGGTCGCCGCATAGTAATAACTGGGGGCTACGCCTCGGCGTGGCCCCAAAGTCTCCCCAACATATTCCCCTCCATACCCCCCAAAAAAACATCACAAATTGAGGCGACGATTTCTCCCTCCATCCACGTCGCTCTCATCAATGAAGGCCAGACCCGATGCCACCTACCGGGTCTGGCCTTCATCTTTTTTGTTCTGAAGGCCGCATTGTGGCGAGGCCCCGCCGCCACCGACTGATTCATCGCCTAGCCAGCTAAGAATCCTTCGCTAGCCCAAGCCTGGCGCCATCCACCGCACGGAATGGAGATCGCGAAGTGTGGTGGCACACGTGCTGTTGGACCACCGGCTACGGTCGATTGAAGCAACGCTATGATGTCGAACACACGTTTGGTTCGCCGCTCTAGATAGCGGCCCAAACGACCAAGATCTCTATAGGAGCCCCACGACATGGCCGATCAGCCTGGACTGTTCAGCGAAAATATCGCCGCCGAAATTATCGATACTCCGGTCGCCGACGAAATGAGCGAGAGCTTCCTCGCCTATTCGCTCTCGGTGATCACCGCTCGGGCGATTCCCGATGTGCGTGACGGCCTCAAGCCGGTGCAGCGCCGCATCTTGTATTCGATGCTGCAGCAGGGCATTCGTCCCGACAGCGACTTCCGCAAGTGCGCCGGCGTGGTTGGCGACACCATGGGCAAGTACCACCCGCACGGCGACTCGGCGATCTACGAGACATTGGTGCGGATGGGCCAAGACTTCTCTCGTGGCGTCACGTTCATCACCCCCCAGGGCAACTTCGGAACGCTCGACGACCCGCCGGCTGCGTATCGCTATACCGAGTGCAAGTTGTCGCCCGCCGCGATGACGATGGTGCGCGAGATCGACGAAGAGACGGTCGACTTTCACCAGACTTTCGACGGACTGCGTGACGAACCGACGGTACTGCCCGCACTTATCCCCAGTCTGCTGGTCAACGGCACCACGGGCATCGCCGTGGGCATGGCCACTAATATGCCGACGCACAACCTTCGAGAGGTCGCCGACGCGATCGAGTTGGTGATGAAGAAGCGTCGCCCCAAGCCCACGGTCGATGAGTTGATGAAGGTGCTGCCGGGGCCGGACTTCCCGAGCGGTGGCACGGTGATCGATGACGGCCTACGGGACGCGTACGAGACCGGCCGAGGAACGATCCGGGTTCGGGCGAAGTCAGAGACCATCAAGTTGACCCGCAGCCGCCAGGCGCTCGTCATTACCGAGTTGCCCTACATGGTGGGCCCCGAGAAGGTCATCACCAAGATCAACGAACTCGCCGCGGCCGGCCGATTGCCAGGCGTCGATGAACGTGAGGGAGCGAAGAACCTGTCGGACAAGACATCGGGTCTGCGCATCCAGATCGATCTTCGTCCCGGAGCGAACGCCAAGGCGGTTTTGGCGAACCTCTACAAGCTGACCCCGCTGGAGGAGACCTTCGGCATCAACAACGTGGTGCTGGTCGACGGCGTGCCCACGACCGTCAACCTGTGGGACCTGTGCAACCATTACATCCAGCACCGTCTGGAGGTCGTGGTTCGCCGCACTGAGTACTGGCTGCGCAAATGGGAAGAGCGGCTGCACATCGTCGCTGGCCTCCTGATCGCACTCGACAACATCGATCGAGTCATCGCAATCATCCGGGCGTCCAAAACCACCCCCGATGCCCGCGCCGCGCTCATGAAGGAACTCGACCTGTCCGAGATCCAGGCGACGCACGTTCTCGACATGCCGCTCAAGCGCCTGGTCGCTCTTGAAGTCCAGAAACTAGAGGACGAGGCATCCGATCTTGAAGCCAAGATCCTCGACGCCCAGAAGCTGCTCGGTTCCGAGCAACGTCAGCGAACCGTCGTACTGACCGAACTGCGAGAAGCCGCCGATGAATTCGGGCGCGACCGGCGAACCGTAATCGCTACCGAGGACGAGTTCGCAACGATCGACCTTACGGTTCTGGACGGTGATGGTGAGGACGACATCCCTGACACGCCATGTGTGGTGACGCTGTCCACGAGCGGTCTTGCGGGCCGGGCTCCGCTCGAAGGCGCCAAACGAGCGACACCGGGTCGTCACGATGTGTTGCTCGCAAGCCGGATCGGTTCGACACGGGCGCCGGTGTTTGCAATCACGAACCAGGGCAAGGCACGAATGGCACTCGGGCTGGAACTCACCGAGGTCGGCGGACGATCCCGCGGTACCGAGTCCCGCAAGGCGTTCGGACTCGACAAAGGCGAAGAAGTCCTGACCATCGTCTGCCCCACCACAGAGGGCGCAGAGAACGTGGTGCTCATCACCGAGAACGGTGTGGCCAAACAGGTGACCGCTGAAGAAATCGCCGGAACCCGGCCCGGCCAGGCGGTAATCAAGTTGAAACCACAAGACACGCTGGCCGCCGCTTTCACCGCCCCTGCTGGATCTGACATCGCGATCGTGGCCAGTGACGGCCAAGTGCTTCGCACCGCCGTCGATGGCATCTCTACTCAGGGCCGCAATGCGTCCGGTGTCGCGGGCATGAAGCTCAAGGGCAGCGCGAAGGTCGTTGGCGCCGGTGCGATCATCGGCGACGAGAACATCTTGACCGTGACCGACAAGGGCACCGCAAAGCTCACACCCGCGAGTGAGTTCGATGCAAAGGGCCGCGGCGGAGGCGGTGTCCGCATCACCCGGTTCACCGATGAGAAGGCACTGGTCTACGCCCGAGTCGGATCGATGCAGGGCGCACTCGCCATCGTCGGTTCCGACGAGGACAAGTCGAAGCCCGCACCCGATCCGGTCGCCATCGATCTCGAACCAAGCAAGCGAGATCTCGTGAGCACCGCTACCGACCAGCCCATCATCATTGCCGGAACCGCACGGTTCTAAAGGGGAGATCGAGAATTAGCATGGCTACTAAGACGATGACCAAGAAGAACGAATACGGCGCCGACTCGATCGAAACCCTCGAGGGCTTAGAGGCGGTCCGCAAACGCCCCGGCATGTACATCGGCGGCACGGGTTCGGCCGGTTTGATGCACCTGGTGTGGGAGTTGATCGACAACTCCGTCGACGAGGCTGCAGCGGGCGAGGCGAACAAGATCTTCGTCACGTTCCATCGCGACGGATCGGTCGAGGTTGCTGACAACGGCCGAGGCATCCCCGTCGACAAGCACCCGAAGCGAAAGGTGTCTGCACTTGAAGTTGTGCTCACCGAGTTGCACGCTGGCGGCAAGTTCGGTGGTGGGGCGTACTCCTCATCGGGTGGTTTGCACGGTGTGGGCGCGTCGGTGGTGAACGCGTTGTCGCGGAAGATGAAGGCAGAGGTCGACCGCCAGGGGAGCACGTGGGCTCTCGATTTCGACGAGCGAGTTCCCGGCCACTTCAGTGGATCGTCGTTCAAGAAAAGCCATGAGCTCAAGAAGATCGCGAAGACGAAGAAGACCGGAACCCGCATTCGCTTCTGGCCCGACACCGACATCTTCGATCCCGAAGCGGCGATCGATTGGGATGAGGTTGTCCGGCGCGTGAAGTTGGCATGCTTCTTAGTCCCTGGTTTGCGCATCACCCTTGAGGACAAGCGCACCGGTTCGAAGAAGGACCCGGTTGAATTCTTGAGTCGGGGCGGGTTGAAGGATCTGGTAAACGATCTGGTCGGCGACAAGTCGAAAATCACCGATGTGATCGAGTTGTCGGGCATCGACACCTTCGAAGAGAAGGTGCCGGTCAACGGCAAGATGCAAATCGTCGAGCGTGAGTGCACCGTCGACGTTGCGCTGCGTTGGGTCGACAGCTTCGACACCCACATCGTCACCTTCGTCAACACGATCCCGACCGCCGAGGGCGGCACGCATCTCCAGGGCTTCGAACGCTCGATGAACCGGGCGGTCAATGACGTGCTGCTCAAGGACATGCGCAAGCTCGCCAAGCTCGCCAAGCAGAACAAACACAAGGCCAACAAAGACGACGTGCAAGAGGGCATGATCGCGGTGGTCAAGGTGACGTTCCCTGAGCCACAGTTCCGAGGCCAGACCAAACAAGAACTGGGCACGCCCGGTGTGGAGAAGATTGTCTACGACATCGTGAAGTCGGGAATGGTCGACTGGTTCAACGGTGTGGGATCGAAGAAGACCCACGTCAATGCCATCCGAGACAAGATCGCCACGGCGATTCAGACGCGGGTCAGCACCAAGCAGGCGCTCGACAACAAGCGCAAGGCTGCGAGCCTTGGTAGCACCGGGATGCCGGGCAAGCTCGCCGATTGCCGCACGCATGGCCCCGACGCCGAGCTGTTGATCGTGGAGGGAGACTCAGCGGCAGGGCCGGCCAAGCAGGGTCGCAACGCCGAGTACATGGCGGTCTTGCCTCTACGCGGCAAGGTCGTGAACGCTGGCAAGGCGACGCTCAAGCAGGTGCTCGACAACAATGAGGCCCAGGCGCTGTTCACCGCAATCGGCGGTGGGTCCGGCAAGGACTTTGATCTCGACGCCACGCGCTACGGGCGCATCATCATCTTGTGCGATGCCGACGTCGACGGCAGCCACATTCGATGCCTGGTGTTGACGCTTCTGTACAAGTACATGAAGCCGCTCATCGAGGCTGGCCGGGTCTACGCAGCGCAGCCCCCGCTGTTCAGCACCAAGGTCGGAGGCGAGACCTATCGCGCCTTCAGCGAACAGCACCGTGATCAGCTCACCAAGGAGCTGGCGAAGGGTAACCGCAAAGCGGAGAACATCAAGTGGCAACGCTTCAAGGGCCTCGGCGAGATGAACGTCGACGAGTTGGAACACGCCGCGCTGAATCCCGAGACTCGGATTCTGCGTCGTCTGACGATCGACGATGCCGAGAAGGAGCGCAAGCGAGCCGAGAAGATGTTCGACGTGTTGATGGGCTCTGACGTTGGGGTACGTCGTGACTACATCATCGAGAACTCCGATGACTTCGACGCCGCTGCGCTTGACGTCTAGCCAAAGATACCCATCTCGTTACAAATGTCACCTGAGATGTTTCCAACCTGGGAACCCAGCGTAAGAAGCCTCTTAAGTGCCTCAGTTGAGGCCGAAATCAGCCGTAATATCTCAGTGTGAGATTATTTGGTCGTCGCACCAAAATCGTTGGTTTCTTGGCAGCTGCATTGCTGTTGTTGAGCGCCTGCGGTGGTGGCACTGCAGAAACAACTGCCGCCTCTGCAGCGACCGGCGCAGCCGCAGCTGATGCTGCAGGCGACGCACCCGTAGCGCAGGCATCGCTGTTGTCTGGGTCATTTACGACCACCACGGGCGAGACGATCGATCTCGGTCAATTCGAGGGTCAGGATGTGGTCCTCTGGTACTGGGCCCCCTGGTGACCGTTTTGACGTGCTGAAGCCCCTGCGGTCGCAGAGGTAAACGAACAATTCGGAGATCAAATCACCATCATCGGTGTGCCCGGCCTCGCCGACCCTGGAACGTTCCAGGACTTCGTCGATGGAACCGGAACTGGTGCGATCCAGCACATCTCCGACGAGACCCAAGAGTTGTGGACTCGCTTTGGGGTTTCGCGTCAGCGAACCTACGTCTACGTCAACGACGACGGCACCTTCCAACAAGCCGGCTACGGCAACCTGGCCGCGGACGTTCAAGCACTTATCGCCAACTAAGATCTCGCCATGCGGCGACGATCTCACCTACGTGTTCGGCGTGCACGTGCAGCGGTAGCGGTATGTGCCTGCTTGCTACTCGCTGCCTGCGGTAGCGCCGACGACGAGAACCTCGCCGCTGTCGTGGAGGAACCCTCTACGACAGCGGCCGAGGTCGAATCCGCCGTGGACGCGGGTGACGAAGAGGAAGAAGACCAAGCCGACGACCCCGGCCAACCCGCCGTGGACATCGAGGGCGACGATCTCCCCGAGTCCGACGAGATCGAAACACAGGGCGCGGTAGTCACCACCACCGTTGCGCCAGCGGCGGAAGAAGCACCAGTCGAGGAAGCTGTGCCCGAGGAAGACCTCGAGGGGGAACCCGATGCCCCGCCAACCACCGAAGTGGCCGAGGAATCAGCGCCGGAGAGTTCAACGACGGAAGCGCCCACAACTACAGCTGCGCCCACCACGACGACCGAGGCACCGCCCACTACCGCTGCGACTGAGCCAGCACCCGATCCGAACTCGCCGCTCAATGGAACGTTTCGGACCGTCGGGGGTCAGTCGATTGATCTCGCAAACCTCCAGGGCCAAGACGTCGTCTTGTGGTTCTGGGCGCCCTGGTGACCGTTTTGACGTGCAGAAGCCCCTGCGGTCGCAGCGGCACAGCAACAATTCGGAAACGACGTGGCGATCGTCGGCGTTCCCGGCCTCGCCGCCGCGAGTGACTTCCCGGAGTTCATCGACAGCACCGCTACTGCGGGTCTTCCCCACATCGAGGATGAGTCGCAGGCGATCTGGACCCGATTCGGTGTCACCCAGCAGCGAACCTACGTCTTCATCAACGACGACGGCACCTTCCAACAAGGCGGCTACGGCAACCTCGCCGGCGACATTACCGACCTGTTGGCGCGGTAGTTCGAACTAAAGACACAAGCGACTCCCAGATCACGAAGATCTAACCGAGGTTGTACTCGTCGAAGTCATCGGCGAACTTCTGGTTGAAGCCCACCATGTAATCGATGATCAACTCACACGGCTCGCCCGCTGCATCGAGCCCCCACTGCACCGGATACACGCCATCACCGGTCGCGGTCCCCGTGATCACATAGTCAGTCGCCCCGTCTGGCTCGTCAGCCAAGTTCAACATCACCGCCGCATCAGGCTCGTTCCCCAACGACCCGAACGCCTCTTCAGCACGCTCGGCACTCGTGAACCGCAACGCGCCAGCATCATGAATCGACCCGTTGCCATAATCCACCGGCAACCGGGCCTCGGTCCCATTGACCAGACGAGCATCAATTTCTCAGTTCGTGTATCGGTGCATGTGGGCGCGGCCTTTGGCCAGCAGTCTTAGAGGGGAACGAGCGGCAGTATCGAGAGTCGAAAGGCTCGGATTGCGTTGGGGGAGCGGAGCTCGCGTAGCGACCATGAGAGGGATTTGGGTTCTCGGCGGAAGTCCGAGCGGAACACTGTCACACCCCTCTGCTAGAACTACATCTATGACATTTGCCGATGTTGATACGAGCGAAATGCTCTACCACGTGGGGGGCGATCGTCCTCACGATGCTGCCGATACCGAGATCGACGACAGCCTCACCGTCAGCCGCAGTGGCCCTCCCCCGTATCTGTCGCCATCGAGTGCGTCTACCTTCCGTTCCTGCCCGAAGCGTTGGAAGTTTCGCTACATGGATCGCCTTCCCGACCCTGCGGGCGAAGCAGCCATCGCCGGCACATTCGCACACCGGGTACTCGAGGAGTTAATGGAGCTCCCCGGCCCACAACGCACCACCGATCAGGCCAAAGAACTCGCTCGTGAACTGTGGCCAGAGACCGCCGAGCACGACGACTTCCTCGCGCTCGAACTCGACGACGCTGAACAGCGCCGTTTCCGCTGGCTCGCCTGGACCGCAATCGAGGGGCTCTGGAGTTTGGAGAATCCCGAAGAGATCAACGTGGTCGCCAACGAGCAGAAGGTCGACACCATGCTCGGCTTCGTGCCGTTCCGTGGCATCGTCGACCGGCTCGAACGCCAAGGAGACTCCGCCGACTCTCCACTGATCGTTGCCGACTACAAGTCGGGTCGAGCCCCGAAGCAGCGTTACCAAGAGGGTCGCCTTGAGCAGGTGCTCCTGTACGCGGCCGCGGTCGAAGCATCGACGGGTGAACGCCCTCAGGCCGCCCGGCTGCTCTATCTCGGCCAGTGCATCATTGAGACCCCTGTTACTGAAGACCTCATCAACTCCGCAGTCGATGCCCTGGAGGACACCTGGAACCAGCTCAGCATGTCGCTCGGCGCTGATGAGTTCGGCCCTTCACCGGGGCCGCTCTGTGGCTGGTGCCCATATGCAGGCGAGTGTCCGGAGGGTCTCAACGAGTTAGCTAGCCGCCAGGCGAGCGGACGAATTCGGGCATCTGCGCCGTCCCTGCGGTTCCTCGAAACCCAGGCTGCCGCCTCCTAGCCACCCAAAATCGGGGTTCGACCAAGCACTCAGCCGCATTGAGGCAATTTGACCTCCGCTACGTACCGCAGCAATTTCAGTAGATATCATCACATCTATGTCGATCCATGCACATGAAGGAGGCGCTCCAGCACCGGCGCGCTTCTCTCCGCCCGGGCTTACTCGCTCGACGAGTCCCCAGATCGACCACCTTTTTTCGACCCTGGTTGAGGCGACTTTCGACCTGATTGAAGAAATCGGCACCTCAATTTCGTTGTTGTTGTACCTCCACGTACCCCACGACGATCAGCCGGTGCTGTTCATTCGCAAACCTGCACCTCAGACGCTGTCCCCTACCGAGACGTTTCGGATGATGCACACCGTCATCATGTTGTCCAACGGCCGGAAGCCAAGCGCTGCGTTTCGACATGGCGACCTAAGCGGCCACTACAGCCGCACGAGCGGCGATCATTCAGACGGGCTCTTCGTCTTTGGCAGTATCCAAACCAACGACGCAGCCGCGCGTATCAACTCCGTCTCGCGAGCGTTTGCTCGGGTGCTTCATCAGTTCCACCTAGAAGACGACACCCAAACTGCGCTCGAGCGACGACCTGGCGTCCACGTCGAAGCCGTCGGTGACCAGATACAAGCCACCGTTTCGGCATCCCCAGCAGCAGCGGGCTTTCACGCGACGGCGACCGCAGCCGACGCTGAGCAGGCGGTGGCTTGCGCCACGATCCAAGCGTGCGCCCCTGGTTTCGGATTCGATGAGCTTCGTCGGATCAGCGTAGGGACCAGAACAGCGGTTCTGGTAGTCGCCCGGGATCTTGGCAACGGACTTCGACTCGGCCTCGCGATCTCCGAAGGCGACATCTTGCAAACGATCGCTCTCGCTGCCCAACGGGCAGTAGGTCACGACGACGCCGAACCCCAAGCCTGAATCGCCGCCTGAGGCAAGATCCATTTCGCCGCGGGGCTCGTAGCGCCGTCGACGAGCACCCCCGTTACCTCCCACGCGTACAGCATGGTCTCGAATGTCCACGCCAACCCAGGAGCGTGTTTCTTCGGAATGGTCGTGGTGATCTCTGGGGCAGCGTTGATGGCCTTCACGAGCATGGAACCGTCCACCTCGGTACCAGCCCGAGCGCGAGTGAGCCCGAGGATTACGCCGATCCAATCGGCCACCTCTAGCTGAACAAGGGCCTCTTGCTCGACGACCGAGTGTGGCGAGAGTGTGACTGGAGCGAGGTAACCACCTGCCAGCTGACACAAGTCAGAGACCGACATCGCCCCGGTCCCAGACCAGCCTGCTACCTCTGCCAGGGTCACCGCGTCAGGCTCCAACGCGTCGAAGCGAATCTGGCAGGACCGAAGGGCTTGATGGACGGCGTCAGGGGCCTCGAGTTCAAGTTCGTTTCGCAGCGCTGAACGGATCACATCGGCGCCGTAGAGATCTAGTTCGTGATCGCGGACGGGAAGTTCAATGGCGGTGTCGGGCTCTGTTTGGGCGATACCCAATGGCATCGCGAAACGCCGAAAGAGAAGTGGAAGCGACGCTTCGGAGACCACCGAGAGTTCGGTCGAGATGGTGGACATTGCCCGGCGAACAGCTGCTGTCGCCTCCCCTACGTCCATCGGTTGGGCGATGACCCCACTTCCCGAATCGTCCTCTGCGGTAGCCTCGGCCAAACCGGGCGGCCCAACCACAACAGCGAGAAGCTGCCCCTCAGCAATGGTGACCGAAACGTCATGGCGTTCACCGTCCTGAGTCGCAAAGGCAAGGATCACCCCTCGTTCTCGGGGCGATTTCGGATCGTGGAGTTCCCATGCCTCGACCGGTTCGTGCGTGCCGATGTCCACAAGCCATCCGTCGCCGCCAGAAGCATCACCGCCCTCCACCCACGCAATGACGCTCCGCGCTTTTGGGTAGGCGCTTAGTCGCGGCGCCAACGAGCCGACAGCTCCACCGAGCGCCAGCCACTCAGCCACAGCGCTCGACGCCCATGCCTCGGCGACGGCTGCAGTTTCGACGCCGTCGAGTACCGAAACGGAGTTCTCTAGTTCGGAAAGAAACCGATCGCGCAGCGCTTCGCTAGCCATGGCTGCTGAGACTACCGTGAAGCCATGCCAGAGCTCCCCGAAGTCGAGACGATTCGGCGCCAACTCGAACCCGAAGTGACCGGGGCCCAACTCCGTAGTGCTGACTCACACTGGAGCGAAAAGTTCACCCCAGCCATCGAGGTGGTGGGTACGACTATCGAGGCGATTGGCCGCCGGGGCAAATACCTCATTTTCGAACTAGACGACGGCAGGGAGTTGATCGCACACCTTGGAATGACCGGCCAGTTCTCGATCGCGGGACCTACCGACGGCCAAAGCGCGGCGGGTCCCCACGTCCGGGCCTGGTGGACACTCGACGACGGTCGAACCCTCATCTTCAAAGATGTTCGGCGGTTTGGACGGCTCCACGCCGTCGAGGCGGGCGACTACGCCTCGATTACCACCCTGCATCACATGGGCCCCGAGCCCTTCAGCGATGCGTTCACCGGCGACTCGCTCTACGACGCACTCGCGAAGAGTTCTCGACCGGTCAAGACCCAGTTGCTCAGCCAACGACCGGTTGCCGGCGTCGGAAACATCTACGCCGACGAAGCGCTATTCACTGCCCGAATCAATCCGCTGGCTCGCCGGGTCGGCAAAGAGCGGTGCCACAAACTCGCCCATGCCATCCAAGAGGTTCTCCAGGCGGGAATTGACAATGAGGGAACGACACTACGGGACTACACCCACGTCGATGGCGAACAAGGGTCGAACCAACACGCCCTCAACGTGTACGGCCGGTCTGGTGAACCCTGCATCGAATGTGGCCGTTCCCTCACACGCACAACTCTCGATGCCCGGACCACCTCATACTGCCGGTTCTGTCAGCGGCGTTAGGTCTCCCGCGCGCCGGAGCACTAACATTGGTCCGCCATGTCCACCGAGACAACTACGACCCTTGAGCCCTACGGCACCTTCCCCCCGATCACCGCTGGGGACTGGCGCAATATGTACTACGACTCGCCGCTGGTCATCAATCACAACGCGGCAGTCATGGTTTACGACGTCATTTGGTTTCTCGTCAAGGACGAGGCTGAAGCCCTCCGCCTAACGGTCGTCACCTTTCGAATCGCCGTCAGTCGGTACAACGCGCATGCCCTTCCGCCTCCCGCGGCCTATTCGGCGTGGCTGGCATCAATTGCTAGCAACGAGGCCTATCAGTATCTCGAGGATGTTGGTGGGCGCCGGCCGAGTTCCGCACTGCTAGAGGTCGATGACCGACATCGTTCGGCACATTTCCTGGCTGACACCCTCCAAGAGATGCGCGCTGACTACAAGCTCGCTCTCATCTTGCGCTACCGCTATGACGTCACCCCGCTGTATCTGTCGCATGCACTGGATCTGCGACCGCGCAAGGTGGCGCGGTTGTTTGTGAAGGCCCGAGAAGAGTTCTCGTCCAACTCATCGATGAAACCACACATGTTGTTGCAGGCCGTCCCGCCCCGCACGGGCGCCCTTCCGCAGGTCGTGGAGCCCTACTCAAAACGGGAAATGAGCCATAAGGTCCTTGGGTACGACTGGCGAGAATCCGATTTTCCAGTCATACCCGAACGGGATGAACGCCGCTCCAAGTGGGCAACTCTCATTATTGTGAGCATTATTATTGTGGCGGTAGGGATTTTCGTAACGAGACCCGGGTCCGCGGAGCGTCCTTCGCTCATCGATCCAGGGATCGAGGAGACATTTGATGAGTAACGTTCGATTGGGCCGCATGAGCAATATTTGGCGGGCATTCGTCGCGCTCTTCGCTGCCCTCGCTCTCGTGGCAACGGCCGCAACACCTGTCGGGGCACAAGACGGTCAAACCGATCGCGAGCGCCTCGAAGCTGAGGAGCAAGCACTACTCACGGTGATCACCGATGCCGACCAAGCCTTCGAAGAGCTGGAGGTCGAACGCACGCAGGTACTGACCGACATCGACGCTGCGACCGCTGCGATCGAAGGCTCCACAGACGCACTCGAAGAACTCGCCCTCGCTCGCCGCGAGCCAGCCTCCACGCGCGTCAACATCGCGTTGGAGCGCTTCGTGTCTGGCGAACCCGCGCAGGAAGCCCTCGTTCAGGGACTCGCCGCCGCTGAGAACGACCCAACCCCATTCCAGCGCCAAGAGATCTACGAAGCGATCCTCGAAGAGGCCGATGGTGAGATCGCCGCGATTGACGCTCAGGCACAATCGCTGCAAACCGATCTCCCAGGCCTCATCGGTCTGCGCCAGGCCGCAGCCGAGCGTCTGCTGACCATCGATGGCGTTGTGCGTGGTCTTCAAGTTGACCTCGACGACTCGCGACAGCAGTTGGCGATCGTCGGCGAAGCACTCGAGTTCTACCGAGACGCCAGCGGCCGTTCGGTTCTCACCGGACGACCGAACCCGAACGGAAACGCCCGTCCGGCGCTTGCGGTCAAGATCGACAACGTCCCTCGAGCTCGCCCTCAGGCTGGCATCAACGACGCAGACATCGTCTACGTCGAACTCGTCGAAGGTGGCGTGACCCGCTACGCGGCGGTCTTCCACTCCGAGGAAGTCCCAACCGTCGGCCCGGTCCGCTCGATGCGCACCACCGACATCAACTTGTTGCGACCACTCAACCAGCCACTGTTTGCAAACTCGGGCGCGAACCAAGGCACAACCGCTTTGGTGAACGCCTCGCCATTGGTCAACATCGGCGCCGCTACAGGAGCCGGTGGGGCATACTTCCGCAACACGAGCCGGCCAGCACCTCACAACTTGTTCTCCTCCACTGGAGCGCTCCGAAACGCCGGTGGCAATGCTGGCGGCGTACCGCCAGAAGTATTCAACATTCGCCGACCCGGAACCGACCTACCCAACGCCTCCGAGGCATCGGGAGGCGTTAGCGTCAGTTACCCGAACACCAACGTGAGTTACGAGTGGAACGGTTCGGGCTGGGCCCGCACGCAAGACAATGCCGCCACGGTCGATACCGCTGGCGTTCGTACTGCTCCAGAGACAGTCATCGTGCAGTTCACGACCTACGGGGTGAGCCCCGCAGATGCCAACTCTCCCGAAGCGCAGGTGGTCGGAAATGGTGCCGCCTGGATCTTCACCGAGGGCCGGCTGATTCGGGGAACCTGGAACAAACCAGCTCCGAACTCCATCACCCAATACTCTGACGCCAACGGCAGCCCAATCGAGTTGCAACCCGGTCGAATCTGGGTCGAATTGCCCGAACCCGGTGGTGCATCGCTGCGATAGGTCAGCCCGATAATGTGAGCGAATGGCTCGCCTTCACTATCGCTGCTCACCCTCTCAAGCAAACATTTGCCGTGGGCTAAACAAGCTACGCGAGGAGCTAAATATCCCTGAGGCGTTCTCCGACGAGGTGATCGCCGAGGCGGAATCGAGCGCCGCGGCAGGGCCGCAGATACCGCCGAGTAGCGCGGGTCGCGAGGTAGTTGACCGGACGGACCTCGAACTGGTCACGATCGATCCTCCCGGTTCAATGGACCTCGATCAAGCCGTGCACGTCGAGAAAACTCCTCAGGGCTGGCGGGTCTTTTACGCCATTGCCGATGTTGCCGCATGGGTCTCCCCAGGTGGGCTTGTCGACAAGGAATCTCGAGACCGAGGCGCAACGATGTACTCCCCCGATGGGCGGGCGCCACTGCACCCAATGGCGATCAGCGAAGCGGCGGCGAGCCTACTGGCAGACCAAGATCGTCAAAGCCTCTTGTGGACGATCGACCTCGACGACGCTGGGCATATCACCGATGCCATCCTCGAACGTGCGATCGTCCGATCGCGAGCCCAACTCTCCTACCGCGACGCTGCCGACCTCATGGAACAAGGTGAACACGCCGGGCTTCTCGCACTGCGTGAGGTCGGAGTGCGAAGAGAGCAGTTAGAAGTCGAACGAGGAGCCGTTTCGTTGCGGTTAGCGTCCCAAGAAGTCGTTACAACCGAAACTGGCTTCCAGCTCGTCTACGACGAGTCCTTGCCGATTGAGGGTTGGAACGCGCAGATCAGCTTGCTCACCGGTATCGCTGCTGCGGACATCATGTTGAAGAGCGGCACGGGAATCCTCCGCACCCTCCCGACCCCCGATGACCGCACAATCAACGAACTGCGACACACGGCCCGAGCCCTCGGCATCGAATGGCCTAAATCTCGCAGCTACCCAGATGCCGTGCGGGCCCTCAACCCCAACGACCCCCAGGAAGCGGCGATGATCGCGCAATCCGCCCGAGGGCTGCGTGGAGCGGGCTACGTCGCCTTTGACGGCGAGCTACCCAAACACACCCAACATTCAGCAATCGCTGCCGACTACGCGCATGTGACCGCGCCGCTGCGCCGCCTCGGCGACCGCTTCGCTAACGAGAGTGTGCTTGCTGCGATCGCCGGCACTCGCCCGCCAGAGTGGACCCTTGAGACCCTTCCGGAGCTTCCAAAGCTGTTGGGCGATGCCAGGAACCGAGAAGGAAACCTCGATCGAGGCGTCCTTGACCTGCTCGAGGCCGCGTTGCTCACCGATCGTGTCGATGAGACCTTCTTCGGTCTGGTCACAAACGTCGACGACAAGCGCGACCGTGTCCGAGTCCAACTGCGAGACCCTGCGGTGGTTGCTTACGCGGATGGCGAGGCCAGCCTTGGTGACGAAGTCTCCGTGCGCCTTACCGAAGCTGATATCGAAAAGCGCCGAGTCCGGTTTGCTCTGGCCTAGCGCTATTGCCGCTAGCTACTGATGCTCTCGACGGCAAAGATTTCAGCCGCCGTTGTTCCATCCCCGGCAACCGTTAGCAACTCGAAGCCATCGTCGGTCACGACGAGGGTATGTTCGAACTGCGCGCTCCGACGACCATCCTGGGTGAGAGCGGTCCACTCGTCCTCCCAGAGATACAACGACGGGTCTCCCAAGGTGAGCATCGGTTCCACAGTGAAGGTCATTCCGGTTTCAAGCACGGTCTCGGCCCGAGGGTCGTAGTAGTGCGGGATCTGCAGATCGCTATGAAAGTCGGTTCCTACGCCGTGCCCGATGAACTCTCGAACTACTCCGAGGTTCTGGGCCCGAGCATGGCGCTCGATCGCGCGGCCGATGTCGTGCACTTTGGAACCGTTTCGCACGGTCCGGATTCCGTCCATCATGGCGACGTAGGTTTCGGCCACCAAGTGGCGAGAGTGGTCGTCCACATCCCCGACGAGGAAGGTACAACTGTTGTCGCCATGCACCCCATCGACGTAAACCGTTACGTCGATGTTGACGATATCGCCATCCTCGAGGGGACGTGAATCGGGGATCCCGTGGCATATGACCTCGTTTACCGAGGTGCACACGGACTTTGGAAAGCCTCGATAGTTCAGCGGCGACGGGTACGCACCCCGACGAATCGACTCCTCGTGCACGATCTGATCGATCTTGTCGGTCGTTATGCCCGGTTCGACGAAGCCACCCGCATGAATGAGTACCTCCGCGGCCATTGCTCCAGCTTTTCGCATCGCGTTGAGTTCTTCTGGGCTTCGAACGAGGCTTGAAAGCGAAGGCCCAGGATCGCCCGAGTCCGCGTACGGGGGCTTGCCAATGGTGCTCGGCACGGATCTACTCAGCCCGATAATCCCTGGCCGAACCGGTGGGTCAGAGACGGGGGCGGTGTATGCATTTCGTTTACGTTTGCGCTTAGCCACTGCTATTCAGCCTACAGAGTCCAGCGAATGGAGGGTAGCTACGCAGCGTCGCTGGCGGAGGCGTTGCGTCGGCGGAGCTCTTCCACCTTGTGGATGCCGAATCGAGATCCGCGTGTTTCTATCAGTCCATCGTCGCGAAGCTGCCGGAGTTCCTTGACGACCGCTTGGCGACTCACGCCGGCCCAAGCCGCAAGATCGCGTTGGGTGATCGGCGACTTCAGTTGCGCAGAACCGTCCTCAGCAACGTCACCGAATCGGTCAACTAGTTCACAAAGCCGCCGCACTACTCGACCACTCACGTCATCTACCGCGAGTTCGAGCTGGCGCTCTGTAGCTCCACGGAGCTTCCTGGCGAGTTCTGCGAGGACCGCGGCGTTGAACTCCAGGTCGTTGCTCACCATGTCCTCCATGATTGGCCGATCGAGTACGAGCACCTCGGTCGGCTTGGTTAGTGCAAACGCGCTGGTCGAATGCCCTCCCCCGTCAAACAACGCTGTGGCCCCGACGAAATCTCCAGGGCCACATACTTCAACGAGTGCTTCGCGGCCGTCGTTTCCACCAACGGTGAGCTTTAGGTGTCCATGCACTACGAAGTAGGCGCCCAACGGCGCATCGCCTTGCAGAAAAAGCTTCGCTCTTCGATCTACGCTGCGCAGGTGAGCTCGCGAACGGACAATCCGTTGGTGCTCCACGCTAAGCAGGTTGAAAAAGCCCCCAGCCGGATTCATAGCAGGAACGTTACCTCCGAAGGTTGTTACCTCAGCCTTAGATGGCGCAGGGTTACAAGAATTGACCTGTCGTCTTAGTAATAGGTCACTATCGTCAAGGGCGTGCTTGGCCACAAAGGGTTTTCCAGACGAACGCGAATCGCCGCAATTGCCATCCTCTTGGCACTTCTGGCCTCAGCATGTGCCGAGGATGAACGCCGCGCGTTGCGCCTCACATCAACATCGACGACCGTAGAAACCGGGGTACGGGTTCTGGCTGACAACTGCCCAGGGCCAAACGCCGTCCGACTATCGGTACGCGATGAAGTCCTATGGGAGATTCAGGCCCCTATCGTCGACCCGGACGCGCCAGCACAAGTCGTAGAACCCGGCGACATTGTGACCGAGCCGACCGCCCTTGTGGAGTTCATCGTCGGCCAGGCACCCGACGGTTGGGACGAACCGATACCACTGGTGACGGCTCTCGAGCCCGGGATTCGCTACACGGTCAGCACGTCTCCCGACGGTCAAACCGTTGACTTCGCGACTCCGGATCTGCAACCCGGCCTGCTGTGGGACGGCATCGGCGTCATCCAGTTCAACCCTGACCTCATCAATCAGGACTGCTCCGACCCTGCCGATCTCGGACTGTTCGCCCAGAACATCTTGGCCCTGGTCGCGTTGGGCGGGGTCGCCGCTGCATTGGCGCTGGTAGCACTCATCACATTGCTGTTCGTTATTACCCGTCGGTTCAGCCGACTGCGAGCGATCGAGAAGAAAGCGGAGCGCGAAGCCGAGAGCGGAGTTGCCTAGCCCCTCTGGCTATTAGAAGGTCGGTGCCCGATTGAGGAAATATTCCTCTGCGGTGCGACGGCGTCGGCCACGAATCTCAGCTACTCGGTCTGCGACCGTGGATGGCGCCGATTCTGCGGCGAGGAGCCCGGCGACCGTTCCGTAGTTCTGGCCCAGGACTCTCGCCGTATCTCCACCGAGCGCGTCCTGGACCACGGTGGAGTACACCTGGCGGAAGTTTGTGGTGATTGCGAAGTTTCCTCGTTCGTCAAGGTTCCGCAATCCAGGTGCTTCACCGTAGAGTCCGCCGCTGACGCGACGTCCGAGGAGGAACGTGTGGTTTGAAGTTCCGTGGTCGGTGCCGCGCGAGCCATTGAGTTCGGCTCGACGTCCGAACTCGCTGTAGACCATGACAACAACACGTTCGGCCATTGCGGCGCTGAGCGTGCTGAAGAATGTATCGAGCGCGAGATCTAGGTCGGCGAGGAGGTCGGCGTGTTCGCCGACGTTCGAGTTCGCACCGATCTGGTTGTCGTGGGTGTCGTAGCCACGCTGCTGGACGTTGACGATTCTGGTCCCGAGGTTCAGGTTGATCACCCGAGCGGCCAACACCATGTCGGTCTGTAGGCGGGAAGCGTCGGGCAGTTCTGTTCGAAACGCTCCGGCGACCTCTCGTGCCGAAGCCACCGACTGCGCGCTTACCTGCCCCACAGCACTCACCATCGCTGAGCGATCCGCCCGTCGCATCTGATTGATCGCCCGATACATGCTGGTATCACGGGCCTCAGAGCGGTCGGAGCCATAGAGTGCAGTTCCGCCACGATTTGGCAAATCAGTAACGTCACTCTGATTGCCTCGCATGTGCAGGGGAATCCCCCGCCCACCGATAGAAACGCCACCGAATTGGCCGGTGTTGCTGGTGTCGAGCCAACGGCCCAACCACCCGGTCGGCGAGATGCCACCGTTGGGGTTAGCCGACTGCCAACGTGCCATGTTCGAGAAGTGACTCAGGTCGCGGTTTGGGTCTCCAACGCCACGAATTACGGCTACGTCGCCGCGTCGGTAGCGCGTCGCCAGTCGGCGAAGACTCGGGTGCCACGAGAGCCCATCGGGACCGCTATGGGCGCTTCCCTCAGCGATCGAGAGAGGGCCTCGGAGGTCTCGGTACGCACCGCTTCCGAATGGGCCCAAGGTGTTGAGTCCGTCGTTGCCGCCTTCGAGGGTGACGGTCAAGAGGATCGTGTTGGTCCCGCTGGCTTGGGCTTGAACCGACGAGGGCAAGAGTGCTGGTCCGACCGCAGCTCCCGCGCCGACGGCGAGGGCCGCTTGCAGGAACCGACGGCGTTGCATCGTGTTGAGTGGGCGGCCCGACTCAACAGCTGATCCGAGATTGTCCACGGTTTCGTTGCTTTGTTCCATCATGCGCACTGCACCTCCGGTGCAAACATTCCGACAGCGAACGGTTCGGTCCGCATGGCCCACGGGCGTTCTGACTTCGTGGTGTTCAGCAACTCGGTCATGGCCGAGCGGGTCGCGTCAGAGGCATCGAAGATCGAGTAGAAGCGGAGGATCTCGTCAACAGCCTCTTGGGTGCTGAGTCGATCCAGGTTCTGAAGTACCCCGCGCTCATCAGCCGACCCTTTCAAGTTGTTCGCCCACGTGGCCTTGTTCCACTGTCGAGCGGTGCTGAGCCAATACTCGTTGTGTCCCCAACCGGCTACCGACGGCGGGTCGAAGAGGACCATTCCCATGCCCTCCATACGCCAGCGGACCGAATCGTCTCCTGCTCTCATTCCGTTGCGGCGCAGGATGTCCACCATGAATTCAGCCGGGCTCTTCACCAGTGCATAGCGCGAGCTCTCGGCCCAGAACTCATCGTGCAACAGGATCGATCGCAGCAACGCGCCTACGGCTAGGCCCCCTTGTCGGAACTCGGTGGCGAGTTCGTTGACCACGGCCTCACTTGGATTGGCGTGCACGTAGAACTGGAACATCTTGCGGGCGATGAAGCGAGAAGTATCGACCGCCTTGGATCCAGTGCACAGCTCATCCAGTGTGTCATCGGCATCCCAGTTATGGGTGATGCCGAAAAGTGTCTTCTGGGAGTTGTCGTGTTCTCCGGACCGGAAGATGTAGGTCGGGTCGTACACCCAATTGTTCTCGCGGTTGGCACCAACTGTGTTGTGTCCGGTCCAAGCCTTAGCCATAGCGACCACGTCTTGCTCGGCGAAGTTACCGTTGCCGACGGTGAAGAGCTCCATGAGCTCACGCGCGAAGTTCTCCTGTTCGGCGCCCTTCACGTTCGTTTCGTTGTCGAGGTAGATGAGCATTGCGGAGCCGAAGCTGATTCGCCCAAGCAAATTACGGAAACTGCGGCGACCCACATTTCGCATAGTGACGTGTTGGTCCCACATCAGTTCAGCGTCGCCTACCTTCTCACGGGCCGAGGCAAAGTGGCCATGCCAAAACAGGGTCAACTTTTCCTCGACGGAGGGCTCGGACGTGATCATACGGTCGACCCACCAGTCGATCATTTTCAACTGCGCTTGCCAGTGCTGGTCACCGGATGCGAACGCACCAAACCCCGGCAACCCTGGCGTATCGGTGTTGAACAAGCGGTCGACGGCAGCTTCTTTGGACATCCCGACAAAGGAGTCGATCTGAGCGGTCGTGCCACCGATTGCGGCTCGCCTGAGCAGATGTGCAGCACTCTGTCGATTTAACGTCATTCGCAGTTCCCCTAGGCCGATCGATACATAGGGATACAGACCAAATGGCCCGCCTATGCGTTCCTTCCAAACGCTTTCGGCGCGTTCGGTGAGGCTCTTGAGTAACTATATTACAGAATTATGACGAACGCATCGGTTTCTGTCATATTTCGTCGGCACGGTTAAACCGCATGCCGACGCATACTCCGCCGCCTTCTCGGTCCTCCACGAAGGTCTCGCCTCCGTGCGCCGAAGCGATCTCTGCGACCATCGCCAACCCGAGACCTGAACCCGGCATCGTTCTCGTAGCGTCGACACGATAGAAGCGGTCGAATACTCGCTCTCGGTCCTCTTCGGGAATTCCCGGGCCACGGTCACACACCAGAATCTTTCGATGTGAAACCGTGATATCGATCGGAGAATTGGCTGGGCTGAATTTGACCGCGTTGCCGATGAGGTTTCCTACCGCTCGGTCGAGTGAACGTCGATCGCCACGGATTCGCGTCTCGCCTTCGCCATGGACATGGATAAGACGACCTGTACGGCGACGGGTTCGTTCCGCCGCCTGCTCACAGACGTTGCACAGTTCGACCTCCTCAAACGACCCCGGCGTGAGCGTGCCCGTCCCGGTAGCGGAGTTCACCAGTTCGCTTACCAGGTCGGTCAACTCGACGACCTCGCCGTTCATATCGTCCAAGATCGCGCTTCGCTGCCCTTCGTTCATCGCTTCCCCACGGCGACGAAGTACATCGACGTTTGTTCGCAAGCTCGTCAATGGGGTGCGCAGTTCATGATTGGCGTCGCGCACAAGTCGCTCCTGCTGCTCGCGCGAAGCACGCAACGCTGACAACATCGAATTGAACGAACGGGCGAGTGCGCCGAGCTCGTCATTGCTTTCAACCCGTAGATCAGCATCGAAGCGTCGAGTTTCGGCGACCTGCTCGGTTGCGATCGCTAGGCGAGAAACCGGTCGAAGCACTCGGTCGGCGACCAACCAACCAACAATCGCGGCGACGAGTGTCCCGATGAAGCTGATGGCGATCAGCCAGCCCCGGAGGCCATCGAGGGTTTGGGAGACATCGGTAAGCGAGCGCCCGACCATGAGCGCACCTCGGGGGTTCGATGACACGAGCACTCGGTATTCTTCGCCGTTGGCGGAGACTCGGTCGAAGGTAGCTCTCGTCGTAACCTCGTGGTCTTCGATCGCTGCGATTTCAAAGTCCGCATCGCCAATCGGCAGGATCGACCCGGAGATTCGCGACACCTGCGTGGCACCTGGTTCGAGGATCTGAATGCTCGCGTCCGCGCGCTGAAGCGCGTTGAGTGTTCCGAACTGAACACCCAACGCGAGATCCGAGTTCTCCGGGAGGTCCGCAACTGCCCGCGTCAGGTCGGTCAGACCCTCTTCGGTCTCGCGGGATCGCGTCAGTAGGAACTCGTTGACTTGGGCATTGAGTTCGCGCTCAGCGGAGACGTAGGCCAGAAAGCTCGCGCCGAACAACATGACCGCGACTACACCGCCAATGACGAGTGTGAGTCGCCAACGCAGACTCATGTCACGCCCGCGCGGTGTACCCCACACCTCGGACGGTGTGGATCAATCTCGGAAGACCGTCAACCTCGGTCTTGCGGCGCAAGTACCCGATATAGACATCGAGCGACTTCGAGTTCGTCTCAAAGTCGTAGCCCCAGATGCGCTCGTAGATGACCTCTCTGGTCAAAACGATGCCTTCGTTGTGCATCAGAAGGGCTAGCAACTCAAACTCGGTCTTCGTGAGTTCGATCGGCTTGCCAGCGCGGGTCACCTCTCGGCGTGCAAGATCGAGTTCCATGTCTTCAACGACCAAGCTTTCGCCAACCTGGTCAGTGTCGAGAACTGAACCGCGCCTGACGAGCGCGCGCAACCGGGCGAGCAACTCTTCGAGATCGAATGGCTTCACCAGGTAATCGTCGGCCCCGGCGTCAAGACCGGCGACTCGATCAGCGATCTCATGGCGGGCGGTCAACATAAGGATCGGGGTGCGCATACCGTTCTCGCGAATTCGTCGGCACGCGGTCAATCCGTCGACCGCAGGCATCATGACATCGAGGATGATCACCTCGGGCTCAGCTTTCGACGTTGCCTCAAGGGCTTGTGCACCATCGCTTACCGCGTGAACGTCGTATCCCTCAAAGGTCAGCGCTCGTTCTAGCGCCTCGCGGACACTCTGATCGTCCTCGGCGAGTAGAAGTTTGACGGATTCTGCGGTGACCATAACTACAACCGTAGAAGAGCGAAGCCCCCCTTGGCAGGGAGGCTGCGCTCTTCTTCAGAAGTTCTTCTGGGTCGAAACCCGGGGTAAGCCATGAATTTGCGGGAGATTCAGCAGAGCAGCCCGAGCGAAGCGAAGCTGCGATTGCGAGAAAATCAGCGGACGTTGAACTCGATTCGTCGTGACGCTTCCTTGTCCTCTACACCGGCGTCGTCGAGGATGGGTTGGGCCTCACCGAAACCAACGGCGGTGAAGCGTTCGGCGTCCAGGCCGTTAGCTACCAGGAACGCAAGAACCGATTCAGCTCGAGCTTGTGACAGCTCCAAGTTGCCTTCTTCGGAACCATCGGTGTCGGTGTGGCCTTCGATCACCGCGTTGGCGGTGTTCGAGGAGAAGAAGTCCACTGCTGCCTGCAGCGTGTTCTGCCCAGCGGCGGTAATCGTGGCCGACGCGACCTCGAACTCAATATTGTCGAGGTTGAGCACCTGGTTGAGCGTCGGTGGTGTGAGCACGGTGTCCACGATGTGGACGATGCCGTTGTCGGCATCGAAGTCCGAGGCCACAACTCGCGCTTCGCCGTTGAGAACGACCTCGCCATCGATGACCTCGACGGTGAGCGGAAGCCCGGTCCGAGTGGTGACCGTCTGGCCATCGAGCCCTTCGAGCTCCGAAGCCGAGATTGGCTCGGTCAGGAAGTGGTAGCCGACGAGGGCATTCGCAGCGTCTGGATCAGCGGTCAGAGCGCCGATCGCCTCGGGACCGAGGTCCGCTAGCGCCGCGTCCGACGGGGCGAAAAGCGTGCGCATGATCGGGTTGCCGTCCTCATCTTCCAACGCTTCGAGGTCGGCCTGTAGACCGAGAGCACCGCCGACGGCAGCGAACTGTCCCGCCTGTCCGGAACCGTTGAGGGCATCCCACATGGTGAACGGCGCGGGCGCAGCAGCGGCCACCGTCGTTGTGGGGGCTTCGGTCGTGGTGGTCTCCGGGGCCGCCGTCGTCGTGGTTTCCTCGACCGCTTCGACTTCGACCTCTTCAACTACCGATGTCGTCGGCCCAGTTACGGTCGCAGCTGGCAGGTCGTCACCTGAGCGCGCAATGACGGTAACGACGAGAAGAATGAATGCCAGAAGGCCCATGACCAATATGAAAAAGCCGCCATCTTCATCTTCCTCATCATCGAACATCTAAATACACTTTCCCTCAGTTTGAAATCACCCGTGATAAGGGCCAGCGGAAAGTGTACTGGCAGATCGCTAACTCAGGCGTAGCTCACTTGACAGAACCCGTGGTTACAGTACCCACCAGGATTCTTTTCGAGATACTGCTGGTGGTCGTCCTCGGCGTAGTAGAACGTGCCCGCTTCGGCGATCTCCGTACTGATCTCGCCGAAGCCCTTTTCGGTGAGCTTCGCTTGGTACTGATCTCGTGAGGCGAGAGCCGCTGTCAGTTGCTCAGGCGTGTAGGTGTAGATGGCACTGCGATATTGGGTGCCGACATCGTTGCCTTGGCGGTTTGCGGTGGTGGGATCGTGGTGTTCCCAGAAGATCTCGAAGAGCTTGTCGAGTGCGACGACCTTCGGGTCGTAGACGACGAGTACGGCTTCGGTGTGGCCGGTCTTGCCGGTGCAGGTCTCTTTGTAGGTCGGGTTCTTGGTGAACCCTCCTGAATAGCCAACAGCGGTGGTGTACACGCCTTCGGTCTGCCAGTAGAAGCGTTCTGCCCCCCAAAAGCAGCCCATTCCGACAATGAGTTTTTCCATTCCGTCAGGAAACGGAGGAACCATTGGGTTTCCGAGAACTAGGTGGGACTCAGCTACTCGGATGGCCTCATCACGCCCGGGGAGGGCGTCGGCCTCATCAATCATTTCGATTTTTCGACGCAGAAACATAGCTTCACTTTAGACATTTTCTAAAAATAGTCGAGCGAAGTGCGTGTTGAGTTCCCAAGCTCTTCACCCCCGGACCGGCTGTTAGGCGCACCGGTCGGCGGTAATTTCAACATCCGGGTCGATCGAATCGACAAAGTCGGCGATCTCTACGCTGCCGACTGCATAGGCCCGGGGGATACCGCTTCGATTCCTCGAATGAACGAGTCCAATCACGTCGTGATCGTTGACGAAGAGCCCGCTGCCGGAGTCACCCGGGCGGACGACCGCGTCGATTCGAACCCCGCGGAACCGCGATTCGGTCTCACGAAACACACCGTCCCAATTCACGTTCACCGGTGCGTCGACGGTGAATTCCACCTCATTGATGAACGGCTCCCCAGCCTCACTTCGGATCCCGACCGCAACGCCGTCGACTACTGGCACGTCGGTGATCAGGTTGACGGGGTCAAGCGCGATGTCATCCACACGCAAGACCGCGAGATCGAGATCGAGATCGAAGCCAACAAGTGTCGCTGCGAACTCGTCGCCGTTCGATCGAAGGACGGCGAGGCTTTCGGGGTCACGACCGGTAACGACGTGGCCGCTGGTGACGACGAGGTTCTCGCTGACCGCAAATCCCGAGCCAAGCGCCGGGGCACCACACCCAAAGCCAATGATCCGCACGATCGAGTCATCGACGACCTCGATATCAGGACGAGCGACCGGCTCCGAGATCTCCGTACTCGTCCGCACTCCCGACTCTGCGATCTCTACATCGGCGACCGGAGGTGCGATCGTTTCCTCCGCGACTGGGGTCGTGCTGCGATCATTTCCGCAGGCTGCAAGGACCAGCCCGAGGGCGAGCGTGAGGAGCAACGAGGGCAGCCCGTGAACCGTCCGCATTGTGGCTGTGGAACCCATCGGCGTAATTGTAAGGCGAGTCCACTTTGGGTTTCTAACGGGCATCAGCCCGACGTAGCCAACTCACCTTCCTGGGCAGAGCACACCTTCTCTGGTGGAGGGGACCCCGAACGATGGAGTTTCTGGATTATTGTTTTGTCCATGCGCTCCACTTGGATACGGGCCTGGCTCGCAACAGTCGCGCTCATCGTCGCCGCAGCAGCGATCGCACGGGACCGCGTGAGCTGGCTGCTCACGGTCGAAGAGCCCGTTTTGCGTTGGCTATTGGATGGCACGGACACGGCCCGTTGGGAGGCTGCCCAGGTCATCAGCTCACCAGCGTTGCTGATCGGCGGAACCTTGATTCTCGTAGCTATCTCAGTCTTTCTTGACTGGCGCGTCGCTGTTGCCGTGGTCGTCACGTCGATTATCGGAACGCTGGCGACCCAACTGCTCCAAGGAGTCGTCGGTCGAATGCCACCGAACCCGCAGCTAACCGGCAACTCCTTCCCGAGTCTCGCCGTGACTCAAACCGGTGTGTTCTGGGGGCAGGCTGTGTTGTTGGCATGGTGGATTCGACTACCCCGACTAGTCGTGCAACTGCTCACCGAATTGGGCATTGTCCTCACCGTCGTTGTGGCAATTCGCCAGGTTCTCTCGAGCGAGATTTGGCCGAGCGATGCAATTGGTTCTGCCCTGGTCATCGGTTTGTCCCTCATCACCGCTGCTCTCGTAGTCGAAAGCCGGCCGGCAGAGTTCCCGTGGCAGCGCCGGATTCGGAATAAAGAGACCGCTGCAGTGAGTTCGTCCTGACTATGAAGCTCGCCCGCGCGCTAGCGCTGCTATTCGCCCTCGCGCTAGTAGCGGCAGCGTGCGGTGCGGATGGCGACACCGCCGCGGTCGCATCCGAAATCGAAGGGACGTTGCAAAGCGCCGCCGAAGTAGACGCCGGGACCACCGTCGCACCAGAGCGGGTCGCCGAGGTTGAAGCCGAGCCAACCACCACCACCGCTGCACCTGAACCCGTCGTCGAGGAGGCCCCCGTGGAAGAGTTCGTACCCCGCACAGCAAGTGCTGCAGGCGAGGCGATCTTCGGTGAAGACTTCCCCGACATCATCGGTGTCGAAGCCGTGGAGCAAGCGCCCGGCACGTGGAACTTTTCGGTAACGGTGTCGTCGCCCTATGACACCCCGCAGCGCTACGCCGACGCGTGGCGAGTCGTCGACCCCAACGGCAACGAACTCGGTATTCGTATCTTGGCTCACGACCACGCGAACGAACAGCCCTTTACCCGCAGCCAACCAAGCATCGAGATCCCCGAAGGCGTCACCGAAGTGACCGTCCAGGGCCGAGACCTCGCCAATGGTTGGGGCGGCACCGAATTGGTCGTTCAGATTCCTTAGTCTCCGGTGACTGGCCGAGCCAGCAATTCGAGCGTGACCACCGCACCGTAGAGCCCCGCACCATCGGCGACATTCGGGTCATCGTGACGGACCACATCTACTCGTTCAATCGGTCGGCCGATCGCGCCGATCCCCCGCGCTCGGTCACTCAACGCCTCCTGGGCGACGCGGCGAGCAGTCTCTGTGGCCTCCTCGATGGCAGAGGGCGCGTCATCGACGCGAGAGGTTCCGCTCGACGAGACAATCCGGTAGGAACCGGGACCATCACCATGTACCTCGACTCGACTTCTCACCACGATGTTGCCCGAGGCAGCACCGACCGCATTGGCGACGGCATAAGCGTCGGGCAAAACGAGCGTGGCCCCCAACCGGTCAGCGACTTCGGGGTAGAAGACCCCCGCGGGGCCACCAACTGCGATGAGGGGTGTCTCGGTCGAGATTCCAATACGGACCGCGCCCACGCCATTTCTGCCGGAGATGACGGCATCAAGAATCGGATTGGTCAGTACGTCGGCCGAATCCGCATCGAGGCTCACTTCAAGCACACACGCTGCACTTCGTCGAGCCATTTCTGAACACACGCGACGGGCGAAGGTCTCTGGGTCGTCTCCCGTGTACCAGCCCCACAACGCAGCTCCAGCGGAAGCCCCCGCGACACTCCAGATGTCTTGGTCGCCAAGGGTGTGGGCAGCATCTGATGGCGTGAACCCACTGACCGCCACAAGGCCTGATCCGATGAGTTGATGGAGCACTCTGCGCTCCACCGCACCTGGTGCTATGTCTGTGAGCGCTACGGGCACATTCGTAGACAGGGCGTCAATTAGGCGGCCCTCAACGTTCGAACGCGGTACATGGCTCTCGATGAGGTTGGGGCGCGAGAGCACAAAGACGCCCGCAGATTCCCGTGAGGGCGGATCAGCGAGTTGCGACTCGAGCACCTGCACGATCTGGGGATGCTCACTAGCCAGCAGCGATAGCGGTATCCGGCGGCGAGGTCCTAGCGTGATCGCTGCCTTATCGGTGGTCACCGCACTGTCACCGCCGAGCCCGGTGGTGCGAACATCGATCGCCTCAACCATCGTTCGCCAACCACCCACCTTGGCACCGTCATCGACCAACCGGGGCCGACCATCGATCAACTGCCCGACGTCGGTGGTCGTCCCGCCCACGTCGCTCAAGATGAAGTCTTCAAGGCCCGTGAGGGTCGCCGCTCCTACGATCGATGCGGCCGGCCCCGAAAGCACTGTTTCAATCGGACGTCGCGCAACATCGGACGCGACCGCTAGCGATCCGTCGCCCTTCGCTACGAGAATCGGGGCGTCGATCTTCAGTTCGTCAACCGATCGCTCCACGGCATCGATGAGATCTCGGATCCGGCCGAGCAGGCGGGCATTGAGCGCGGTGGTCAGTGCCCGACGAGGCGCGTCCAGCGAGTCGCTCAACGCAGACGAGATCGTCACCGGTAGCTCGGTGTTGGCAAGCGCTCGATCACGAACCTGGTGTTCGTGGCTTGGGTTCCGAACGGCGAAGGCCGCTGCGACGGCCACAGCCGACGCTGCGTCACCGTGTTGCTCGAGCAACGCATCGAGGGCATCGATGTCCAGGGCGGTTGCCTCGTTGCCGTAGTGGTCGTGACCGCCAGCTAGTTGGGCCACGACGGCGTCCGGGAACGCGTTCGCAATGCCAGCTCGTTCGATCATCGCATCGTCAAAGCCCACGAGGACGGCTAGCACCGCGCCGCCCTGACCCTCGACGACAGCGTTGGTGGCCAAGGTGGTAGAGAGCGACACAAGCCGCACCGCGCCGGCATCCACCCCGTCCATAACAGCCGCCAACGCATTTGATACCCCGACGGCGAGGTCGTCAGGGGTGGTCAATGACTTGGCCGAGGTGACCACCTCAAGACTCTCGGCGTCGAGAAGGACAGCGTCGGTGAACGTCCCGCCGGTATCGACGCCAAGCAGCAGTGATGACGGGTTCTGATCAGATGCGCTCACGGCGCTCTAGCGTGGCAGACTTTCTCGTCATGGTCGAAGCCCTGCGCAATCCACGTCTTCTCGGTCTAGGCACCACGATCTTCGCGGAGATGAGTGCACTCGCTCTACAGACGAACTCGGTCAACCTGGGACAAGGGTTCCCAGATACCGACGGACCGGCAGAAGTAGCCGAGGTAGCAGCTGAGGCGGTCCGCTCAGGCCCCAACCAGTATCCGCCGCTACTCGGCCAACCGGATCTGCGTGCGGCGGTCGCCGAGCACCAGGAGCGGTTCTACGGTCTTCGATACGACGCGGATACCGAGGTGTTGATCACGGCCGGAGCCACCGAAGCGATCGCAGGAGCGATCCTCGCACTGTGCGATGCCGGGGACGAGGTGATCACTTTCGAGCCGACATATGACAGCTACTCGGCGACCATTGGGTTGGCCGGGGCCGTCGAGAAGCCGGTACTTCTCAACACTCCTGACTGGAGCTTTGAGCCGGCAGCATTCGAGGCTGCACTGAGCGATCGCACTCGATTGATCTTGTTGAACTCGCCGCACAACCCGACCGGCAAGGTGTTCACCCGGGATGAACTGGAATTGATCGCAGAGCGAGCGATCGAGCACGACCTGGTGGTGGTGAGCGATGACGTGTACGAGCACATGGTGTTCGATGGTGAGCACATTCCCATCGCGGCTCTGCCCGGGATGCGTGAGCGGACGATCAGCATCGGGTCAGCGGGTAAGAGCTTCTCGTTCACCGGCTGGAAGATCGGTTGGCTGACAGCGCCGCCAGAGCTGCGCGACGCGGTGATGACGGCCAAGCAATTTCTGACCTTCGTCAATGGTGCACCACTGCAACCGGCGGTCGCGCACGGTCTGCGACTCGGTGACGACTACTTCGATGGCCTCCGGGACGAACTGCAAACAAAGCGGGACCGGCTCGCCAAGGGCCTTCGCGATGCCGGATTTGATGTGTTGCACACGCAAGGCACATATTTCCTGACCTGTGACGTTCGAGGATTTGCAGCCAAAACCGGGTTGCCGGACACGAGTATCGAGTTCTGTTTAGCTCTGCCCGAGGCATGCGGTGTGGTCGCGATACCGAGCGAGGTGTTCTATCGCACCAAGGAGGCCGGGCGTCACCTGGTCCGCTTTGCCTTCTGCAAGAAGGACGAAGTGCTCGACGAAGCGATCAGTCGACTGAAGACGTTGGGCGCGTCGGGCTAACGCCGACGACGACGGCGACCCTCGCGACGAGCGCCGCGACCTTCGCCCTCAGACGCTTCTACGGGCGGAGGACCAGGGGCTGGGATGTCCTGGGGCACATAGGTGCCATCGATTGTCTGGCGCATGAGTTCGAGGTGTTGGGTCGAGGTACCACAGCAGCCACCGATTATCTCCACGCCGAGGTCCATCATGCGCTTGGTGTGCGCAGCCATGACTTCGGGCGACCCGTTGTAGATCAGTTCCTCGCCCTTGAACTCCGGGATTCCCGCATTGGCCATAACAATTACCGGCGTATCGCCAGCCCCGGCCTTGATCTCGGCGACCGCAGCTTCGGTTTGGGCCACGTTGTTGCCGCAGTTCGCGCCAATCGCAAACAGGCCAAGGTCGGTCAGTCGTTCAGCCGCTTGGGTTCCCGTGACTCCCATCATCGTTCGCCCGACGGTGTCGTAGCTCATGGTTGCTGCAACAGGGAGATCACTCCCCTTGCGTGCACCGGCTACCGCCGCCTCTACCTCATCGAGGCTCGACATCGTCTCGACCCAAAGGAGATCCGCTCCTCCAGCGGCCAACCCCTCAGCCTGAGCAGCGAAGGCATCGGAGGCCGATTCTGGTGTTAATGCACCCATTGGTTCCATGAGCTCACCCGACGGCCCCATCGAACCCGCCACCACGACGGTTCGGTCCGAGGCGTCAGCCGCACGACGAGCGACCTCTGCGGCCGCCTTGTTCAGTTCGAACACCCGGTCATCGAGCTTGTGCAGCTTGAGTCGGAAGGCCGTTCCACCAAAGGAGTTCGTCAAAATAATGTCAGAGCCGGCCTTGATATAACCCATGTGCACATCGACGACACGGTCGGGGATATCGACATTCCACTCCTCGGGCGGGTCACCAGCCGTGAGTCCCCGAGCAAAGAGTTCAGTTCCCATCGCTCCATCTATGAGTAGATGGGGTCGTTCTTGCAAAAGATCCGTCAGGTCAACGGGCACGGCCTAGCCTCCAGCGGTTGCCTCCTCTTGGAGGATAGTGAACAGCGCCTCTGCCGCCGCATCATCTGTACCATTCAACCCGGCATTGACCGTGTCCTCTCCAAGCCGCTCCAGAGAGGCGGTTGCGAACCGCTGGCAGATGTCATCGATATCTGCATCAGCTGCGATCGTCGGGATCTGTGGGGCGACGGCGATGCACACCTCAATGAGGATGTCTTCGGTGTCGCTATCGACTCGATTGCAGACAACGCGGCTGTCGGGGTAGTCCACGTTGAGCAGGGCGGCGTGCACGGCCTCGTTCACGCAGGGATTCGATGGGTACACCGTGTGTGAGGCGTGATCTACTTCGACGAGGAAGCCGTTTGCGAGAGCTTCCTCGACGAGTTCCTCTGACTCACCGAAGGACGTGACGGGGTCGGAGGTGTTGCCGACGACGAGGATCGGGGCGCCGCCGCCGTCGAAGGGAACTCCGAGCGCTGGCGTGCCGAGTATGTCCATGTGCGCACACGTCGACGCCAGGCCGTCCTCGATCGCACCGATCAGCGGAAACTCAGCAATGAGCTCGTCCTCGCGTTCGAAGAACTCTTCAGACGCGGCGAGTCGGGCTTCGCGATCATCCTCGGGCTGGAGCGCCCAACTGTCCAGGCAGTTGATGTAGCCGGTGATGTTGGTGAGACCTGGGTCCGGTCCCAGTTGGAACTCGGCGAAGTCGGCAAACAGGGTGGGATCGTCGCGCTCTTGGAGGTCGGCGAGTGCGTCCCACAGGAGTGGCCACTGGGCCTCGTTGTAGAGCGGCGTGATCAAACCGAGGAACCCGGCGTCAGGGTTGTTGGCGCTGACGTCGGCGACAAGGGGCAGCTTGTCAACCGTGTTGAGGTAGTAGGCCTGCGGATCCCCATCGTTGAAAATCGGGCAGGCCGAATCAGCGCATGCGGCCAGAGCCTCGTTGAGCAAGTCTTCGATCGGAGTGATCTGTTCGCGGGCCGAGTCGAGCCGAGCCTCGAAGTCCGAAATGTCGTCGATCGGGTTGTCGGCCCCGTCGATCACCATCGCCCGAACGGTCTCGGGGAAGAGGGTGGCGTACCAGACACCGATGATCGAGCCGTAGGAGAAGCCGAGGTAGGAAATCTGTTCCTCCCCTAGTGCACGGCGAATCTCGTTCATGTCTCGTGCGACGTAGCCGGTATGGATCAGCCCTGCAGCATCTCCCATCGAGTCCACACAAAGCTGCACCGCCGCCTGGACCGCTTCGTCCTCAGCAGGTTCGTCGATGATGTCGACGACTTCTGAGAGAAGCCCAAGTTGCTCCCCGGAGGCGCCACATGCGAAGGCAGGCTCAGACGCCCCGACGCCTCGTGGATCGAAACCGATGATGTCGAAGCGGTCGGTCAGTTCTTCGGGGAAGGCTCCGAACGCGAAGGCTTCGGCGAAGTCGGTGCCCGGCGCACCGGGGCCGCCTGGGTTTACGAGCAGGGAACCGATGCGCTGGCCCGGATCGGCTGCAGCAACTCGGTTGACTGCGATCGAAATTGTTTCGCCGTCGGCGACCCGGTAGTCGAGCGGTACATCAAGGGTTCCGCACTCCAAGGCGCCACACGCTTCCCAGGCAATGGTGCCCGCTGGTCGGTCCTCAGCGACTTCAGACTCGGTCAGCCCGCCGGCCAGTGACCCGTCGGCGCCTTCGTCGCCGGTGTCGACATCCTCATCTTGGACGTCGTCAGACGTTTCGTCTGGGTCATCGGCGACGTCGCCTGATTCAACCTCGTCGACGGTCTCAGCGTCATCGGCCCGCGAATCCTCCTCGGCAGAAGGTGTCACATCAGCAGCCGAACTCCCGGTGTTGTCGTCGTTGCCGCAAGCGGCTGCCACGAGCGCTAACGCAAGGAGAAGCGCTACCCAGAGGCTTCCGTTGCGGTCTCCCCACCGAGGGTGTACTGACTGAAGAATTCCCATGCGAGCTCCGTTGCCGAAATGTCGAGGTTGGTGACCCCGAGGGTCGGGATTGCCGCCGAAATGTCACTGCCAGGCCAGGTGTGCCCGCCGCCTTCGATTGTGTAGAAGCCGAGGGGAACATCGTCCGTGCATCCCGTGTATGAGGTCAGGGTGACCTCCGGGGTGATTTCGCTGTCGGTCGATCCCGTACACCCTGTCGAATCGGCAAACTCGGCAAATTCTTCAGGGATTACCTGTTCGAAGAACTCGCTCGACTCTTCCGCGCCTTCGAGCGTGGACTCGCCACCGCCGTTGAACGGCACGACCGTATCGGCGGTGCCATGGAACGCGATGTAGGGAACCGCTCGGGTCGGGGAACAGGACTCGTGGTGGGTG
>CAYUKM010000011.1:0-38252 GCA_964445255.1 uncultured Acidimicrobiales bacterium
GTACAAGGGTATCCGAGCCAGGGGGAAGGTGTGAATCGCCCCGGGGAGTAGTTTGAATCGGTGATTCTTGTCGATGCTGCTGACGTAACGATGACGCGCCCAGGGCGTCCACTACTCAACGCTGTTTCGGTGACAATTTCTAGCGGCGATCGTATTGGCGTGGTGGGGCTAAACGGAACAGGCAAGTCGACGTTGATCGACGTACTCGCAGGTGCACGGGAACCCGAGTCGGGCTCTGTGCGCCAAGCGCGAGACGTTCAAATAGTGACTCTGGAGCAGAATCCTGACCTCGGAACCGCAACGGTGCGCGACGCGGTCGCCGGAATCGCTGACTCTCCATGGGAAGTGGAGGCGGTCCTCGACCGGCTCGGGATGGGTTCACGATTGGACACATCCGTCGCCGAACTTTCGGGCGGAGAAGCAAAGCGGGTCGCCCTCGCCCGGGCATTGGTGCAGGACCACGACCTGTTGATTCTTGATGAACCCACAAACCACCTCGATGTCGGTGCGATCGAATGGCTGGAGGATCGGCTGTCACGAAGCAAGGCCGGGATCGTGCTCGTGACCCACGACCGCCACGTCCTCGACCGCGTGACCACGAGGGTGTTGGAGCTCGATCGCGGCGACCTGTTCATTCACGAGGGTGGCTATGACGCATACCTGGAGGGTCGAGCTCGTCGTCAAGAACAAGCCGAACGTGCTGAGGCCGTGCGCAAGAACCTCGCCCGAACGGAGCTGGCGTGGCTCCGTCGAGGCGCGCCCGCGCGTACGAGCAAGGCGAAGGCACGGATCCGTTCTGCTACCGAACTCGTGGAGCACAAGCCTCAAGAGGCTGCCCGCACGGGAACGCTCGACCTACACTTCGGAACCCCGCGATTGGGCAACGACGTTGTGGAACTCCGCGACGTTGGCTTTGCCCACCCCGACTCAGCGCCGCTGTTCGCGGGCGTAGACCTCGCTATCGACAGGCGGGAACGACTTGGGATCGTGGGTGCGAACGGCACCGGCAAGTCGACACTGCTCGACGTGATCGCTGGTCGTCGCGAACCCACGGCGGGCGCGGTCGCGGTCGGTTCCACTGTCGACCTCGCTCTATTCGATCAGCGCGGCGTCGATCTTGATCCGGCGTCTCGGGTGTGGGAAGCCGTGGTTGGTGATGCCCCAAAGCCAGACTGGCACGACGTTGCCTTGATGGAGAGTTTCTGGTTCGACAGTGATGTGCAGTATGCGCCCATCGAGTTGCTGAGTGGCGGCGAACGACGTCGCCTGCAGCTGCTCATCACATTGGCCCAACGTCCGAATGTCCTGCTCCTCGATGAGCCGACGAATGATCTCGACCTCGACACCTTGCGTGTGCTCGAGGACTTTCTAGAGGACTTTCCTGGTGCGGTGCTCGTGGTCAGTCACGATCGTGCCTTTCTGGAGCGGACCGTCGACGATGTCGTGGTGTTCGACGAATCGGGCACTGTGGGTCGTCGGCCGGGGGGCTACGAAGCCTACGAGGCATTTCGACGGGAGCAGAGAACAGCTAAGGCAGCCAGCACGCCATCAGCCGGTAAGGAAGCACCGTCGACGAAGCCGGCATCGGGGCGTTCCAAGAGCACTCTTCGTCACCTGCTCAAACAGAACGAGAAGGAGACCGCTGCCCTCGAACGGCGGCGGACCGAGCTCACCGACGAACTCGCCAACGCAGGCGACGACCATGATGCACTCGCCCGGGCCGGTACGGAGTTGGGAGAGGTGTCGTCGTCGATCGAATCACTCGAAGAGACCTGGCTCGAGCTGAGTGAGGAACTCGAGGGCTAGCAGGCTCGCCAGCTACCGCAAACCCCTAGCCCAGGCGTACCCTTGGCACCATGAGTGAATCCGTGACTGACGATGTCGACACCGATGAAACCGAAGTTGATGGCCCGAGTGCCGAAGGCGACGGCTTGGTGCTGTCGATAACCGAGGCAGCGCTTGAAAAGGTGATGGAGATCCGTAACGGTGAAGACGACGCGGAGAACACCGGCCTGCGAGTGATGATCGTCGGAACACGTGGGGTCGAGTTCGACTACGACCTGTCGTTGGAGACGGTGTCGGAGGTTTCCGAGGGCGCCCTGGTCTACAAAGTCGGCGAACTCTCGGTCATCATCCCCGAGGACAGCGTGGAAGACATGCGCGGGTCGACGCTCGATCTTCCTTCAAACCCGATGCAAGGTGGTCTGGTTATTCGTAACCCGAACCGACCGCCGGTACTCGCTCCCGAAGATGTTGAACTGACCGGAACGATCTCGGAGAAGGTGCAGCAATTGCTCGACCTGAGCATCAATCCTGCACTTGCCGCTCACGGAGGGTTTGCGAGCCTCGTCAAGGTCGAGAACGACACCGAGGTCCACGTGTTGATGGGTGGCGGCTGTCAGGGCTGCTCGATGAGCGCCATGACGCTGACCGAAGGTATCAAGACGGCCATCGTCGATGCGATCCCAGAGGTCACCGAAGTGATCGATGCCACCGACCACTCCGCTGGCGAGAACCCGTTTTACACCTAGTCCGCTTGGCAAAACCCAAAGTGCAGCACAACCGGGGCGGACGGCTGCGCTGCACTTGAACCGACAACGGGTTTGAGATGGGGGGAACCTGAAGTCGGGGGATTTGGTGGACTAGGCGGTGAAGTTGGCCTCCCGTACCTCGGCGCGTGCGCCGCGGTCAGCGCGGTTGCCACGATCGCCACGGTCAGCGCGGTCGCCACGATCAGCCTTGTCGCCGAGGTCAGCGCGGTCGCCACGATCGGCCTTGTCGCCCTTCTTGCCGAAGCCGCCACCATCTTCAAGGCGGGTGGCGATGCGATCCTCAAGACCATCGAGGCGCTCGTCAGCTTGCTCTTGGGTGATTCGACCGCTCTCTACAGCGGCGTTGATCCGATCGGTGGAGTTGCCGATGAAGAGATCGACGACGGCGCCAAGGTTGTCGCCAGCGATTTCTGCCAAGGTAGAACCCTCAGCCTTGGCAGCCATAAGGTCCTCGACACTGATTCCGATGGCGTCGGCGAGCGCTTGTGCCTTCTCCGCCTTCGCATCTTCACGCTGCGCCTGAAGGATTTCGCGAGCTGACTCTGCCGCGTCAACTTGTTCCTGAGTGATGGTGCCATCAGCGATCAGGTCGTCGATTGCACTCTGCACTCGTTCTTGACGGCGCTCTTGGCGAGCTTCGCCGCGCTCGGAACGTGTGGAGTCTTCAGTCTCCTCCACGGCCGGGTCGGTCGTGATTGGCTCATCTGCGTCTTGAGCCGCTGCGATTCCGGCGGTGCCAAGGGTGAGGGCAGCAACGCCGACTGCACCTGCGCCGATGAGGGAGAGGTTCTTCTTGAGGTTGGTCATTTGGGGGTGTGTCTTTCGTTGGTTGTGATAACCGCTCGCTGCGGTGATATCCAGTAGACGGGAGCTTCTACAAAAGGATCTGATCGCGAGCTGAAACCGTGCTGATCGGTTCCTGAAAGGACTGTAAGAAGCTTCAGGCTTCTGTTGGGTCGCTTCAGGGTCTTCTCACCCGAAGTCGATACTGTTCGGGGTATGGCTGAAAGCTCCCGCCAAGAAACCCCCGCAAAGGTCCTGGTCGTTGAAGACGATCAAGGTGTTCGAGAATCGCTCGCAGTTGTACTGCGAGTGCAGTCCTACGAGGTCGTTGGCGTCGACCGTGGCGAACTCGCTATCGAAACCCAGCAGGACTTTGACCCTCAACTCGTCATCCTCGACCTCAACCTTCCCGGAATCGATGGTTTGGAGACCTGCAGACGATTGCGTGTTGCGGGATTTAGTGGACCCATCTTGATGCTGACCGCGCGACATGAGGTCGCCGATCGGGTCGCCGGGCTAGACGCTGGCGCCGACGACTACCTTCCAAAGCCGTTCGCCCTTGATGAACTACTCGCTCGGGTTCGGGCGCTGCTTCGGTCGTTCGACCTGGGAGGGTCTAGCGAAGACGGCGACACGCTCAACCTCGATGACCTGGTCATCGACCTGGCAGCTCGACGGGTTACCCGTGCCGATCGAGAAATCGAGCTGACCCGGATCGAATTCGAACTGTTGGCCCACCTCGTCGAGCATGCGGACCGAGTGCTCGATCGAAACGAGATCCAGATGCACGTGTGGGGCTATGAAGAAGACCTTGGTTCCAACAGTCTCGAAGTGTTTGTTTCGGCACTTCGTAAAAAGCTGGAAGCGGACGGCGGGTCTCGATTGATTCACACCAAGCGCGGCGTCGGCTACGTGGCCCGGACTTCGTGATCGCTAGCGCATGAAACTACAAAGCCGCCTCGCTCTCACCGTCGCTGCCTCGGCGGCGATCGCGATCTTCTTGAGCGCGGCGACGTTTTGGATCGTGGCCTCACAAACCCAACGAGCAGCGTTTGACGATGGGCTTGTTCGGGCGGCTCAGCAACCTCGTGAAGTCATCGATGATCGTGGTGGGCAGCAGCGGAACCGCGGCTTTGGGGGTGGCGTGCTCGAACCGCAGCCTGGTGACGAACGATTCTTCACACTGCTTCGAATCACTGACCAACGGGGTTTGGTCATCTTCGACGATGGGTTGCCTCAGGTCGCGGTGAACGGCGAACCGCAGCTCCTGACCATCGAAATTGCTGGTGAACGGTGGCGAATGGCTGCCGCCCAGACGGGCCCTCAAGGGCGAATCACCGTTCAGGTGGCACGAAATGTCGAAGATGTTGAGGCGGGATTGTCTCAACTTCGCCAGCGGATCTTGATCTGGTCGCTTCTTGGGGTAGCGGTCGCCGCGGGACTTGGAGCGCTCGTCGCACAACGCCTCACCGCGCCTATAGCTGCAGTGTCGGCGGCTGCTAAGTCGATGGCGCATCGCCAAGATCTTCCGAGTCGCATCGAGGTAGACCGCCGAGACGAGATCGGCGAGCTGGCGACGTCGTTCAATCAGATGTTGGCCGCACTAGAGACGAGCCGAGATCAACAACGTCGCCTGGTCGCCGATGCCAGCCACGAACTTCGGACCCCACTGACCAGCTTGCGGTTGAAGATCGATCTACTCGACTCGACCCCTGACCTTCCCGCAGCGCAACGTCAGGAACTGCTCAACGGTTCAGCAGCAGAGGTGGAACGTCTCTCGGATCTTGTCGCTGAACTCGTCAGCTTGGCGTCGGATCCATCAGCGGTCGATGAAGTGCCGGTTCTGCAGTCCTTGGCATCCTTGGCCAAGGACGTCGCCGCCGCTGCCGGGCAGCGGGACGGACGCGAGATCACAGTGGACGTGCGCGCGGACGAGGCGATTGAGCTGCGGCCGAACATGGTTCGTCGAGCGATCAACAACATTGTCGGAAACGCGGTGAAGTACTCGCCTGCTGGCAGGCCGATCCGAGTGGTGGTTAACGGCGCATCGATCGAAGTTCACGATGGCGGTGAAGGGATTCCCGAAGCTGACCTTCCCCACGTCTTCGATCGGTTCTTCCGCTCGCCGACCGCACGGACCCGTCCCGGAAACGGCATTGGGTTAGCGATTGTGGCTCGCGTAGCGGAACTGCACGGTGGGACGACGTGGGCTCGCAATGCGGATACCGGCGGTGCCATCGTCGGCTTTTCCCTCGCCCCCGGAAGGACGTAGATCCCTGGAGATCGGGTTGACTCGAACCATGCCGAGTCACTCCCCTAGCCGACGGCGAGGCCGGTGTAGCACATCTCGTCTTGGGTGCCTTCGGCCCACAGGACATAGCGGCTCTCAACCCCGGCAGGCCATAGTGCCCGATCCCAACCGCACTCGAGACGCAAGGTATCGCCAGGTTCGAATGCGAGTTCTTCGACCGGGTAGTAGCCGAGCTGCCAGTTGAAGTCCCACTGTTCGATATCGATCAGAATGCGCTCGTCGGGGGTATCGGGGTTCAACGTGAGGCGATAGGTGGTGCCAAGCTCGTGCATGTGTGGCCAGAACGTGACGACCTCGCCCGTTGGTGCAGGAAGATCGCAGCTTGAACTCGCGACACCGTCGGTGAAGTGAGCGAAGTCCTCCGGGGTTACCCCGCAACGTGAGTTGATAAAGGCCGGAAGCAGAGTTGACTCGAGTCCGAACTCATCGACCACCCGTTCGAGTGCCGCGCCACGGTCGCACAGCGGGCCGCTTTCGAAGGACGCACATGGAATCTCAACGGGTCCAACGAGTGTGGTCTGGCGGACCGAACTCAGGGAGCCACCGGCCGCAGCGAGTTCGGCCTCATCTGCGATCTCGATCGCGATGCCGGAGTTATCAGGAAGTGGTTCGCTGTCGTAGTGGTAGTGCCATTGCACGACGAAGGCGTCGCCCGCTTGCATCTCGATTCCTGAACCTTCAGGAAGGGTGATGGGGCCTGTACCGGGAGCCCAGCCAGCGATGTTCTCAAGGAGACCATCGCTCAACCGGGGGACTGTCTGGCAGTTCCAGCCCGGTTGGCCATCTGCACCATCGAGGTCAGCGGCTTCGCTACGCAGGTGCGCGGGCAACTTGAAGATCAGACTGTGATGTAGCACCCGTGTTTCGTCTGGGCGGGTCTCGATCGATGTGACCCAGTTCGTATCGGTGAACTGGGGATCCATGATCCGGCACCGGTAGTCGTCGAGCCTGTCGGACCCTGGGTAGGGGCCATCTGCTGCGAGCACAAGGTCGGCATCGATGGGTGGGAAGGCTTGGGTGGTCGCAGCGAGTGGTGCGTCTTCGGCAACGTCGAGTTCAGCTCCCGAGGCGGCCCAGTCGACGATGGTCTGGCGATCCTCGTCGCTCATCGAAAGATCGAACTGGTAAGCGACCTCTTGTAGACCGCTTAACGGCCACGGTGGCATCTGGCCCTCGTCGACACGGAACGCAACGAAGTCGGCGATGTTTGCTACGTCACCGGCGGACTCCATCACGAGGTGAGTGGTGCCGGGGCCCGTGCCGACATGACACGACACACAGTTCTCTTCAAGGATCGGTTGCACGTCGTTTGCGAACGAAATCGTCGTCCCTGCCGTCGTGGTGTCGGAGGTGCTGTCGACGGTCGTGTTGGTGGCATCAGCGAGAGGGGCGACCGTGGCGTTATCGACCGGGTCCGATCCACCGCCGCAGGCCGCGAAGATCGCGCCGGCGAGCAGCAGCGCGCCGACCACGGTCAGCATGGTTCGCAGAGATGGAGCACTCATCATCAGTCAGTCTAGGTGGGGTCGTGGTGGCGAGATAGATCGGCCGATAGTTGGCCTATCGGCAAGTAGCCTCAGGCCATGACGGATTTCCCCTTCTCCGGAGCGTTGAGCGGCACCCGTGTGCTGGATCTCTCTCGAGTGCTCGCAGGCCCGTCCTGCACCCAAATCCTTGCCGACCTCGGCGCCGACGTGATCAAGGTCGAGCGTCCCGGAGTCGGCGATGAGACGCGTCAATGGGGGCCGCCATGGCTTCGTGACACGACTGGCCAGGAGACGCGGGAGTCCTCCTACTACCTGAGCATCAACCGGGGAAAGCGGTCGGTGACGATCAACATCGGAACGCCAGAAGGCGTCGCGCTCATTCGAGACCTGGCTGCCCACAGCGATGTTGTGGTGGAGAACTTCAAGGTGGGCTCGCTCGCAAGGAAAGGACTCGACTACCCGTCGCTCAAGGGCGTTCGCGAGGACATCATCTACACGTCCATCACCGGGTTCGGTCAGAACGGGCCGCTGGCGAGTAAGGCGGGTTATGACTATCTGACCCAAGCCATGAGCGGCCTAATGAGTATCACCGGACGGCCAGATGACGAGCCCGGGGGTACCCCCATGCGCGCTGGCGTCGCGGTGACTGACCAGGCGACTGGCTTCTACGCGACGATCGGCATCCTTGCCGCGCTCCATCATCGAGATCGGACCGGTGAAGGGCAATACATCGACGTCTCCTTGCTCGACTCCGGTGTGGCCTTCCTCATCAATCAGGGGTTGAGCTATCTGGTAAGCGGCACCTCGCCGGGCCGGACCGGTGAGTGGCATCCAAGTCTGGCGCCCTACCAGCCTTTCGATGTCGCCGACGGTCGGATCGTGATCGCCGTCGGAAACGACGGCCAGTTCGCAGCGTTATGCACGTGGCTCGATCTAGTCGATTTGACCACCGATCCTCGGTTCGCAACGAACCCCGATCGCAACAAATACCGAGCTGAGCTCGCAGGCCTGATCCAGGGGGCGCTGCGGTCGAAGACTCGAGCCGAAACACTCGCTGGTCTCGAGCAGGTCGGGGTGCCGGTTGCGGTGATCAACGACATTGAGGCAGCGTTCGCTGAGCCCCAGCTACAACACCGGGGTGGGCGCATCGACCTCCCTCACGTACTCGCCGACACCGCCCCTGGCATCGCGAGTCCGTTGCATTTCTCCGAAACCCCTATCGAGTACCGCGACGCCCCGCCGACTCTCGGCCAACACACCGCCGAGGTGCTCGCCGGCGTGCTTGGACTCACCGAGGAACAGATCGGTGACCTAGCCAACCGGAACGTCCTCTAGGCGCTCGGCACAACGTCTGGAGCGAGGTCGTTGTTGTTGGGGTCGTTGTGTGCGGGCACGTTCAGTCGACTGCCCGGCGTCATCCCCGGGGGAAGAACGCCGCTCGGGAACCGATCGCTGGCGACGCCGTCGGCGAATGTGTCGACGACCGTTTGGCTGAACTGGATTCGCCAGTCGCCACCGGACTTCACATCGTTGAAATAGACGAACCCGATGATGTCCGGGTTGGCTTCGAGACCAGCGAAGAGTGTCGACAGCCAGGTGATGCGGTCTGTGTCGACCTCGGTTCCAGCACCGGCTTCGGCGAGCAAGATCGGCTTTGATGTGAGCGCACGGAGTTCACCGAGCGTCTTGTCGTAGATGGCGGTGAAGGTGGGTTCGGGAGCACTGCCAAAGCCGCGCCAGTATCCAGCGATGCCTACCCAGTCGACGTAGTCGTCCCCGGGCCAGTAGTCGGCGATGTCGGTTCGGAGGTTGTCCGAGCGGTTGACGCTCCAGAGCCAGACGACATTGTCCGCTCCGGCAGCGTCGAACCGTTGATGCACGTGGCGCCACATGTCGGCGAAGTGGACGGCCTCGTTGCCGTTCACTCCCTCGGACCATGGATACCAATGCCCGTTCATCTCGGCCGCGAGGCGTAACACGATGGGTTCGCCGTGCGCAGCAGCCGCTGTTGCCCAGGTGTCGATGTAGTCGTCCCATTCGCCGTCGGCGATCTCGCGCAATGTTGGTTGTCGATCTGCGCCGGGGATCGTCGGCTCCCAGGCGATCTGGGGTGTCATCGACCGATCCCACGCGGCTTCGACCTGTTCGACAGGAAAGGGGTCCGACCAGTTCGAGAAGAAGAGCAGGTTGTTCGGAGCTTTCCCGAGGAGGCGCGAGACGTAGTCGACTTCACCGAACCACCAGGGGGCCTCCCGGGTATGGAGGCCAAACACGCCAGCCTGCTGGCGGACTTCGTTGACCGAAAGCACCGCGGCGTCTGGCTCTGGTGCTGGTACTTCGGCTGGAGATCCTGGGAGTTGCTCACAAGGTCGGCCATCGCCGTCGCCATCGAGGTGACTAAATGCGTCGGTATCGGTGAGGAAGGCTGCCTCAGCCGCAGCCCAGTCTTGGAAATCCTCACAGAGGATGAGTGATGGCGTTGGGTTCGGATCGACCAGCTGTTCGCACGCAAGTCCGTCGCCATCGCCGTCGAAGTGGGCGAGGTTGTCGGGGTCGAGGTCGAAGGCGGTTTGGGCGTCGGGCTGGCTGTCGAAGTCGCCACACTCGGGTCGTCGGGGAATGGTGGTGGCGGGAACCTCGACCTCGACGCGTTCGGTGCGGACCACCACCCGTTCGATCGCTTCGACGGGCGGGGCGGGAGCAAAGGTCACCTGCGTTAGCTGTGGTTGGGGTGTGGAGGGCTCTGGAATGCTCGTGGTCGACTGCGTAACTGCAGTCGGTTCCGGAACGGTCTCTTCGGTGAACCCATCGATGGGGTGGTTGCTTGTGGACACGGCTCCAAGCAGCGGTGCTAGCTCGTCGACGGGTGCGGTTGCGGTCGACGTAGGTGTCGTTTCGAATTGCTCCTCCAAGGCCGTCGCCGTCGGGGCAGGCGTTGCGGGATCACGGGCGAGCTCTTCGGTTCGTTCGGGTAGCGCGACGGCAGCGAACGAGATGGCCATCAGCGTCATGACCAACATGGCGTTGAAGAACGGGCCACCTATGCCGAGCAGTGATTTCTCGGGTCGGGCTGCAGCATTTGCGTAGGTCTCGGCAGGCGTGGGTGTTGGAGACAAGGGTGGTCCTTCGGTCGGAGGTGGGCGGTCGGTTTGGGTGAACGAGCGAGCTACGGCTGGTACAGCGCCATCGAGGCGACCATGCAGAACGCAAGGCCATAGGGGATCAGTGCGTAGGGGTTGCGGTTTGACTCGCCAGCAAAACCACCGGCTCGGGTACCCCAGCCCGAGTTGTGAGCCATTCGGGTGAAGCCGAGCATGCGGATCGGCATCAGCATCAGCGTCGAGATCACGAGGAATGTCGGGATTCGCCACAGGTCGCTCGGACGGTCACGCAGGTGGCGGGCCTGGCGGAGCGCGCTACTGGCAGTGGACGCCACGATGGCGAGCACTGCCACCACCAACCCACCCCCAACTCGGCCGAACTGGTCGACCCACGGTGCGAACAGATCGATGTCGGTTATAACGAACTGGCGAACGATCCAGCCGAGATAGGCGCCCATCAACAGAAACGGCAAGGCGATGTCGGCGAGATAGAAGAATGCGAGCGGGCGAGCGTTGCGCAGCATCCAGGGGAACATGCGCATCGTGTTGTACTGCGAACCGCGTGCCCAGCGAAGCTGCTGTTTTGCCATCTTCTTCCACTCGAGCGGCGCATCGGTGTAGACCAAGCTCGTCGACTGGTACACGGCCTTGTATCCCTGCTTCAGGCACTCGTTGGTGAGGGTGCGGTCGTCGCTGACTTCGAGAAAGATGCCGAGGAACCGTCCGGTCAAGAAGTGCTCCATGGCATCGACCAGCACGGTGCGACGGAAGGCAATCGTCCGGCCGGGCAAACACCCAACGGTTCCGTGCATCGACATGGCGGGCATCGCGTATTCGTTGCGAAGCGATTCCATCCAATCCGCCCAACGACTCAGGATGTGGCGTTCCGGGGCCAAGATTCGCTGGCGAGTCGTGACACCGCCGACCTCCGGATCGGCAAAGGGGCGGACCAACTCGTCGAGTGTGTCGGCGGTCCAGATCGTGTCGGAGTCGACGAGGACACAAATCTCGCTCGTGGTTTCCTCCACCCCGATACGCAATGCGTTGCGTTTGCCTGGGACTTCGGTCCAGGTGACGTCGACGTCGTCGTAGTCGGCGCAGATCGCTTCGAGTGCCAAGTTTCGCGGGCCGTTGATGACGACGTGGATCTCATCGGGGACTTGTGCGGTGATTCGGTCGAGTACATCGCGAAAGAGATCCTCGGGTTCGTCGACGACCGGGATCAGAACGGCTGTTGTGACGTCGCACGGAGCCGTAAACGGCCGATAGCGCCGTGACAGCCATGCTTTCCAGCCCCAGACGCTCCACACGAGCGCCATGTAGATGAGGAAGAGATGAACCCGGTGGTTGATCAACAGGTCGCGAATCTGGAGCAAGAAGACAAACAAGATCGAGGCTTTCCTTCAGTGACTGGCCGTTCAGGGCTGCGGCTCGATTGATTGGTAGGCCGTCCGACCTAGCGGCTATGTCGGACGGCCCATCAAGGTGGCGGTACCCAGGTTGTTCGGGATGAGTGCCAAAATTCTTTACGACTTTCCGCGACGAAATCGCGAAACTTCAGGAAGTAGTCTCTCCGGATGGCTCGACCTGCGGTGCTCGCCTCGGCGGCGGCTGAAAACGACGGCACCTTTACTGGGGCCGACTGGGGACTCTTCGTTGGGGTGTCTCTGATTTGGGGCTCATCGTTCTTGTTGATCGCTGAAGCGCTTGAGAGTCTGACGCCCGGGGTTATCACGTTGGGACGGGTGGGCTTTGGTGCTCTCGTGTTGTGGGGAATGCGCTTGACTCGGCCCCGCGAAGTCCGGGTGGCACCCGAGGACAGAAAGAACATCCTGCTGCTCTCCGTTGTATGGGTTGCGGTGCCGTTCACCCTCTTCCCGTTGGCTCAAGAGCACATCAACTCGGCGGTGACGGGCCTGCTCAATGGCGCTACTCCTGTCTTCGCGGGAGTTGTTTCAGCCTTGTTGGTTCGGGTCGTTCCGACCGGCCTGCAGCGCATCGGCATCGCTATCGGATTTATCGGCGTCACGCTCATCAGCTTGGGTTCAGCCTCGGGCGGAAACACCGAAGTCCTCGGGGTAGCTCTTGTTCTTCTCGCCACCCTTTGCTATGGGTTTGCGGTGAACATCGCGCCCCCACTTCAGGCCAAGTACGGCGCCGTAGTCGCGATGAGCGAGGTTCTGGGGTATGCAACGATCTGGGTACTCCCGTTTGGGTTGCTGTCGCTATCCGACGCCCGATTTGAGCTGGGGCCGATCGCCGCCGTCATCTTCCTCGGCGCTGTCGGTACCGGACTCGCGTATTGGATCATGTCCACTCTGGTCGGCCGGGTGGGCGGGGTTCGCGCCTCGTTCATCACCTACCTGATCCCGGTGGTGTCACTGGTGCTCGGGGTGACGCTCCGCAACGATCAAGTCACGGTGCTCGCCATCGTTGGGTCGGCGCTGACCATCGGTGGCGCCTTCATCGCGTCCCGGCGGAGCGGTTAGGAATGTCCGACGAGATCTATGCCATCACCGCGGCCGACGTGCGCGCCGCGGCAGTTCGGCTCAAGGGAATCGCCCATCGCACCCCGGTGGTCAGCTCCCGCCGACTCGATGAGCGGATCGGGGGCGGCGCCCGTGTGTTACTCAAATGCGAGAACCTCCAACGCACGGGTTCGTTCAAGTTCCGCGGCGGCTACAACGCCGTTGCCTCGCTCAGTACCGACCAACGAACAGCGGGCGTTGTTGCGTTTAGTTCGGGGAATCACGCCCAGGGCGTAGCGCTCGGGGCACACCTACTCGACGTTGATGCGGTCATCGTGATGCCTACCGACGCTCCGCCAAACAAGTTCGCGGCCACCCAGGGCTATGGGGCCACCGTCATCACCTACGACCGCTACACCGAAAGCCGCGAAGCGATCGGGGCGAAGTTGAGTGACGAGCAGGGCCGAACGTTAATCAAGCCCTACGACTACCCGCCGGTGATGGCAGGTCAGGGAACGACGGCGCTCGAGCTATTCGAAGACCACCCTGAGGTCGACACGCTCGTGGTTTGCCTTGGCGGCGGCGGACTGTTGTCGGGTTCGTCCATCATCGCCAAGGCGCTCAACCCCGCAATCGAGATCTACGGCGTTGAACCCGAAGCGGGCGACGATCACCGTCGCTCCCGTGCTGCCGGTAGCCGAGTCACAATCGACGTGCCGCGCACGATCGCCGACGGGCAACAGACCACTTCTCCTGGAGAGCTGACCTGGCCGATTAACAATCACCATGTGAGCGACTTCCCGGCGGTTACCGACTACGAGATTGTGGAAACGATGCGCTTCCTCTTCGAAACGACCAAGTTGGTCGCTGAGCCCAGCGGCGCGTCGGCTCTAGCAGCGGTCCTGCACGGGCACGTGCCGACCGAAGGGCGAACGATCGGCGTCACCATCTCCGGCGGCAACATCGACGCCGCCCGTTTCGCGGATCTGATCTAATTTTCCGCTCGTTCCTCGCTCCAGCTGTCGCAATCCGTGCTCAATTACTAGCTAAGAAAGTCTTTTGCTACGTCGATGAAGAACTGGGTGGAGAGGGCCATCGACTCGGTGTCAATGCGTTCATTGTTTCCGTGGAAGCGTTCGGAGAAGCTGAGCGGGTCGAGGTCAGGGCTAAACAGGCCAGCGCCGTATGCGGTCGCTCCCATGTCGCGGTAGACCTTCGCGTCGGTGAATCCCACCATGAGGTGTGGTGCGATCCGGGCGTCTGGGAATGGTCGCCTTACGGCTCTTTCGATGCTGTCCCACAGCGGTGTGTGAGCGGGGGACATCGTTGATTGGTATCGCGAGGTCGACTCAATCTCGACGTGTTCGTACATCGGGCCGAGGGCCTGGCGTAGGTGCTCGTCCACCGCGTCTGGCGTCTCGCCCGGGAGCGTCCGGATATCGACCTCAATGCTCACAACCGAAGGAATGACGTTTGCTTTCTGATCGGCCGCCGGTTCGATCACATTGGGGGAGAACGTGGTGTGTGTGCACGCATGGAAGTGGCTCGCAATCCCCGGGACCGGGAAGGTCCGAAGGAACTCATCGATCGAACCCGGATCGAGCAGCGCGGCGGTCGAGTCGGAGTCCAACCCAAAGCCGCGCACCTGTTGCTCCCACAGCGAATGGAAGTTTGCCGCGGGCTGATAGTCCGCCAGGCGTTGCACGATCGCGGCGGCCTTGACCAGCGCGTTGTCGGAGCCGAAGGGTCGAGAACCGTGCCCCGGGGTGCCCCTCACGGTTATCCGGCGCCAGTCGACTCCCTTCTCGCCTACGTGAACAATGAGTTGTCGACTATCGCTTGGCCCGAGGTGTAGCCCACCGGTTTCGGTAATTACATTGTCCGCGTAGATCGCATCTCGTTCGTGTTCGGCGTACCACGCCGCGCCCACGCCTGAGTCCGCTTCCTCGTCGGCGACACCGAAGAAGATGAGGTCGCCACGTGGCTTGAAACCGGTGTCGGCGAGATAGCGAACCGCCACCGCCATCGAAGAGGTGAGATTCAACATATCCACCGCGCCTCGTCCCCAAATCTCGCCATGGATGAGTTCGCCACCGAAGGGGTCGTGACGCCATTCTTCTGCCGACACTGGAACAACATCGGTATGGCCCATCAGGCACAGACTCGGAGCCGAGGGGTCCGAGCCATCGATTCGTGCAATCACTGACCCCCGGTTCTGAGTGGGGTGGTGAGTCTCCATAGTTAGCCCGGAGCCTTCAAGAGTGGCTACTAGCGCATCAGCGTTGCGTGATTCCTGCCCTGATTCGGCCGTGCCATCGTTTACGCACCGGTTCTGGATCATCACCTGCAAAAGCTCAATAGATCGTTGAGTTAGCGGGGAGGCTGCGGAAAGGTCGGGTCTCGCCATAGCCGTAGTCTGACAGGTGCGAGGGAGTCATTCGAACGAGTTGGAATTGACTATCGCGGGCCATCGGGCCCTACTTAGTAGTACGGTCGGATCATCTACGTAACTCCGGCTAGGTACGTCTGGTAACCCTTGTGCTATGAGCAGTCCCCACGACAACAAATCCACAGCTACCAAAGAACAGGTTGGCCTTGAACAGGTCCGCGAGGCCCGCCAGTTTCATCAGCTCCTTTCCGGCGCTGAAGAAGTAGCGCGCGGTGATCTCTGGGAGATCGTCGAGACGTTGACCCGCCAGGTTGACGAACTCCGTAACTCGCGCCCCCTTCTTGGGTCTGGCAACCGTCAAATGGAGAGCGATGTGCGCTGGCTTGATGCTCGCGTCGTACTGCTTGAACAGGCGCTCTCTGACTCTCGCACCGAGGTCGCAACCCTCCGGGACTACATCGATGCTTACGCCGCAGAGATGCGTCTTGAGATTCGAGACGCAGCCGCTACCGCCAAAGCCGAGCGCCAGCAGCTGATCGACGAACTGCGTGACTTGGCCGCATCGAACGCCGAACTCGAAACCGTACTAGCGCAGCTTCGCAGTGAGTCCGCGGACCGCATCGAAGGTGTCGCTGCCGAGTTGTTTGAGGTCGCTGACCGGACTCGCCACATCGCCGCCGATGCCCACATCACAGCGTCAACGGCTGCCGGGCGTTCAGAAGGACTGCTCGACGAGATCTACGACAACGTCGAGAAGGTTCAGGCCCTCGCAGAGCAAGCTCAAGCTCAGTCCGCCGAAGATATTCGTGGGATCGCAGAAGAGGCGCAGGCTGTCGCGCAGCGTTCGACGGATGCTGTTGATGAGGTTCGTGCGGTCGCCGAGGACGCCCACGAGGCGGTGCGATTGTCGCTCGAGGCAACCGAAGGAGTCTTTGCGATCGCCGACGAAGCCCGTATCAAGGCATCTACCAACTCGAAGGCAGTCGCAGAGCTGCGAGAGATCACCGAGGACACCAGCACCGCAGTTGCTGAATCCAATGAAGCGGCCGAGGAAGTTCGAGTCATGGCCGAGAAGGCGAAGGATCTCGCCGAGCGCTCGGCCAACGATGTCGCTGCACTGCAAGCTGATGCAGATGCACTGAACGAAATCCATGATTTTGATCTGGCCGAGCTGTCCAAGGAGATTGCACGCCTCAAGGCAGATATCGAAGCCGCTTCTGAGGATCTACACGAGGGTTGGGAGCAGGTCTCTGCCGATGTGGATGCAAAGGTTCAGGCTGCGACGGGCAAGGTATCTGAACAGCTACGATCTGAAGTCAATAACTCGACCGAAGCGATGCGCCATGACCTCCAAGAAGAGGCATCGTCGTTGCGTGAAGAGACACGAGCTCTCCACTCGAAGGTCGATAGCTTCGCTGCTGGTGCCCCGGTCCCGAGTGACGATATTGACGAGTTCAAAATGCAACTCACCGAGCTTCGTCAGCGTATGCAATCGCTAACTGTTCGTTCAGATCGTCGCACTACCGACACGCTAGAACCACAACGCTCGACCAAGCGTTGGGTTGCGCACCTCGACCTCACAAATACCTCGAAGGCTGACCTTCGTGCGTTGCCCTCGGCAGAGGACGAGGACGTCCGCAAGTAACAGCAGCGCCGCTGGCAGCTACGAAACTTAGTTCTCCGTAATCTCGACCGAGAGCAATTCTTCGCCACGTGACGTTGGGCTGTTGGGGTCTCGGAGTTCGATCAGATCGAGCACGTCATCACCCTCAATGACTTCACCGAATACGGCGTGAAGACCGTTGAGGTGTGTGGCTGCGTCGAAGGTGATGAAGAACTGGCTGCCATTGGTGTTGGCGCCGCTGTTGGCCATGGCGAGCAGTCCTCGACGGTCGACAGGGGTGAGTGCCGATTCTTCGTCATCGAATGAGAAGCCTGGTCCGCCCGAGCCGGTGTTTGTTGGGTCGCCGCCTTGAGCCATGAACCCGGCGAGCACCCGATGGAAACGGGTGAGGTCGTAGTAGCCGTCACGGGCCAGACTCACGAACGAGTTGACCGTGATCGGGGCGGTGTCCTCGTACAAGTCGATGACGATTTCACCGTCGACCGTGGTGAAGACCGCTTGGTAGTCGACGCCGTCGACGAGTTGGTTCGGTGGCGCAGCGCTGTAGGCGCCGTCTCGGCTGAAGGGGTCGATGCCGCCGAGAACGCCTTCACCACTCCATGGTTCGAACGACGCCGGAATCTCGGTCGGGAGGTCGGAGCTAAAAGATGAGGTGCATGGCTCGAGCGCCACGTCGACGGTTCCTTCGGTCCCAGAGCCATCGACTAGACCTTGCCAGAAGGCTTGGATCATCGAGTCGTCGATGCCTTCGTTTAGACATTCTCGGTCTACCTCTTCAGCGAAACCCGAGGCTTGCTCTCTGCCGGCAGCCATTTGGTCGGCAATGGCTTCTTGAGGAACGCAGGTAGTCGCAGCTTCCAGCGTTGTGCTCTGAGCGCCTTCAGGTACGGCGAAGCCAACCAGGATCGCCGCGAGTCCGGTGTAGGCGAGATCGCCGTTTGGCTCGGCATCAATCTGGCCGGCCACACAGGTAGTGAACGACGTGATGCCTTCAGCGGTCGCTATGCCCGTGATGGGCAAGATCGAAGTCGCGAGGGTTTGCGTTTCGAAACAATCGAAGATCGAGCCGGTCAAAGCGGTGAAGCCCTCGGGCGTGATCTCGTTCGCCCCGAAGCCGTTGTACAGCGCGGTCAGTTGGGTGTCGCCATCCGCGTCGTCGACGAGGCACTGCAGCCGGTCGCCGTCAACTTGGGTCTGAAGCAATGATGACGACAGCTGTCGAACCGTCTCGGGATCGACTGCACTCGTCGCGTCAATAGTTGGAACCGTGAGGGATTCGTCGAGTTCAGCTGAATCCGCTGACTCATCGCTCGAATTGGCTAAATCAGTTGCGGTGCCATCGCCGCTGCTACAGGCGACGGCGACCAAGGAGAGGGCAGCGATGAGGCCGACCTTTCGAACGAACAGCTTTACCGAAGAAATACACACATCTTCGGTTTACCAGTTTGACGACGCACGCCGATGTCGAGCGGGCGACTTCTGTAGCACTCTTTACGTCAACGGTTGAAGCCATTCGCGCTCCAAATCGGAGTTTTGAACACGTTTTTGTGTCCCCCTGTTCACGAATTGAGGCTTGTGAGCTACCCTTGTCACCATGGGTGAGGTTAGGGCGCAATGGCCGGACTTACAGGCGGATGACACACTCTCTCGCGGTCACGGTTCACTTAGAGATAAGCATCTGATTGTCGAAACCACCATGACTCGTGGCGAGCTGGTGGACGAGATCAGCACACTTGCGGGGTTGGTACATGCCCTGACGGCGGAACTGCAAGAGGAACGGGCTCGACCCGGCGCAGATGAACTGCTGAGCGAGCACCGTCGAGAAATCGATGAACGGATGGAAGGTGTGGTCGAGGATGTGAAGTCCTGTTTGGCCGCCCTCAGTCGCCTCGAAACCGATGTCGGTACGAGGCTCGGAGACGTAGAACGCACCGTTTCAGAGGGCAGCGACCAGGACGGACTGCAAGATGTCGAGGACCGGCTGCTTGGTGAGGTCGCGAAGTTGCAGTCCAGCCAGCAGGGTCTTGTTGACCAGGTCGAGCAGGTGGTGGAGCACGTTGTTGACCTCCGATCGTCAGAGGTTGAGCTGTTCGACCGCTACGGGAGCGACGTAGCCGAGCTGTCCGATATGGAGAAACGCCTCCGTGAGGAGATGGCGAAGTTGCAGGCTGGGCAGCAGGACGTCGTTCAGCAGGTCATCGATCTTCGGTCAGTGCAGGTTGAACTCAACGGCCGCTATGGGGCTGATGCCCACGAGCTGTTCGAGGTTGAGAATCGGCTGCGTGTCGAGGTGGCGAAGTTGCAGGCTGGGCAGCAGGACGTCGTTGACCAGGTGATTGATCTTCGTTCGTCTCAGCATGAATTGGGTGATCGGAGCGAACTGGTCGAGGTCGAGAATCGGCTGCGTGCTGAGGTGGCGAAACTACAAGCGAGCCAGCAGGACGTGCATCAGCAGATGCTCGACCTCCGCTCGGCCCAGGTCCAGCTCGGTGAGCAGCATGGGACAGCGATTACTGATCACCAGCGAATTCGAGCAGAACTCGATCAAGTCGCGGTTGGGCTACGGGAGACGATGCAGACACTCGAGCTGCAGTTCAGCGGAGAAGTCTCCGAGCTTCGTGAGTCGCATGATCATTTGATGGCTCACTTCGTGGACCTCCGCACGCTTCAGAGCGAAATCGGTAGCCGTCAGATGGCAACGATTGTCGAAAACGGCCGATTGCGCGACGAGTTGCTCCGTGAGGCTGAGCAGTTGCGAGCGATCGTGGAGGAGTCCCAAGAGACCGCCAACAAGGCGATGTCTCGGGCGGCTTCTACCGCAGATAACAACGATGCCCTGCAGGCAGAGTTCGATGAGAATGTAGCAACTGCCGAGCGTCGCCTCGCCCTGCTTGAGTCGCTAATCGGTCAGGTTGACCAACGACTGCACGCCTCACATACACAGGTATCGCAGTTAGCCGCACAAGCGGTTACGCACGCTAAGGCGTCGGAGATTGCTGCCCAGTCGAGGAGCCAGGTTGCCAGCCCCGATGAACCGACCCTGTTGGCTCAAGTTGATGCTCGGGTGGCGGCTGTGGTCAACGAGTCGTCCGAGCGTTTTAATGAGGCGTGGCAAAACACTGACAAAAAGCTCGCTCATGTCGAAGCGGTTTCCTTTGAAAACGGCAGGCGCGGAGCAGCTGCCACCGACGCGGTCGCGAATCGACTTCGCCATCTCGAGGCTCGTCTCGACGAGTTCGAGCGGCTCAATGTGAGTGGCGACGCCGGAGAAGCTGGCGCTCGCCCGCCCGACGGTTGGCAGTTTGAGCGCCGTAGTCGGCTAAACGACTTTTAGGCGGCGGCTAGAACGCCAAAACGGCGATGACGACGATCAGCGCGATGACCATCAGCACGGTGATGATTGCGTAGAGGGTCTTTTCGCTTCGGCTTGGTCCGGCTTCGCCCGCGGCGTCTTCGGTAGCCCGAGCGGAGATGTCGACGCCGGTCTCACCGATTGCAGACACGACTTCATCCACGGACTTTCCGGTGGTATCGACGACGGTGAAGCGCTCGTAGACGTCGCTGCGTTCCCTCAAGAGTCGCTCAACTTCGGCAATTGGGTCGTCAGCGTCGGCGAGTAGCGGACGGGTCGCTAGCCCGTCGGCGGTGGCTCGTTCGACAATGGTTTCGGGAGATGCGCTCAAGGTGACGATCTCCGCGCCGGCGAGCGCTGCCACATTGTCGTCGTCGAGAAAGGTTCCTCCGCCGGTTGCGATGACGTGATTTCGCAGTGGTGCGACTTCGGATATGACTTCGCGCTCCATCTGGCGAAAGATCTCTTCGCCAGATTCAGCGAAGATGACTTCGATCGGACCGTGTTTGGACGCGATCAGGTCGTCGATATCAACGAACGTTCGGCCAGTCTTTTCGGCCAGACGCTTGCCCACTGTCGATTTACCGGTTCCCATGAGCCCGGTAAGCACGATGTTATTCCTAGCTTCGGTCACGACCGGATCTTAGGACAGCGCGGACCTCGCCTCAGCGATAATGCCCTCCGCATCAAGTCCGTAGCGATGCAAGATAACGCCGGGCTTGTCGTGAGGAACGTAGGTACGGGGCATTCCAAGCACTCGGATATCGCAGATTGAGGCATCCGAACCTTGTTCACCGAGGTGTTTCTCAATCTTGTCTCGGAAGAGTTCGCCAGCACCGCCGTTGCGGAGCCCGTCTTCGACGGTGATTACAACGCGATGAGTGGCTGCATCGGCGACCATCTCCGGGTCGGCAGGGCAGATGACCCGAGGATCCCAAACGGTTGCGCTGATACCGGCGTCGGCGAGTTGGTCCGCGGCGGCTAGAGCTTCGGCGAGAAGATGCCCCACGCCAATGATGCATACGTCGGTTCCCTGACGGGCCTTTCGCGCCCGAAGACCTACACCGACCTCGGCTTCGGTGACCGAGCGAGCTGGTTGACGGGACCAACGAATCATCGATGGCCCGTCGGTGCAAAGCTTGACCGCGTCGCTGACCTGCACTTGGAGTTCTTGGTAGCTAGACGGAGCAAATACGGTCATGCCCGGAACCTTGGTGAAAAGCACCATGTCGAGCAGCCCGTGATGTGATGCACCGTCGGGCCCGGTTACACCGGCGCGATCCAAGCAGAATATGACGGGTTGACGATGAAGTCCGACATCGAGATTGACCTGATCGAAGGCGCGGCTGATGAACGTGGAGTAGACGGCGACGACGGGCCTCAGCCCACCCATGGCCATACCCGCAGCCGCGGTAACGGCGTGTTGTTCGGCGATGCCGACGTCATAGGTACGATCGGGGAACCGTTCTCGGAAGGGCAGGAGGCCGGTCGAATCGGGCATCGCGGCGGTGATCGCGACCAGTTCCGGGTGCTCCTCGGCGAGCTTGATCATGGATTCGGTGAAGGCCTGGGTGTACGAGCCGGGCTTTACGCTGCCGGTGTCGTGCATGTTCTTGATCTCGTCGTTCTCCGCTGGCGCGTAGCCGCGACCCTTTTGGGTCAGCACATGGACGACGACGGGGCCGGTGAACTTGTGCGCATTCTCCAGGGCCTCTTCGAGTTGTTCGATGTCGTGACCATCGAAGGGACCGAGGTAGTGCACGCCGAGGTTCTCAAAGAATGCGGGAGGCTCCCACATGTGGCGGATAGCGGCTTTCGTGGACTGGATGCCACGATCGATGAGTGCGCCGACCCACGGGATGTTCTCGGCGAGATTTTCCATGGTGGCCTGACGCCGCATGTATACCGGGTTCGATCGGATCTTGACGAGCGACTCGGTGAGCAGCGATACGGTAGGTGCGTAGGAACGGCCATTATCGTTCAAGATGATGGTGACGTCGCTTTGCGCGTGTCCGAGGTTGTTGATCCCCTCGTAGGCCATGCCGCCTGTCAGGGCGCCATCGCCAATGACTGCCACGATGCGTCTTCCGGACCCGACCGATGAGGCCTCGGCCGTAGCCAGGCCGTGCGCGTAGCTCAGGACGGTCGACGCATGGGAGTTCTCGATCCAGTCGTGCTGGCTCTCCTCGCGAGATGGGTACCCGCTGATCCCGTCAGCTTGGCGCAGTGCCTCAAAGCCATGGGCTCGACCGGTGAGCATCTTGTGGACGTAGGTCTGGTGTCCGGTATCCCAGAGCACAACGTCCTTTGGCGATTCGAAGACGCGATGCAACGCGATCGTGAGTTCCACCGCGCCAAGGTTTGAACCGAGATGGCCACCGCTCTTGGACACCGAGTCGACGATGAGCTCCCGGATCTCGGCTGCGAGCGCGTCAAGCTCCTCATAGGTCAGCCCTTCCAGGTCCTCAGGCCCGTTGATGGCAGAAAGCAGCATCACCGGTCACGATATCGCAGGTCACCACCTCATTGGCTGTCTGGCCTCGCGCTTATCACCGTCGATGCGTCGACTCGGTGATCAGCTCAATCGGGTGAGAAACGTCTCCTCGTCGATCATCACTCGGATGATGCGGCCGATTCCAACGATGTCGTCGCCACTGGTCACCTCGGACTCGAAGATGAGACGACGCCCTTCCATTCGAGTGAGGGTGGCCTCAGCGTGGACCGTGGCTCCGATTTCCATGCCGATGAGGTGGTCCAGGTTGATGCGCAACCCAGCGGTAATCGTGCCCTTTGGAAGGTTTCCTTCTAAGGCGTCCATCGTCGCTTGCTGCATCACCTGCAAGAGCGCAGGTGTGCTGAGTACCTGGGCGTCGCCGGTCCCTTGCTTGTATGCCGTGATCTCATAGGTAACGGTCATCTTCGCTGTGCCACGAAGTCCGAGTTCTAGCGCCACAACGCCCACCATAGCCGTAGCGGCTAGGCCTCGCTGCGCCTGGTAGATCGAAACCACGGGCATGGAACGATCAAAGATGTATCTGGTGTTACCGATATGGTTTACATAAGTCATGCCGGGTCTCGTTGGACCCTAGAAAGGCTGCTCTCATGCTTGATGATTCGCTCGTTGCATCCACTCTCGACACCGCACTTCAAGGCGGAGCCGACTTCGCTGAAGTCTTCGTTGAAGACAAGCGAAACGCCTCCGCGGTCTTGGACGACGGGAAGATCGAGGAACTAACGAGCGGTCGCAGCCGCGGCGCTGGCATCCGAGTGGTAGCCGGAGAAACGACCGGCTTCGCGCATACGGCCGACCTCAGCGAACAAGGTCTGCGGACCGCGGCAGAGGCCGCAGCAGCGGCGGCCCGAGGTGGCGGCGGCGGAGTGCGCAAGGTCGACCTGGAACGTGTCGAAGCGTCTCGAACGGTTTCGGTAGAGACTCTTCCAGAGACGGTCGCAAAGGCGACCAAGGTAGAGCTCTTGCAACGCGCCGACGAGGAAGCCCGCGCCACCGGCGGGGCAATTACCCAGGTGAGCGCACGATATGGCGACAGCCGCCGCAAGATTCTGGTCGCGAACAGCGACGGCGTTCTCGCAGGCGATGATCAAGTTCGCACGATGTTCTCGGTTAGCTGTGTCGCTCAGGGCGATACCGGCATGCAGACCGGACGAGAGAGCCACGGCCGAACGATCGGTTTCGAAATGTTCGACCACCACGACGTTGCCGACATGGCTCGCACCGCAGCCAATCGAGCGATCACCAAGCTCTCCGCTCGACCCGCTCCAAGTGGAGCGCAGACCGTTGTTGTGGGCCCCGGCGGGGGTGGAGTTCTCTTCCACGAAGCCTGCGGCCACGGCCTCGAAGCCGACCTCGTCGCAAAGAAGGCGTCCGTCTTCGCGGGGCGCATGGGTGAGCAGGTTGCGAGCCCCCTTGTCACGTTGATCGACGACGGCACTATGGGTGCCGAATGGGGCAACTTCGCTATCGACGATGAGGGTCGGATCGCCCAGCACAACGTGTTGATCAAGGACGGCATTCTCACCGACTACATGTACGACCAAATTCGCGCTCGGAAGGTTGGCCGCCCGTCATCGGGCAATGGCCGTCGACAGAGCTACAAGCACCTGCCGATGGTCCGCATGACCAACACCTACATCACCGCAGGCGAAGACGACCCGGCCGACATCATCGCCAGCACCGAGTCCGGCGTGTACGTCGCCCAACTCGGTGGCGGCCAGGTGAACACCGCCACGGGCGACTTCGTCTTCGGCATGACCGAGGCGTATCTCATCGAAGACGGCAAGATCACCGAACCGATCCGAGAGGGCAACCTCATCGGCAACGGCCCGGAGGTTCTGAACCGCATCGATGCCCTCGGCAACGACTTCGCGATGGGGCACCCGGGCACGTGTGGCAAGGATGGTCAAGGCGTTCCCGTCGGAGACGGCACTCCGACCCTCCGGGTCACCAGCCTCACCGTTGGCGGTACCGCCGGCTAGGCCCCGATCCAGCTATCTGAAAAACTTCGAAGGCCCGGGCACGCTGAGCGTGCCCGGGCCTTCTCGTTTGTTGCGGCTATTGCCTACCTAGTTACCTCGTGCAAGCGATGTCGAACCGGTTGTCGTCGATGCGGATGATCGCGGTGTCTGGGACTCGGCTGACCTCGAAGATGTCGGCTTGCGCGAACTCGTTCGGGTCAACGGTTGCGATCCAGCGGTCGTCTCGGAAGTTGATGCTGGCATCACCAAACGGGACGTCGTTGGTTATGCCCACGACTACGTCCACAATGCCACGCTGGACCGTTACCGAGCACTCAAAGATTGGGTCCGGCCTCGGTGTTGGTGGTTGTGGGGGTGTGAAGACCTCCAGCTCGCAGGGGATGTCGAACCGGTCTTGGTTGTCGTTGATGCGGATGATCGCGGTGTCTGGGACTCGGCTGACCTCGAAGATGTCGGCTTGCGCGAACTCGTTCGGGTCAACGGTTGCGATCCAGCGGTCGTCTCGGAAGTTGATGCTGGCATCACCAAACGGGACGTCGTTGGTTATGCCCACGACTACGTCCACAATGCCGCGCTGGACGGTTACCGAGCACTCAAAGATTGGGTCCGGCCTCGGTGTCGGCGTTGGCGCTGGCGTTGGCGTTGGTTGTGGCGCTTGGCCATTGAGGCATGGGACGTCCACAAACTCGTTGTCGATCCAGCTACGGATGATCGGAGTTCTTCCGTCGGCCGTGGTGAAGCTATCTAGGCCGGTCACGTCAGCGACGAAGCGTCCGTTGACTCGCAGAATGGCGTCGTCACCCACGTTGCCGTCGAAGCTCAGGGTCAAGTTGTTGCCCGACACGGTCGCGATGCAGAACTGATCGGAGCTTGCGAGCAACTCGACTCGCGTCGCGAGACCTTGAACCTGGAGCAACACACGGCTCGGGTTGCCATCGATCACGAAAGCACTTTCCCGGCCGCCTTCACCGAACGACAAGGTTTCGACCTCGATATCGGAACAGGACCGGTCGACGCAGGTGTGGAACTCGGGAGAGAAGTTGTCGTCACCGGTGAGGAACCCATTGACGTAGATTTGCGGGCGGCCGTCTGCGGTCAGGCTGATCTGGTCTGCGAAGACGTCAAGGTTGTGGGGGACGACGGTCTCAGCATCCTGACAGAGGCCGCTATTGCAGTAGTGCACGGCGTCGGCTGTCACGAAGACGGGGTCGAACTCGTCGAGGGTGACGTCGCGGAAGTTGGCCACGCCGTGGGCTTCCACCCGAAGATCACCGGAGCAGTCGAGGTTGCGGCATCGGGTGATGTTGGTGTCGTCGATGATCACGAAGGTGTTATTCGGGCGGGCGTGCAGCGTGCCGACCGCAGGTGCAGGTGTCCGGCTGAGTACGGTGTCGCAGGTCGTATCGGAGCACACGATGATCTCATTTCGTGACTCAGCGGTGTTGATATTGATGACGTTGGCCCCAATGACGGCCCTACCATCGGGAACGACGGTAAAGCCGAATGCCAGGATGTCCTCGGTGTTGTTGAAGAGCACCTGGTTTGTCACGCTGTCTCGGCAGTAGGTGTCGAGACACTGGGTGATGGAGGGCGTGCCGAAGCCGAATTCCGCGGTCACGAAGACCGGGTTGTTGTCGCCATCAACGGTTCCTTGCACGAACCGCGTGCTTTCGGCTTCCACGACGCCGCCCGTGGCTGCTCCCGCTGATGTGGTGCTCGCGAGCAGTAGACCCGCCAAAAGGGCGAGTCCCCCTGTTATGACGGCTAGCCACCGCCGGTTAATTTTGGGCCTCAACATTGCATCCTTCTCCCTTGGGTGTTGATCACCCTGTGACCGCCACAACAAGAGGTTATGTAGTGACAAACTTGCAGGCAAGGTACCCGAGGTCACTTTTAGGTAACAATTGCATGTCAAATCTCACATGGTGGTGCGTGTTTTGCCGTGCGTGGTGAAACGTGCGCGCCGTTAGCGTGTTGGGGTGGCAGATCTTCTCGCAGTTGCACAACGTGTCCTCGGATGGGCGAAGGAAGGCGAGGAGGTTGAAGTCATCGCCGTTCACGAACGCGAGACCGAGATTCGGGTCTACGAAGGTGAGATCGAGCAGTTCACGGCGAGCGAATCCCAGGGTGTCGGAGTCAGAGTAATTAGCGACCAGCGCCAAGGCTTCGCCTACGCCGGGTCCCTCGACGACGACGTGATCGCCGAGACGATCGCCGAAGCGCGGGACAACGCAACCTTCGGTACACGCGACGAGTTCTTAGGACTGGCCGGTCCCGATGGGGTAGCGGTGCAGTCGCTCGACCTCTTCGACCCTTCGATCGCTGATATGGCGACCGAAGACAAGATCGCCATGACGATCGACCTCGAAGCCCAAACCAAAGCCGCCGACTCTCGCATCATGGCGATCGAGTCCGCCGACTACGTCGACATGATCAACGAGGCCGCGCTGGTGTCGACCGCAGGCGTACAGGTGACGAGCAGTGAGTCCGCCTCCTACGTAACCTCGACCGCGCTTGCCGAGCAAGATGGCGACACCCAAGTTGGTTTTGGCTTTAGCGTCGGGAGGACCCCGACTGCCATCGACGTCGGCCGTGCAGCCACTGACGCCGCCGATCGCGCCACCCGCCTCCTTGGTGCCGTTCAGCCCTCAACCGAGCGGGTCACGATCGTGTTCGATCCGTTCGTTACCTCGCAGTTCCTCTCCATCCTCGGGGAGACGATGACCGGCGATGCGGTTATGAAGGGCTATTCACTGTTCGCTAACCGCATGGGGGAGAACGTCGCCTCGCCGTTGATCACCTTGGTCGACGATCCCACCAACCCAAAGGCTTTCACGGCATCGGAGACCGATGGTGAAGGGCTGGCGAGCCGTCGCAACACATTGATCGATGGTGGCCAGCTGACAACGTTCTTGCACAACGCCTACTCGGGACGACGGATGAACACGGGCTCGACCGGTTCGGCGGTACGGAGCTACTCCTCGGTCCCCGGTGTTGGCGCCCGTGCCCTGTTCTTGGAGCCAGGCACGAAGAGTCAAGAGGAGTTGATCGCCGAGATCGACAACGGCGTCCTGATCCAAGGCGTGGCCGGAATCCACTCGGGCGTGAACCCGGTGAGCGGCGATTTCTCGACCGGAGCCGAAGGGCTGCGCATTCGCAACGGTGCACTGGGCGAACCCCTTCGCGAGATCACGATCGCCTCCACACTCCAGAAGATGTTGGGCGATGTCGCGGCGATCGGCAACGACGTCGATTGGCTACCGATGTCGGCTGCCGGGGTGTCAGTTGTGATCGACGATGTCACCATGAGCGGTTCGTAGGGACGCCACCGGTTACCGTTGAAACCATGATGCGCTGGTTCAGGATTGTTGTTTTCGCCGTGCTCGCAGCCTTGATCGCTGCGGGATGCAGCGGCGGTGACGGCGACGAAGCGGCGCTCGATGAGTCCGCGGATGCAGTCGTTGAGGCGCCCGTCGAGGAGGAGTCGTCCACTCTCGACACCGATCCCGGCATCTTGCAGCCAGCCGTTGCAGAGACGATGGGGGCAGTAACCAGCGTCCGATTTGAACTCGAGCGAACTGGCGCGCCCGTATTCATCGATCAGGCGGGGTTGCTATCGCTCAACAACCTTCTCGGCACCTTCGAGGTTCCTGGCTCGGCGAACGCCATCCTTCAGGTCACGGTCAGCGAGTCGCTCAATACCGAACTCGGGGCTATTGCCGTTGCGGATGAGGTCTGGCTGACCAACCCGATCACGGGTGAGTTCGAGACGCTGCCTCCGGGCTTCGACATCGATCCGAGCCTGTTCTTCGACCCGGTCAACGGATGGCAACCGCTCATCGAGGACCTCAGCGGGACAACCTTTGTGGGTGAGGAGGAGCGCGAGGGCCAAGACAGCTTCCACATCACCGGAACGGCGCCCGCCGATCGCATGCAAGCCGTCACCGCCGGATTGGTGCGCGGCCAAGACGTCGATATCGATCTCTGGGTGAATCCCGAGACCGGCGAGGTAATCGAGCTCGCGTTCTCCACCGTGTTCGACGGTGCGCAAAGCGACTGGCGTGTTCTCCTGTCCGAGTACGGCGAGGACTTCGATATCTCCGCGCCAGACGTCGATGGCTGAACCGGCGACCGTTAGCGGCCGCAAGTCTGCTTCGCCCAATGCGATCCTGATCGCGGTCGGGTTCTCGGTCTTTGTCGCCGCCGATGACCTCACGGTTGTCACGACGATGTTGCGGCCGATCATCAACGACCTCGGCCTGACGCTTCCTGACGGTCTCGACGATGCCGCCTGGATCGTCAACGTCTACCTCATCGCCTTCGTGTCGGTGATGCCCCTCGCTGGGCGCCTAGCTGACGTGATTGGGCGACGGCGACTATTCGCAATTGCCTGGGCGTTCTTCTTGGTGGGGACGATCGTGATTCCGTTGTCAAACACAATGACGCCGTTTCTCATCGGGCGAGTGCTCACCGCGATCGGCGGCGGAGCGATGGTGCCGGTCGCGTTGGCGGTCGTCGGTGAGGTCTTTGACGACGCTAAGCGCGCACGGGCCCTCGGAACACTTGGCGCGATCGAGACGATGGGCTGGGTGTGGGGTCCGCTCTACGGCGCGCTGCTCGTGCGGTTCCTCACGTGGCGCTGGCAGTTCTGGTTGAACATCCCTTTCACCATCATCGGGTTCGCACTCACCTGGTGGGCGCTGCGCGACGTCGACATTGAGCGGAGGGCGATGCGTTCGGTCGATTGGGCTGGAGCTGTGCTTCTATCGAGCACGCTGATCGTCTTGAACCTCGGGCTTCTCGGCAACGCCGAGATCCAAAGCGTGGTGGGGTTGGAGGACCTCCAGGGCGGCGGCGCGGACTTCGACTTCCGACTATTGCTTCCGGTGGCGGCGATTCTCGGTGGGCTGTTCTGGTGGCATCAGCGACGAGCAGCAGACCCGCTGATCTCGCCGGCGTTCTTTGCGGGCCGCAATCTGCGGATCGCGTTGTTCGTCAACCTGTTGGTCGGTGCCGCGTTGATAGTGGCAATGGTTGACGTGCCGCTCTTCGTTAACGCGATCGAGATCGACATCGAACGATCGGCAGTGCTGTCGGGTTGGATCCTCGCGTCGCTCACCGCGGCGATGACGATCGCGTCATGGCTCGGCGGTCGCTTGACCGAACGAACATGGGCCAAGTGGCCGACGCTGCTCGGTATGGCGGCAGCCTCGGTGGCCCTGTTGTGGATGGGTCTGACCTGGACCCCGGACCTTTCGTACATAACCGCCGCGGTGCAGCTAGGCATCTTGGGCGCGGGACTCGGCTTTGTCTTCGCCCCGACAACCGCCACCGTTGTAGAAGCATCGCCCCCTCATCAACGTGGAGCCGCGGCGGCTATCGTGATGATCGCTCGCCTTATTGGTTTGAGTGTCGGCCTGGCTGCACTCACCGCTTGGGCGCTGTCCCGGTTCAATACCTTGCGCGCCGAGGTCGAACTGCCGCCGATTACCGACCCGACCTTTGCCGACGCTGTGACCGAAGCATCCGCTCGTCTGACCGCCGATGCAATATCGGAAACCTTCCTCGCCGCCGCAGCGCTCACGGTGCTCGGCGTTCTCGTTGCCCTCGCCATGCGAGCGCGCTCACAGATCCAATCACAGGAGACCACTATGGAAACCTCGCAGAACCCACAACCCGTGACCGGAAGCTCCAGCGAAGTCAGCGTGAGCAAGTCGGTGCTCGCCATCGCTGGTATCGCCATGCTCGGAACCCTCGCCGCACTTGCGTTCGTCGTTTTCTCTGGCGGGTCATCAGATGGTGAGATAGACGCGCTGCGTGCCGAGCTAGCGGCAACGCAGGAGGACCTTGTGGCAACCCAGGAGGACCTCGCCCGAGTGGAGCAAGGTGCGGCAGGCTCGGCGCTCGTATCTGGTCAGGTGCTGGAATTGACCCGTCAGCTCGGCGAGCTCGAGCCACAGATATCCGCGGGACTCGACGAGGCGATCACCGAACTCGAAGGCTTCTCGAACTCGACGCTCGAGTTCAACGTGGCCATCGACCGCACGGTCGAGATCGACACCGAGATCACGATCGATCGAGACTTCCAGTTCCCGATTAACGAGACGATCGAGATCAACCAGACGCTGCCGATCAACCAAACCGTGGACACCACCATAGAGATCGACACTGGCCTCGGTTTCGAGGTTCCCGTAGACGTCACCGTTCCGGTCGACGTGGATGTGCCCGTATTGGTCGACGTGCCAATTCAGCTCGACGTCGACGTACCGATCAACGAGACCGTCCCGGTCAACGCCGAGATCCCAATCAACCTCGACGTCCCGATCGAGATCGACATCGCCGAAACCGAACTCCAGACCCTCGCCGACCAACTCGCTATCGGGCTGCGTAACATCCAAGAGGTCGTCGGCGAACTAGCGATCGGCTAATCTTCGGCTATCCCTCCTCTGGACCATCCGACAGGAAAATCGTCACCGGCGCACACGACCAGCACGGCACTGAGGACGCGCCGGTACTCCTGGTCGAACCAGACTTCGAAATGTGCGTCGTCCTCCATCACGGGTACAAGGTCGCGACGGGGTCGGTTTGCTTAGCCACCTGAGAAAGATTTGTACGGGATTTCTGACCTATACGGTCTGAAATTACGTACAAATCTTTGGTTAGCCCTCGTTGATGGTGATGGTCGCCGTTGGAAGGGCGTCGCTGACGTTGTCGACCGAGAGGGCGTTGTGGTCCTCAGCGTCGGCTGGGACCACGCCCGAGAGTGGAATGATGCCCGATGACTCGGTGCTCGGGTCAGGGAACGGTTCCACGCTGATGAAGGTGGTGGTGCCACGAAGGTCGACCGGGAAGGTCAGGCCCGCAGGAGCGTTGAGTAGGTAGTCCTCGCCGACGAGGGGTGGTGCGTCTTCGGGGCCGCTGTATGGAGCGGCGTCGTCGGAAGCGAACGTGTCGGTGAACTTGCCGCCAGCGACCTCAACGCCGTCGATGATCTGCCACATCTCGTATTGCCAACCCTCACCGAGTTCAGGAAGGAAGAGCGAGTTCTGGCGAGGGAGAATCGTCCACCACACGCCGCTGCGCTCGTTCTCGGGCGGGCCGTCGCCATCGGTTGGAGTAGCGAGGATGTATTGGCCTCTGGATTCGGAGAAGTCGCCGATGTCGCTTGTGGTGAGCACCGCTGAACGGTCTCCGGCGTCACCGTCAATGGAGCCAGCCAAGACAATGGCAGCCGATGGGGCGGGATCGTCGTCGGTCTCGATGCTTACCTTCAATTCGACAGCGCCTGGGATGCCATCGGGCAGGTCCAGAACCGCCGGACCGTTTCCGGCGTCGAACGTGCCACCGCTAACTGGGTTTCCGTCAGCGCCGACGAACCACATTTCGTACACGCCGCCGTCCCCGAGCGGAACCAGGCCATCGAAGTTGATGGTCATCGTCGGTATCGGCGGTTCCGTTGTCGTGGTTTCGGTGGTCGTGGTGGTCTCCGGCGCTGCGGTCGTTGTAGCCGTCTCTTCCTCGACAGCGGTCTCCTCAACCAAACTCTCTTCTTCGACTGCAGCCGCCTCGGTATCTGGTGCCTCCGATGCGGTGGTTGCCGTAGCGTCTCCACCGCAAGCCGCGGCCAGGAGTGCTAGTCCAACAAATCCCAAAATATGTCGCCTCATGGTCTCAACAATACGACGCGTCCACGGGCTGGTGCTGGTTACGTAGCGATTCGGGGTCGTTTCGCACCTCCTCATGGCCTATAGCAATAGTTATATTCCTATAGGTATCACTCGTAGTGTCCTTGTTTTCAGGCAGGAACTCTCTATGGTGAAGTAATGGAAATTTCGACGACGTGGCAGTTCCTCACCAACCACACGCACGTGCTCCTCGCAATCCGCCGTAACCCAGATGTTCGCCAGCGGGAGATCGCTGACCTCGTGGGAATCACCGAGGGTGCCGTGCAGCGGATCATCACCGAACTTGAGGCAGCGAAGTGCCTCACCCATGAGCGGGTCGGACGCAGGAATCACTACTCGATCGTTGAAGACGCTGACCTCCGCCACCCGCTCGAGGACCGCCACACGCTCGGCGAACTCCTCGCTCTTCTAGAAGACTAGGTAAATCGAGCAGCCCGTGCGGGCGCCGCATCGGTAGAGCACGTACATTGTCCAGACATGAAGGCTGCTGTCTGTCGTGAGTTTGGATCGCCGCTTGTCGTCGAGCAAATAACACTCGGCGAAGTCGGCGTAGAGGACGTGCAGGTCGATATCGAGACCTGCGCCGTCTGCTTTTCTGACATTCACTACGCAGACGGTGAATGGGGTGGATACCTTCCCGCGGTCTATGGGCACGAAGCAGCCGGGGTCGTCACGGCGGTCGGTGATTCAGTCGACGACGTCAAGGTGGGCGACCACGTAGTTGTTACCTTGATCCGACATTGCGGTGATTGCGGGCAGTGCGAACGAGGCAACCACGTCTTTTGTGAGACTTCGTTCGTCGCTGACGAGACCAGACGCCTCGCTGACGAGTCGGGCACTCCGGTCGACGCGGCGATGTTGTGTGGCGCATTTGCCGAGGAAGTCGTTGTCGACCACAGCCAGGTTGTGGTCATCCCCGAAGACCTCGAATGGGACGTCGCAGCGTTGCTTGCATGCGGCGTGATCACCGGCGTTGGGGCCGTCACCAATACGTCGAGCGCCGATGAGAACTCGACGGTTGTTGTGGTCGGCGCTGGTGGCGTGGGTCTGAATACGATTCAAGGCGCGGCGATCGTCGGTGCACCCGTGGTTATCGCGGTAGACCTCGCTGAGGAGAAGCTCGACATCGCACGAGACTTCGGAGCCACCCATGTAGCCACGCCAGATACCGCTCGGGAGGTCATCGCTGAGGCAACCGGGGGAAAGAAGGGCGTGAGCCACTGCTTCGTGACGGTCGGATCATCAGCAGCGATCAAGTCGGCTCTGCGCTACCTCGAACCCGCCGGCGAACTCGTCATCGTCGGCATGCCCGCACTCAACCAGGAGATTGAGATCGACCCCGTTATCATCGCCGCTGCCGGGCACCGGCTCGTCGGGTCGAAGATGGGCACCAGCCAGATCCGACGAGACATCCCGAAGCTCATCGAGTGGTACAGAGACGGCAAGCTCAAACTCGATGAACTCGTAAGCGGCACCTATCCGCTGGACGACATCAACACCGCTATCGCCGACGCGCACAAGGGTGCGACCATCCGCAGCGTCGTCACGATGGGATAGCGGCGTGTTATTCACCGACGTCGAGACGTTCGTAGTTGCGAACCCGCCTCCTGGTTATGGCGGTCGCTACTTCGTGTTCGTAAAGCTCACCACCGATACCGGAGCGGTCGGCTGGGGTGAGGTCTACTCCCCGCCGTTCGATGCCGCAGCAGTCCATGCGGTCGTCGAGGACATCTTCGATCGGACCGTCGCTGGGACCGACCCATTCCGGATCGAAGAACGGGCCCGCGCCATCTACTCGTTGGCGTTCACCGGTCGGCCTGACGTGACGGTCGGGGGGGTGCTCTCCGCGTTTGACGTGGCCTCGTGGGACATCGTTGGCAAGGAGACCAACCGAAACGTCACCGACCTCTTGGGTGGCATCGTTCGCGACCGGGTGCGCTCCTACACGTACCTGTATCCGGGCGAGTCCGACGCTGGCGAGGCTGTCTATGAGGACCCCGACCTGGCTGCGAAGCGAGCACTCGAATATGTCGAGGCGGGCCACACCGCGATCAAGTTCGATCCCGCGGGTCCTTATCGAGAGGTCGGGCCGCGACAGCCCACACCGAATGAGCTCGACCGGTCTGAGGCATTTGTCAACGCCGTCCGCGCAGCGGTGGGCCCTCGGGCCGACCTGCTCTTTGGAACCCACGGACAGTTCACTCCATCGGGGGCGATCCGGTTGGGTCAACGTCTTGAAGCTACCGCACCCTTGTGGTTCGAAGAGCCGTGCCCGCCAGACATCCCCGAGGCAATGGCACGCGTTGCGGCGCAATGCCGAGTACCGATCGCCGCTGGCGAACGGCTGACGAGTGTGCACGAGTTCAAGCGGCTCCTCGACGCAGGGGTCGGGATTCTCCAACCCAACCTCGGGCGCGCAGGCGGAATCACCGCCGGCAAGAAGATCGCCGCGATCGCAGAGGCCTACGGAGCGCAGATCGCCCCGCACCTATACAACGGGCCACTTGGCGGAGCCGCGAACCTGGCGGTAGCGGCAACCATCCCAAACTTCTTGGTGCTCGAAGGCATCCAAGAGTGGGGCGGCTTCCACGCGGAGATCCTCACCAATCCGGTCCAATGGGATGCTGGCTTCGTGGTCCCGTTCACGGAACCTGGGCTTGGAACGGCTGTCGACGAGGACGTCGCACGGGCCAACCCGTGGACCAAAGGTATGACACACCTCGCGATGACCCCGGGGACCGATGAGTGGCCTGGTTGAGGTACCGTGGGTTAGCGCTCCTACATCGGAAACCGAGCACGGACCGATAGGGCAGTAGGGCGAACCCTCGCAACCAGCTGACCGAACGGAGTAAACATGTGCGATCGTCGACGCATAGCCCGCCTAGCGTTCGGTCTCATCGCCATGATGGTTCTCCTCGGCGCCTGTAGTGGTGGGTCTGAGGACGATGCTCCTGTCGGAGTTGAACAGGACTTCGAGGATGCCACTGACGACACTGCGGATGCTGCTGAACCCAGCGACGATTCGGCGACCGGGACCCTTGAGTTCGAGGAGCCCGTTCCGCCCGTGATCACGGTGCTTGACCCAGGCGCTGAACCTCGCCAAGAACTGCGGTTAGAACTGGCGGACGGCACGGAGGAAACATCGACGGTCACCCTCCAAGTCATCGAGCAACTGGCGGACGGAGTGGCCATTGTTCCTCCTCAGCCGATCGAGACCATCACTACAGTCAGCGTTACGCGAACCGCCACCGACGAGGGAGTGGAAATTCTTTCGGAGATCACCGACGCGCAGGTTGGGTCAGGAACCGATCCAGAACTCGCGGAGTTCATAGCGAGCAACTTCGATGAACTGATCGGGGTAACAACAACGGTGCTCGTCGACGATCGCGGAGTCATCGCTCGTGCGGCAGCCGAAGCGGGCACGAGTGAACTCGTGGATGACCTGGTCGGCGAGGCGGTCAATCAGTCAAACCCTCTACCCGAAGAGCCGATTGGCGTCGGCGGGTCGTGGCTCAGCGAGACGAGCTTCGACGAAAACGGCATAACCGTCGTGGTACAAACCACATCGACCGTGCGAGAGTTCACCGACAACGGCGCCATTCTCGATATCGAAGTGACCCAACAAGTGGCCGAACTTGGTGAGGAAGTCAACCTGGACGGCGCCATAGCTGTGGTGGACTCATGGGATGTCTCCGGAGCGGGAAGCACCGAGCTTGACTTCACACAGTTCTCGCCGGTTATGTCCGAGCTTGCCGTCGATGGTGTTACGGGATTCAGCTTCGGTGGTGGAAGCCTCGAACAACGGCTCTCGTTGGAGACGACCTTAGAGACCGTCGGCTAGTCGCCCGATCGATGCTGCGCGATTGCGGCGTCGACAATCGATGCGCCCGGTCCACCGTTGCTCTGCGCTTCGGCCTCGTAGGGCTCGTCGAGTAGAGCACCGACACAGGCAGCAGAAGAAATGGCGAGCGCACCGAGGTCGTAGCCGCCTTCGAGGAACGCTATGCGGCGACCGGTCGGAGCGTGTCGGGCGATCCGGCTCGTCAATGCGCCGTAGTCGCCAGACGTTAATCCCAGGTTGGTCAACGGGTCGGCGCGATGGGCGTCGAAGCCTGCGGAGAGCAGGATCCAGTCCGGTGCGAAGTTCTCGAGAGCGGGGTCGATGACCTCGTCGAAGGCGCGAAGGTAGACGTCGCCGGTTGCGCCTGACGGCATCGGGAAGTTGATCGTGTAGCCAGCCCCGGCGCCGATGCCGGTCTCGCTGAGGGCTCCGGTTCCCGGGTACTGCGGATACTCATGTGTGGAGATGAAGAGCACATCGTCACGTTCGAAGAACGCGTCCTGGGTGCCGTTTCCGTGGTGAGCATCGAAGTCCACGATCGCTACTCGCTCGCCAGCCTCGGTGATTGTCTGGGCTGCCACGCCGATGTTGTTGAACAAGCAAAAGCCCATGGCACGCGTCGGGGTGGCGTGGTGCCCCGGAGGGCGAACGATGCAGAACGCGTTGTCTGCTTCGCCGGCTCGCAACGCTTCGATGGCATCGATTCCGGCCCCGGCGGCAAGGCGAGCTGCGTGCAACGAACCCGAGCTCATGTGCGTGTCGGGATCGATCTGCACGTACTCCTCATCGCCCCGGGCGAAGATGCCGTCGACGTGTGCGCGGTCGTGGAGCGAAACGAGGGCTTCGTGTGGTGCTGGTGTCGGTTCGCTCCACTCGATCGCATCGCCAAAGCCCGCCGCCTCGACTCCTTCGACCGCAGCGGCGTAGCGCTCCGGTCGCTCCGGGTGGCCCTGGGGAGGTCGGTGCTCGGCCACTCGCTCATCAGCAAACACAAGGATCGACATCTCCGGAGACTAGTGGGATCAACAGGACGAACCGCTCGTCGGCCGCCGTGACGTCGGGGCCTGACCCCTATTCGCGATTAGGGGTCAGGCCCCTAGCGGTTTTCGGACATGGCAGGAAGTGCGTGGATGTCCATGAGCGCGCGAGGATTCGGTCATGAGCGATTCCATCAAGGTCGGCGTGGCGCACTTTCCGACGTCGTATTCAATCTCGCCCCCGGAACTTGGACCAGCCTTGGAAGAGCGCGGGTTTGAGAGCATCTGGGTGGCCGAGCACAGCCACATCCCGACAAGTCGAAAGACCCCAACGCCGAGCGGTGCCGATCTGGAGCAGCGTTACCACGACACACTCGACCCCTTTGTCTTCCTGTCGGCGCTAGCGGGAGCGACGGAGCGGTTGCTGCTCGGCACAGGTATTTGCCTCGTCATCCAACGAGACCCGATCCACACCGCGAAGTCCGCGGCGAGCCTCGATCAGCTCAGCGGCGGCCGGTTCCAGTTCGGTGTGGGTGCTGGTTGGAACGAGGACGAGATGAACGACCACGGCACCCAGCTCGAGGGCCGTTTCAAGCTCATGCGCGAGCGGGTTGGCGCGATCAAGGCCATGTGGACCGAGGAGACGCCGTCCTTTTCGGGAGATCTGGTGAACCTGCCGCCGATGACCATCAACCCGAAGCCCATCCAGCGACCGCACCCGCCAATCCACGTCGGTGGTTCCTTCCCCGGAGGCGCACGCCGCGCCGTTGAGTGGGGCAATGGCTGGATCCCGATCCCTGGGCGCGGCGAGGGAACCATCGTCGACCAGATCGCCAGCATGCGCGGGATGGCAGAGAAGGCCGGTCGAGATCCCGACGAGATCGAAGTGTCGATCTATTTCGCGGCCGCCGATCCGGCAACGATCACCGAATTCGCCGAAGCTGGCGTGCACCGACTGGCCTTCGACCTGCCATCGGTCGCTGGTCAAGAAGCGATCGACGCACTCGACAACGCACTCGCCGCCGTAGAGGCAGCCGGGCTACAGCTCGCCTGAACGAACGCACCACGAAGGACAAGACATGACAAATCGGTTGACCAAGCTGTTCAGCCTCGTAGGGAAGACAGCCGTAGTGACCGGTGGGTCCCGAGGGATCGGCGAGATGATCGCTGAAGGCTTCGTCGATGCGG
>CAYUKM010000012.1:0-14519 GCA_964445255.1 uncultured Acidimicrobiales bacterium
CCGCGAACGCGTGGAAGTCATTCGGACTGAGCAATACGCCGAAGTGGGGGACCGGCACCTGGTCGCCGTCGACAGGGTTTGCCCCGGCAACGGCCTCGCCGGTGCGCGCTACTTCATGGATCACGAGCTGGTGCTCAAACAGGTCGAAGTCCACCCAATGCGCGTCCGATCGTCCCTCCGCTAGCCCGAGTACGTCGCGGTAGAACGCACGAGCGGGTTCGAGGTCGTCCACCGGGATAGCGAGATGAAAGCGGCTGCGGGTCATGCCTCCAGTCTAAGAACCGGACACTTAGGGACAGTCCTTAGCCGTCCGGTTATACGATCTCGGACATGGCAGCACAGATCGTCGATTGGGGGGAGAATGAGCGACGCCTGACCGATCGGGTCAGCGTGCTCAGCGGGCCCGACTCCGGCAAGTATCCAAGCGGCAACTCGGTTCTCGTTCAAGGTGACGGCGAGTCGCTGCTGATCGACCCATCGATCACGGTCGCCGAGGCGGGCGGCGCTCCGATAAAGGTTGACCTCGTGGTTAACTCGCACGGTCACGAGGACCACATGGCTGGGAACGGACTGTTCGCTGACGCTCACGTGCACATTCACGAGAGGGACCTAACGGCTGCGCAAAGCCTCGACGGACTCTTGGACGTCTTCGGGTTCAAAGACGCAGAGACCCGAGGCACCGTGGGGGTGGAGTTCACCGAGGAGATGCACTTTGTTCCGCGTCCCGATGCCATCGGCTTCACCGACGGCCACGTCTTCGATCTCGGTGGGATTTCGGTCACGGCCAAACACCTGCCCGGCCACACCCTCGGGCACAGCGGCTTCTTCATCGACGGGGGAGTGTTCTTCCTCTCCGACATCGACCTCACCGGCTTCGGCCCCTACTACGGCGACGTGTGGAGCGACCTCGAACAGTTCGAACAGTCACTCATTGACGTCCGTGACATCGAGGCCGACTACTACGTGACCTTCCACCAGAAGGGCGTCATCGAAGGCCGCGAAACCTTCCTCGAAATGCTCGAAAAGTTCCACTCGGTCATCGGACGCCGCCACGATGAAATGCTCGCTTTCCTCACCGAACCCCGCACCCTCGCCGAAATGGCCGAACATCGCTTTGTCTACCGCCCGCACGTCGACATTCCCTTCGTCGATGCCGTTGAGGAGCGCACCGCCGAATTGCACATTCAGCGGATGCTGAGTCGCGGCGAGGCTGAGGAAGTCGAGCCCGGGCGATTCAAGGCGGTGTAGGCGATGAAGAACTGGGGAGGCAACATCGACTACGGGGACGTCACCGTTCGGTCGCCGCAATCCATGGATGAACTAGCTGCAGCGATCGTGGTTGCTGACAGGTGCCGGGCTCTGGGGTCGCGTCATTCGTTCAACCGAATCACCGCCGCGGACACACTGATCGACACATCGCAGCTGCCCGCCGAGGTGACCATCGCCGACGACCAGAAGTCGGCTCGGGTCAGCGGACCGGCCACCTACGCGGCGTTGGCAGCAGCGCTCAACGCGCAGAACCTCGCGCTCTCGAACATGGCGTCGCTTCCCCACATCTCGGTGGCGGGCGCGATTTCCACCGGCACGCACGGATCGGGTGATCGGAACCAAAACCTGGCGGCTTCGGTCTCGGCGATCCAGATACTGGCCGGAACCGGCGAGGTAATCGAACTACAGCGCGGTGATGCCGACTTCGCGGGAGCTGTGGTTGGGCTTGGAGCACTAGGAGTGATCACCGAGGTGACCGTCGACGTAGTGCCGACCTTCGACGTCGAGCAAACCGTGTACGACGGGCCATCGCTCGACGTGCTCGCAGAATCGATCGACGCAGCCATGGCCGCCGGTTACTCCGTCAGCGTGTTCACCCATTGGGCCGGTCAGGCCGACCAGGTGTGGGTTAAGGCGAAGGTTGGCGATGATGTCCCTGCCGAGAGTGCAGCGTTTCTCGACGAGCTCGCCGCAGCTCCGGTGAGGCGCCACCCGATAATCACGCTCGACGCATCGGGTTGCACCGAACAACTTGGTAAGCCCGGGCTCTGGTCTGACCGGCTACCCCATTTCCAAATGGGCTTCACCCCGAGTGCCGGAGACGAGATCCAGTCGGAGTTTTTCGTAGACCGTGTGCACGCGGCCGAGTCGATCGCAGCGATGAGCAGCATCGGGTCCGACATCGCCGAGGCGTTGATGGTCGGCGAGATCCGCACCGTGGGCGCCGACGATCTCTGGATGAGTCCGCACTCAGGGCGAGGCACACTCGCTTTCCACTTCACCTGGCACCCGGGACAACAGCGAGCCGAAGACGCAGCCCGTCGTGTGGCCGAAGCGCTGGGGCCGTTTGGTGTGCGCCCGCACTGGGGCAAGGTCTTCGACCACACACAGATCGATTGGGCGCAATATCCGCGCCGCAGCGATTTCCTAGCGCTCGTCGAACGCCTCGACCCGAACGGTGTCTTCAGAAATGAATGGTTCGACGAGGTCGTCGGCTAGGCCTCGAAGCTGACGAGGATTGCGGCGTTCGCCATAACGATGCCGTCAGGTGACCCCTCGGCAGGGATATCGAGTCCACCTAGCGTCGGCGTGACCGTGGCCTTGCCGTAGGGGATCTCCGAAGCCACAGCGTCGACATCGACCTCGTCGGGCTTCTGCACGCCGATCACAACCTCGACCAGCATGTCGTCACGTGTCTTGTCGGTGACCTTGAAGAAGTTCAGGCTGCTGTGACGCAGGGCATCGGAAACCGCCCGGCGGGCCGCCTTGGTGTAGTCCCAGCCGTGGACGTCGACGCCCATGCCCATCTCGGTAATCCATCGTTGTGCTGCCATGGCAGCGCAGGTTAGCGAGGTTGGAGGTCGAGCGCGGTCGTGTCGGTGACGGTGCGGATGGCGAAACTGCTCCGTACACGGGTGACACCTGGCAACACGGCTATGTACTCCCGGTGGATCATCTCGTAGTCGGCGACGTCAGCGCACGTGACATGCACGAGGTAGTCGGCGTCGCCGGCCATGAGGTGGCAACTCTGTACGTGGGGGACCTCAGTAATCTTGGCCTCGAAGTCGTCGAGCAGATCTTCCCGCTGAGATTCAAGGGAGATCTCGACGAAGACGGAGACGCCCCGGCCCACCAAGTCTCGGTTTAAGAACGCTCCGTAGCGCGAGATCACGCCGCTCTTCTCAAGAGCCCGGACTCGTCGATGGCAAGCTGACGGCGACAGCCGAATCTTCTCCGCCAGGTCGGCGTTGGTGATCCGCCCATCGTCTTGCAGAACTCGGAGGATTGAAAGATCTGTTTCGTCTACGTTCATATATCGAAGAATCTTCTATCAAGAAGTATCTATTCCGAAGGATATACGTGATTCGTGACCTTGAGAAGCGATATTTGCAACCACCCATCGGAAAATTGGGCGTACCGTAGGTCACACGAGCCTGAACTACAGGTCGAGCAGCCCGGAGGTGAACCCGCCATGCGCATCGGAGTCCCGAAAGAAATCAAGAATCATGAGCAGCGAGTGGGGCTTACCCCAGGCAGTGTGAATGAACTCACCCGCCACGGACACTCCGTCCTCGTCGAAACCAACGCTGGTGCCGGAATCGGCGCAGCCGACGAGGCCTATGTCGTCGCGGGTGCCGAGATCGCACCCGACGCATCATCAGTCTTTGATGGCTCCGAGATGATCGTCAAGGTCAAGGAGCCTCAGGCGGTGGAGCGCGCCATGCTGCGCGAAGACCACACGCTCTTCACCTACTTGCACCTGGCACCCGATCCCGAGCAGACCAAGGATCTCGTCGCCAGTGGTGCTACCTGCATCGCGTATGAAACCGTGACCGACGACAGAGGTGGCCTTCCCCTCCTAGCCCCCATGTCCAAGGTGGCTGGGCGCATGTCCATTCAGGCTGCGGCTAACTACTTGCAACAGCCCAACGGTGGCTCCGGCAAGCTAATCGGTGGCGTTCCTGGTGTAGCACCCGCTCATGTCGTGATCATCGGCGGCGGTGTTGTTGGTCAACACGCAGCGGAGATGGCGATCGGACTTGGCGGCAACGTCACGATCCTCGACCGCAGCAACGATGTCCTCGATCAGATCGAATCTCGCTGGGGCGCCTCGGTCACCACTTTGTACTCGACGGGCGCTGCCCTCGAAGAAGCCGTCGCATCGGCCGATGTCGTCATCGGTGCTGTTCTGGTCAAGGGCGATACCGCGCCAAAGCTCGTCACCGCAGAGATGGTCGCAGGAATGCAAGCTGGCTCGGTTCTCGTAGACGTCGCGATCGACCAGGGTGGAGCGTTCGAGACCTCGCACGCCACCACCCACCAAGACCCTGTCTACATCGTTGACGACGTCGTGCACTATGCCGTGGCGAACATGCCAGGTGCCGTGCCGAAAACGTCGACCTACGCGCTCAACAACGCCACGCTGCCATTCACGATTGCGCTCGCAGACCTCGGCCCGAAGGCCGCGATGTTGGCCATGCCCCATCTGCGCAACGGGCTTAACGTCAGTGCCGGTAGCGTCACCGAACCTCACGTTGCGCAGGCGCTCGGGTACGACTTCACCAGCACCGACGACGCCGTCGCTGGTCTCGCCGCCTAGCGCTCGTCGAGCACCCTCGACAGGGTGGCCTCGCCAATTCGTCGCATCGTTTCGTTGTCGGCGCTGTTGGCTACATAGGTAACGCCGAAATACAGCGCCCACGCGCGGCTGCGATTCCAGGTGTGCACGTCGATGCTCTTGTCATTGATCGACAATGCATTGCGGAATGCGTCGCGCTCGGCTTCGTCAAAGAGCATCCACGCGATCGCGAAATCGGTAGCGGGATCTCCCGCGCCTAGATCGCCAAAGTCGATCACGGCATTTACCCGGCCAGTGCGCACCAGCACATTCAACGGATGCAGGTCGCCGTGGATCCAGAGTGGATCGCCACCCCACTCGGGGGTGTCCACCAGCTGCTCCCAAACGTCGAGAATCTGCGGCCGGCGATCGGGTTCGAGCCCATCGAGATTGCTCTCAAGAGCATCGCTGCGCTCTCCGAGTGCGACACCGCGATACGGGTTCTTTGGAGCGTTGTCCGGAGCCGGAGTGTGTAGAGCGTTGACGAAGTTTGCAACATCTTCAATCACGCTTGCTGTGTTGGTGATGGGTGCGTGCGCGAGAGGTACGCCCGGCAGCCATGGAACAACGCTCCACTTCCACGGATAACCAAACGCGGGGCTGCCTGCGAACGTTGGCGTCGGAAGGGCGACCGGCAGCTTGCCTTCGAGTTCAGGAAGCCATTGCTGTTCGTTTGCTACGAGTTGGCTAGCAGCCTCTCGGCGAGGGAGCCGCACGCCATGGGTAGTACCCACGCGGTGCATCTCGTTGTCCCATCCCGAGCCGACCAGCTCCAGAGGCTCGTTAGCCAGTTCGGGAACGAACTCACTAAGGAGGGTATGGATCAGCTCGTGGGTGATCGCTACGTCAGCAGCGGGGGTGTTCTTGGGCATCGTTTCTCCACTCACAACCGTACGTCGCCTGCTGATTGGGTGGTAGTACCCGCACAGCGAGATGCGCTCGAGGGATTACTCAGCGACTCGGATGATGTCGCTTCCCAAGCGAGATCGATCGGTGACCTTCTCCTGGGCGACTAGCACGTCAATGATCGAGTTGACCTCGGTGAAGAAATCACCCTCGTTGCCCACGAAGTTTGGTTTTGGAATCTCGCTGGCATCTTCGGTAGTGAGTGCGCAGCATGAGACGAGAGCGGCGCGGTAATCGAGTTCGTTCTGGAGGATCCATTGGATCGATTCTTCGATCGACGCATTGAAACGGGCAGCGAGATCCCCGTTGCTGTCGATCCAGGTGTTCGATGCGACAACCACCGAGTTGGCGCAGCGGTTGGTTCCGCACAATTCCTGATCGAGGTTTGCAACGATCGTGACGGGATCTTCAAATGCGCTCGAGTCGTCTACCGGTGTACCGGCTTCTTTCTCGCGCAACAGGCGGGTCGTGTTCGGCTCAGCGAATACACCAGCGTCGAGCGTCCCATCCTTTAACGCATCCTTCAATGTGGCGGCGTCAACCTCGATGAATTCGACACTCCCAACCGGTTCGACATTGGAGTCGTCCTCGGCCAGAGAGGTCGTAGCGTCGCTTTCGGCGTCTTCAGTATCGTCGAGGGCGGGTTCGACTTGGGTGCCCCCGTCGAGTACTTCGGTATCGCTGCACTCGGAGTTTCGTAGCATCTCCCGCAGAGCGATCGCCTGTAGTGAGGTTACGGAATCGACACCGATTCGTAGACCTACGAGATCGCAGCCAGTCCACGAAACCTCTAGTTGTTCGCCTGTCTCTTCATCGATGGGTGCATGGGCGACAAGCGAAACGGTTCCACGACCTCCGGCTCCACCGTTGGTCCCATCGATGTACGCGATGAGCGAAATGTCTGCACGGCTGTTCGCAATGCGACCAAGAGCGGTGGCCGATGATTCCACCGCAACCTGTGCCAAGTTCTGGCGCATGCTGGCAGCTAACTCGTCCGCGTCGGTCACTGGGAGGAAGTCGACCTCAATGCCGTTCCGCTCGAAGAAACCTTCGGCGTCGGCGATCCACAACGGCGATGCGTTGATGTCGCCACGAGCCGCAACGACCAGACGGTCGAACTGAGGCCCGGTGTTCTCGACAGCCTCTTCTTCGATTCCCTCAGTGGAGGCAAGGCTCTCTGGTGCCTCGCCTGCTGTCACCGCATCACCCTGCTGGGCACACGCCGTGGCGACAAGCGCGAGGAAGGTGAGGAGTGCAACTATCCGAGAAAACCGCGATTTCATGCACCTTCTATCGACGCAAGTGTGCTGCTGTGTAAGGGCTAAATGGCAGGTTTTGCGAGGACGGGTGATCGAATGCAGCTTCTGCGCTAGTCCATTGGTGGAGTTGGGCCGACGGTGTAGGTGAAAGTGCGACGTCCGGCCTCGATCGTCATTCCTGGCTCAAGGACGGCGGTTTGGCCCGAACGCAACTTGGTTCGAGTCTGTCGTTCGCCATTGGAGACGATGTAGGTACCGCTCTCGGAGCCCATGTCTGCGATTTCGACATCCCAACCGCTAAGCCGCATCTCCATGTGGACGCTGTGGATACCGCCCTCACCATCGTCGAGACGGATGATGGTGGCCGGTTCGCCAGCGACGGAGTAGCCAGCGGGTACGCCGGACCCGATTGCTGCTGGACGCTCGATCGACAGCTTCGCACCGTCGTCGAACGTAAGCATTCCAAGGGGTGGGCGATCGCCCATCTCTTCGTCAATGTCAGGGTCGATGCGGGCACCACACGTCATGCACGGGGAGCCATCGGGCTTGGTGAGGTGTCCGGCAAGGCATCGGACGCCACGGAGCTGTGGTCGAGTCTGTGTCAGCGACGCAATCGGTGAGGGCTCGGCAGGTTGTGAAGGCTCAACATCGTTCGGGTTGGCCAACGCCTCTGGAGTATCGACAGCTTCGTCGTACGTGGATTCGTCCGTAATAGGTTCGTCCTCGGTGTCTTCTGCGTCGATCAGGTCGGGGCGATCGAAAACCGATGCGTTCGGATCGAGTTCCGCTTCAGAGTCCCCCAACGAGATCGGTAGACCGATCTCGTCCTCAGCTGGATTGATGCGCTGGTCGAGACGGGTGAAAAGTCCCGATGCTGCAAGACCCGCTGCTCCTGCGGCAACTCCACCTGCGACCGCTGTAGGTACGACGGGCGCTGCATAAGGCTCAGATTCCTGCACTGCATCTTCGGCGATTGGAGCCTCGGGTGCTTGTTCGATCAGTTCCTCGGGTACTTCTTCGGTAGCCGGTGCTTCGAGTGCTTCTTCGACGAGTGTTTCTTCAGCGACGGGCGTTTCAATGAGGGCGAGCTCTACTTCTTCGGCGATTGGAGCCTCGGGTGCTTCTTCGATCAGTTCCTCGGGTACTTCTTCGGTAGCCGGTGCGTCGAGTGCTGCTTCGGCGATCGGTTCTACTGGTGCTTCCTCGATTGGAGCTGCGGTCTCAGGAACCGGCTCAACAACCGGTACAGCGAAGGCCGCAACGGCTGGTTCTTCTTCGACCTCTGGTTCAGCAACTGGCGCTGGCGCGGCTTGCGCCTCGGGCTGTTGCATTTCGTCGACCCAACGCCCGGATGCAGGCATTGGTCCATTGGTGTCGAGCATGAAGCCGCCAGCAGGTACGACTCCGTCGCGCAACACTCCAACAATTGGCGAGTCGGACTGTGCGCCAGCCATGACTCGTTCCACGGTGCCGTGGAGTGTGACGTCAATCCAAGTGCTCGACTCCGAACCGTCGAGGATCGTCTCGGCATCGTCGATCGTGAGCGACAGCGTGGTGTCGCCAAAGACGAAGGCCGCGACCTTGTCGCCGTCAACCGAAACACATGCGAGCTTCGGGTGATCGTCGTAGCCGAGAATGGTGATCTCGGTGGTGAGGGCTCGTACGACCTCGGTCCACGATTCGCCCGCGAGGGCATTCAAGCGTGCCACCAAGGTGTTGAGTTCGGACTCATCACCTTCGGCATAGGCGGTTAGTCCATTGACATGGGCCACGATTCCGGCCCCAGTCGAGATATGCACTCCCCGGTTCGCGTTGAACGACATGACATCTCCTTCACACATGATGCGTGGTGCACTATCGGCAACTTTTGGGAGAATCCAAGAAAATACGACATGGGCATTGTGTCGCCCGCCAAACTTGTGTTCATGAAACGTATTGGTTTGCTTGGTGGGATGAGTTGGGAGTCGTCGGTTCACTACGAGGAACTGGTCAATACCGAGGTTCGATCTCGACTCGGAGGAACCAACTCGGCCGACCTCGTCCTTCGCAGTTACAACTTCGCCGATATCCAGGCGATCCAGGAACAGAGCGATTGGAAGCAGGCGGGAAAACTTCTCGCCGACGGCGCCAAAATGCTCGTCGATGCAGGTGCTGAAGTGATCGCTTTGTGCACCAACACGATGCACATCGTGGCCGATACGGTCGCCGAGGCTACCGATGCCACCTTTGTAAACCTCTTGGACGTCACGGCGAAGGCGATACGTGCCGACGATCATCACACCGTCGGCCTACTCGGTACTCGGTTCACGATGGAGATGGACTTCTACCGGGAACGGCTTGAGGGGCAAGGTTTGACGATTCTCACCCCCAACGACGAAGACCGGACCATCGTGCATGATGTGATTTACAACGAGCTCGTGCGAGGCGAGCTCAACCGTGAGAGCCGAGAGAACTATCTCGACATCATCGATAGGCTCGGATCATCCGGTGCTCAGGGCATTATCGCCGGTAGCACAGAGATTGAACTGCTCGTCGGCGCCGACGACATCTTCTTGCCGTATTACCCGACCACGGAGATCCACGCCACGGCGATCGTCGACGCAGCCCTCTCTTAGTACCGGTCGCTCTTGGATCCGTGGCTAAGGTTCCGCCATGAAGATCTCGATGACGATCACCTACAGCGACGACCCGTTGGCGGCGGTCGCCAACGCTCAGGCCATGGAGAAAGCGGGCGTCGATCAGGCATGGGTGGCCGAGGCCTACAGCTTCGATGCGATCTCTACGCTCGGATTCCTTGCTGCGAGCACCGAAACGATGGAGCTGGTATCGGGCATCCTTCCGATCTATAGCCGCACCCCTACCCTCATCGCGATGACCGCAGCGACGCTCGATTCGCTATCGGGTGGTCGCTTCTCGCTCGGGCTCGGTGCATCGGGCCCCCAAGTCATCGAGGGTTGGCACGGGGTTCCGTTCAACCGGCCGCTTGGACGCACCCGCGAGATCATCGAGGTGTGCCGCAAGGTGTGGAAGCGGGAGCGCCTCGAACACGTTGGTCGCAACTACCAGATGCCCTACATGGGTGAAGGCGCTACCGGGCTTGGCAAGTCGCTCAAGTTGATCAACACACCAGTTCGAGATGACATCCCCGTCTACATCGCAGCGATCGGTGAGAAGAACGTGGCGATGGCCGCAGAGATCGCGAACGGCTGGATCCCCATCTTCTTCCATCCCGAGAAGGCCCGGGAGGCGTGGGGAGCGTCGCTCGATGAGGGCACAGCCAAGCGAGATCCGGCCCTTGGCACACTCGAGGTCATCGCGGGCGGAATGGTCGCCATCACCAAGACCGAGGAAGAGGCCGCGGAGATGCGCCACTTCGCCCGTCCAACAGCCGCGCTCTACATCGGTGGGATGGGAGCGAAGTCGAAGAACTTCTACAACACCCTCTTCGAGCGTTACGGCTACGAGGCCGAGGCCGAGCAGGTCCAGGATCTCTACCTTTCCGGCAAGAAAGAAGAGGCCGCAGCGGCGATCCCCGATTCGTTCCTCCAAGCCACCAACCTGGTAGGTACCGAAGGCTTCATCAAAGATCGACTCGAGGCCTTCGCCGAAGCCGGCGTCACCAGCTTCACTCTGCATCCTGCGGCTGAGGACCCGCTCGCGCTCGTGTCCCAGATAAAGGAGTGGGTGAGCTAGCACCTCGTGAGAGCATCATGGCCTTTCGTTCGAGGATTGCGAGTTGAGCTGATCCCTCTACCGCCTCGAGGTTGACTAGTCTTGCGGAGCGGGTTCTGGCGGATCCACACCCGAAAGGCTGATTAGTGCATTCTTCTCGTGCGCGCCTCATTAGCAACCCCTCACGACCCTCCCTGTTGTGGATGGGGCTTGGTTCTCTTGTGCTGCTCATCATCCTCGGCTTAGCTGGCCCCCTGGGCGCACAGCAGGGCGCCGTCACCACCGAGGATCAACAGCTTCTCGGCCCAAACCGAGGCGATGACGACTTCTTCGGCGCCGATGTTTCCGTCGACGGCGACACGATGGTCATCGGCGCAAACCGAGCCGGGGCTGGCTCGTCTAGTTTCGCAGGGGCTGCGTACGTGTTTGTACGGGTCGATGGGCAATGGCTGTGGGAACAGACGATTACCTCTCCAACGCCAGCCGACGGCGACTTGTTCGGAAACACCGTTGATATCGATGGCGACACGATCGTCGTTGGCGCCGCCAATGAAGGCGTGCAGCGTTCGGGTGCGGCCTATGTATTTGTACGTTCCGACGGCGGTTGGAACCAGCAGTCAAGGCTCGCCTTGTCCGGAGGCAACCCCTTTGACGGGTTCGGTACCTCGACCGCGATCGATGGCGACACGATCGTCGTCGGCGCGGTGCGCGGCGAAGGGCGCAACGGAGACGACGGGGCGGCCTACGTATTCACACGCACAGCCCAAACGTGGGCAGGACAAGCGGTGATCACTGCATCTGACGGCGGTAGCGGTGATCGCTTCGGCGAGCGGGTGTCGATCGATGACGGCACGATTGTGGTGGGTTCGCCGCGTGCCCAAGACAGTGGCGCTACCTACGTCTTCGTCGGGTCGGGTGACAGCTGGTCCGAACAGGCGATCCTCCAGGCTGCCAGCACTGACGAAGACGACGAATTCGGTGACGCAGTCGCCATAGACGGCGACACGATTGTCGTCGGCGCGAACCGCGCTGAGGGAAATGGCATCAGCCTCTCCGGCGCAGCGTACGTCTTTACGAGGGTTGGAACCGTCTGGTCCGAACAAGAGATATTGGTCGGCTCTGACACCTATACTGGAGACTTCTTCGGGGCCTCGGTCGCGATCGATGGTGACCAGATTGTGGTCGGCTCGACCTTCGGTGATTCGGCTCGGTCCACCGCGGGCTCCGCCTATGTCTATGCCCGCTCAGGTCTCCGCTGGACCGAACAACAAATTCTTGGCTCGTCGAGTCCGACGATTAGCGATCGATTCGGGGCTGCTGTTGATCTTGACGTAGGTACCGTCGTCGTTGGAGCGCCGTCGGTCGACATCGACAACCTGACAGATGTCGGCACGGCTCTGACCTTTCAACTCGACAACGCTTCGCTTGTGCGATGCCAAAACGCAGCGATCACCGTGAACATTGCCGCGGGCGATGTGCCCACCGATGGCGACGATGTGATCCTGGGTACCGCAGGACCCGACGTGATCAACGGCGGCGAAGGTGACGACATCATCTGCGGCGCAGGTGGTGACGATGTCATCAACGGTGGCGACGGCAAAGATCTGATCGACGGTGGTGCTGGCGACGACATGATCAACGCCGGTCAGGGCCTCGACGCCGTGTTTGCTGGAGGCGGCGACGACTTCGTTTCCGGGGGGCGAGGCAAGGACACGATCTTCGGAGGCGCCGGCAACGACGACCTTCGCGGCAATGAGGGCACCGACACCATCGATGGCGGTGCCGGCGATGATGAGTTGCGCGGAGGTCAAAAGGCTGACCTGTTGGTCGGTGGAACGGGCAACGATGAACTCATCGGTGGTACTCGCCCAGACGTTCTTGACGGAGGCCCAGGAGTTGATTCATTCAACGGCGGCTCTGGCGCCGACTCCTGTGCAGCAGACCCGGATGGGGCCTCATCGGAGATCAGCGACTCGTGCGAGCTTCGCTAGTTGTTCGGCCTAGATCACAAGCCGAGATGGGCTCGAACCTCGTTCGCCACCCCGACCGGATCCTGCAACGGTCCGAAGTGAGTGATGTCGGGGAAGTCTATGAGTTGTCCTTGGGGGAGCAGTTCGACGATCGGCTCCCCGAGTAGCGACGCAAGTCCGCCATCACCGCTTCGTCCGACGATGATCTTCGACTCGACCTCAGAGGCTTGGTCTAAGTGGATCGTCTTCGCGCCCCGTCGATAGATCTCCGCCTCGTGCCTCGGCTGGCATTTCAGCGTGACCGAACCATCGGCGGTCTCGGTGAAGCCATGGTGCACATAGTCGAAGAGCACATCAGCGCGGAAGAGCCCTAGTGGTGGCCGGGCCGAATACCGCATGAGTGCGGCGTCTTTCGATGGGAACGATTTGATTCGACCCTCAGCTGAGCGGCTGAGATGCGAATCCGGCTCTACCGCACCGAGGGGAGGCAACACCGGCTCAAAGGTGAACACTGAGGTCAAAGCCCCAGGCTGCTTTCGTTCGAGGTCGATCATGGCCGCGCCGCCGAGCGAATGCCCGAAGCCGTACACCCGGTCGATTCCGAGCGCATGAAGATGGTCGAGCGCGGTTAGGAGGTCCTCGGTCATTCCCGACCATTCGAGGTGGTCGAAGTCCTCGACCGCTGTGCTGTCTCCGTGGCTACGGAAGTCGAGCGCGAAGACCCTGACGTCGCCAAGCGCGGCGGCGAAGGCCCGGTAGCAGCGACCATGGAACCCGTTGGCGTGTGCCACGAGCAGGGTTTCGACGGAGTCATCGTCACCAGAGAGCTGGTGGAGCGCAAGCGTTCCGGCGACCCCATCGAGCATCTTCGGTTCTCGGCTCATAGACGTTCGTACTCCCACCCCGTGGGCTTGTCGGCGTCGTAGGGCATGGTGCCATGGAACGCCCGAGGGTCCTCATCGAACACGAGTGGTACGAAGTAGCGGTCGCCGTCCCACATCGGAAGGTCCGCACTCGCGCGAACGTCAGCGTCGTTGCTGCATGCGTCAAGAAGTCGGGTCCTTGGAATCCATTCGAGACTGCCCTCGTGGTTCGAGGAGGGAGGTTCTCCAGTCCACGCCGTGGCGAGGAAGATAAAACCCAGCCAGTCCTCGCGCTTGGGGCCGAAGTTCGTCCACGTAATCGTGCCCCGGAACGAAAGCTCGTCGAGTTGCAGTCCCGTCTCCTCGTCGATCTCTCGACGGAACCCAGCCACGACACCCTCGTCAGCTTCGAGCTTGCCGCCCAAGCCATTCACCTTGCCGAAGTGATCGTCGTCGGGACGAGCGTTGCGCCGAATCATCAACACGTTGTCGCTTTGTTGATCCCACAGGTACCCAAGGGTCCCAGTAATCGGCACAAATGGCATCCCGCCACGCTAGCCCTCCAACAGGGGTCTGGGCTGGTTCAGGTGGTGGGGGCAACACCTGATGTTGGCGAGTCAGTTGATCGGGGTGTCTTTGGTGGTTCCGATTGGGGCTACGCCCTTGACCTTGGACTCTCGACTGAAGACTTCTTCCATCATCGGGATGAAGTCTTCGATCTGGAGGGTGGGGTAGTCAGGGTCGAAGCAGTTTTGGTCGTATTGCTCGCAGAAGCGAACGCACGCGTCGAAGTACTCGTGATCCTTATGGATGTTGCGGGCGTCCTTGTCGCCACCCATGTGGTGGAAGTAGTAGTAGCCCTGAAACAGGCCGTGGTGCTTCACAATCCAATGGGTCTCGTCGTCAACGTAGGGGCGAAGGATCGCAGCAGCCGTTGAGCTGTGATTTTCGGGCGAGAACGAGTCGGCCACATCGTGGAGGAGCGCAGCCACCACCATGTCGATCGATTCGTCGGCACGTAGTGCCCTGGTGGCTGATTGGAGTGAGTGGTCGTACCGGTCGATCTGGTAGCCGAGCTTGGGACCCTTCATGACCTTGAGCATCGCGACCAGGTTCTCGACCGCTTCGCCTTGGGTGTGCTCGGTATAGAGACGCCCAAGCATCTCGTAGTCCTCGCGTGTCCCGTCGGCCATCTGCGTCCAGCTCACTTGCTCCATGGCACAAGGACACTCCCTCCGACACC
>CAYUKM010000012.1:14619-14710 GCA_964445255.1 uncultured Acidimicrobiales bacterium
GCCATCTGCGTCCAGCTCACTTGCTCCATGGCACAAGGACACTCCCTCCGACACCTCTTGTCAACAGATGTCCGTCCTCTGGCTAGCAGCA
>CAYUKM010000012.1:14810-37043 GCA_964445255.1 uncultured Acidimicrobiales bacterium
GAGCATCGAGAGCCGTCAGGCTCGGATTGCGACCGCTGGAGGGCGAAGCCCGGGGGACTAGTGAGTTCCGATCCGGCTCCGCCGGTCGGAACGGGCGCGGCCTCTGGCTAGCAGCAGAGCATCGAGAGCCGTCAGGCTCGGATTGCGACCGCTGGAGGGCGAAGCCCGGGGAACTAGAGTTTCAATCCGCAGAGCGCACCGAGCGGAGCGAATGTGCGATTGCGGCGAGTGATGCTCTGCAGCCCGTGCCGCCAAAATCGCGGCGGAGCCGCTGGCGGCAAAGGGATCAGAGCTACAGCACTTCGGCGCGGTCGAATCGGTCGATGGCGAGCAGTAGCCCACCGGTGATGATGAGCAGGATGACGCTGAGGGCCATTGCTTGGCCGCGGATCATGTCGCCGGGTTGGCCGAGCAGTCGCTCGATTGCGAGGGGGACGGTCATCAGGTCGGGGCGGCGGCCGACGAACGATGTAGCACCAAACTCACCGAGCGAGATAGCGAACCCGAAGCCGGCGCCAATCAACAGTGCCCGGCGCGCGATGGGGAGATCGATCGTGCGCCAGATCTCGGCAGGGCTTGTGCCCATGGTGGCGGCTGCTTCGCGGAGCTGGGGGTCGATCGCGCGCAGTACGGGCACGACGGCGCGGGTGACGAAGGGGATGGCGATGAGCGATTGTGCCAGCGGGATGATCACCCACGACTGGCGCAGGTTGAGAATTCCGGAGTCGAACGTGATGAGGATGCCGAAGCCGAGCGTCACTGCTGAGGTGCCGAGCGGTAGGAGATAGGCGAGGTCCAGAAGCTGGCGCCAACGGCCCTTGCCATAGACGACCGCGAAGGCTGCCCATCCGCCGATGATCGTGGCGATCGTTGTGGCGACCACGGCGAAGCCGATCGAGTTGAAGACGGCGCGCAATGGGCTGACCGTGAGAAAGGGTGGCCGCTCGGTGAGCGCTCGGTAGTTGCCGAACCCGAAGCCTCCGTCGGCTCGCAGAGACTCGACGATCAGCAAGGTGATTGGGGTCATGAGGAACAGCAGTGTCAGAACTACGGTGGCCCCGGCGAGTGCAGCGTCTCGCCCTGACGCGATTGGTCGACGACGATCCACCGCCAGTCGGTCACCTCTACGCAGTTGCGTTCGTAATCGAAGGTTGGCCGCCACCAGCAATACCACGACCAGCAGTTGGAGGATCGAGAGCACCGCTGCAGTTGCGAAGTCGGTTCGGCTGATCGCGAAGCGGAAGATCTCTGTTTCGATCGTTCGCTCCCGGGCGCCACCCAAGATCAACACGATGCCGAACGACGTGAAGGTGAAGAGGAACACGATCGAGCTCGCTGCCAAAAGGGCAGGGCGAAGGCGCCGGAGGGTAATCCGCCAGAACGCCTGAGCCCAAGTGCTTCCCAGGGTTCGGGCGGTGTGCTCATCGTCGCGAGAGAGCTGGCTCCAGAACCCGCCGACGGTGCGCACGACTACGGCCACGTTGAAGAAGACGTGGGCGGTGATGATCGCAAACGACGATCGCGTCAGCGAGAACGGGCCGGTCGTCAGGCCGAGTCGATCACCGGTGGTCAGGAACGCGCCGGCGACGACGACCGTTGGCAGCACGAAGGGCAGCGTTACCAACGCGGTGATCAACCGTCGTCCACGGAATTCGTAGTTGGCCACGACACCTGCCAAGGGAAGTCCGACCAGCAGTGTCAAGATCGTCGAGACGCTCGCCTGCCACAGCGTGAACCACGCGGCTGAACGAATCGAGCTGTTTGTAAAGACGTTGGCGAACGCGGCCGGGTCGTCACCCAGGCCGCGCGCCAACAAGTTGATGACCGGCCATGCGAAGAAGATGGCGAGGAACAGCGCCGGTACGACGCCGAGGCGTAGAGGGCTGCGCCCACCTAGCCCGTGATGATGGCGTTCCACCGCTCGGTCCAATCGTCACGATTGGCCTCGATGACGGCAGGGTTCAGCGTGAGCGGGTCGTCAGCCAGTGGTCCGAACTCCACGAACGATTCCGGAAGATCGACCGAGCCATTGGCCGGGTACACGAACTGGTTGAGCGGAAGGTCGGCCTGGTAGGTCTCGCTCAACATGAAGTCGAGCAATGCAGCGGCGGCCTCGGGGTTCTCTGAACCGGCGAGGACGCCGGCGAACTCGATTTGGCGGAAGCAGCTATCGAAGAGCACCTCAATGCGAGGGGCGTCGATTGGCTCCTCAGCAAAGAGCACGTCGGCCGGTGGGCTCGAAGCGTAGGAGGTGACGATCGAGCGGTCGCCGCCACCAGCAGTGAACTCACCGAAGTAGGCGTCGCTCCAGCCAGCGGTGACCGAGAGTCCGTTTTCGTTGAGGGAGGTCCAGTAGTCCTCCCAGCCGTCTTCGCCGAAGCGGGCGATGGTGGCGAGCAAGAAGGCGAATCCTGGGGAGGAGCTCTCGGGGTTCTGGGTAACGAACTCGCCAGCGTTGGCTGGGTCGATCAGGTCTTCGAGCGAGGTCGGTGCGTCGCCTGGCAGTTCCTCGGTCCAGTAATTCACGCACACGTCGCTGAAGTCGATCGGGGTGACACGGTTGTGTGGGTCGAGCTGCAGCTCGGCGCTGACGGTGTCGAGGCCGCTCGCAGCGAATGGGGTGAACAGACCCGCTTCGAGGCCGCGGCACAAGAAGCTGTTGTCGATACCGAAGAGCACGTCTGCGGTTGGGGAGTCTGCGGTTAGTACGGCTTGGCTGACGAGTTGGCCAGCGTCGCCGACGGCGACCTGTTCTACCTCGATTCCGGTCTCGGCGGTGAAGGCTGCGAGCGTTCCTTCGCTCAAGGCGAACGAGTCGTGGGTGGCCAAGGTGATCGACGTTCCGGAGAGGTCGGCATCGCCGACCTCGATGGCGTCGAGGCCCGGATCGGTGAAGCAGGCGGACTCGGCCGGATCGCCGCTGGCTGTTTCGCTATCGCTGCCGCAGGCAGCGAGTACGAGCGCGAATGCGACAAAGATCGCAACGCGGACACGAGAGTGAGTGGTCATTGTTCTTCCTCCGCTGGCATTACCCAGATCAGGTTTTCGGGTCGGTGACGCTGTCGTCACCCTCTCAGCACGGTTGCCCGAGCTCCCCGGTTGTTGGTTTCACCATAGCGGCGAGTGGGCACATCGGCATATGCGCGAAGCCCGAGGTGTCGGGCGCGGTGTCTTGCTCCTCGATTAATGGGAGCATGCTATAGGTATGCACGTCGAAGACACCCCGCGCCTACAGCCACTGCGTCCGGCGTTTTGGATCATGTTAAGCGCCGCAGCCTTAGTGCTGGCTACGTGTTCCAGCGAGCCGGCCTCCATAGGGGGTGCTCCCGTAGATCCTGACCAGACGGTTGGACGACAGGTAGGCCAGGGTGAGGCCCGTGAAGTCGGCACCGGTGAGGTTGTCGAGGGGGCATGCGTCAATCTTCCACCCTCGACCGACGTGTTGGAGGCGGTCACTCAAGTTTCCTGCTTTGAGGATCACGACGGACAGGTCGCAGCGGTCTTCGATCTGCCGTTCGAGGGGGACTTCCCCGGTGAGGACGCAATTCTCCTCGAGGCTCAAACGGGTTGCGTGGCTCGCTTCGAAGACTTCGTCGACATCTCCTACGACGAGTCGATCTACTTCCTTCAAAGCTTCACTCCGACGGAGGATTCGTGGACCAACCTCGAGGACCGCTCGGTGTTGTGCTTGATCTTGCCGCCGATCGGGAACGATCAGTTGGTTGGCGATTTACGCGGTGTAGCCGAGTAGCGAAATTTGGCGCGTCATATCACCGTGACCGATAGTTGCGTGTGAGTTCCGATGCCGCAATGAAGGTGCTGTTTGCCTCGAGTGAAGCTGCGCCGGTCGCCCGCGTCGGCGGCCTCGCGGAGGCGGCAGCTGGTTTGATCCGAGCGCTTCGCTCCGATCCGAGGGTTGACCTTACGCTCGTCTTGCCCGACTACGGCGACGTCGAACTTGCGGACGAGACGTCTCGATCGCTCAAGGTGCCTAGTTGGGTCGGAACGGCCAGCGTGCGTAGCGGGGTCGTTCCGGAGCTCGGATCGCTGCAACTGGTCAGTGTTCCGGGGATGGCTCGCCCTAACCCCTATGTCGACGCCGACGGCAATGGCTGGCCCGACAACGACCGCAGATTCTTCGGGTTCTCCGCAGGCGTCGCAGCGATAGCGAACGAAGGATCGTTCGACCTCGTGCACCTCAACGATTGGCAGACGGCAATCGCCCTGGCCATGACCGACCTTCCGTCGGTGTTCACGATCCATACGCTTGGTTACCAAGGCCGCGCGAATCACAATTGGTTGGATTTCATCGGTGGCGACAAGATCGAGAGCTTCGACCGAGGGGATCACTTCAACCCGGTTGCGGGGGCGATCGACTTGGCGGACGCGGTGGTCGCTGTGAGCCCCTCCTATGCCGAAGAGATCCGCGAGTCGTACCGGGGCGAGGGCCTCCACAACGACCTGCTCGCCCGGGGTTCGGAACTCGTCGGGATCTGCAACGGGATCGATACCGAGATGTGGGATCCGACGAACGATCCCTACCTCATCGCTAACTTCGGGCGCTCGACCCTTGCGAAGAAGACGGTGAACAGCGACCATCTGCGCGAGCTCGCCGGCTGGTCCGGTAGCGATGACTTGATCCTCGGGATGGTCACCCGGATGGTCGACCAGAAGGGCATCGACCTAGCGATCAGCCTCTTGCCGTACTTTGAGCACTTGCGGGTTCGACTGTTCTTGTTGGGCAGCGGCGAGGAGCGGCTCGCCCGTTGGGCTCGCGAGGTCTCCGCCGAGAACCTGGAGCGATTCCATTATGTCGAGGCATACGACGTGGCTATCGCGCATCAAATATTTGGGGGCGCCGACTTCTTGTTGATGCCGAGCCGGTTCGAACCATGCGGGCTCGCGCAGATGCAGGCCATGCGATACGGCACGGTCCCGATCGTGACTCCGGTTGGAGGCTTGCTCGACACGGTTGCTGACGCGGACGTGTATCCCGACCTCGGCAACGGCTTTATGGCCAAGACCATCGACGTCGCCGGGATGGTCGACGCGGTACACCGTGCGGTTGCCGCGGGCAGGGTTAAGCGCCGATATCGGGAGATACAAAAGCGCGGCATGGTGGTGGACTGGTCGTGGGAAGAACCCAAGGAACAGTTCCTCAACCTGTATCGATCGGTGCACGAGCAGGCGTCGAAGACGAAGGCAACCTAGGGTCTCGCCATGGCGATTCCAACTTCCATCACGGGGCTCGTTCAGACCCAAAACGGCTACAACCTCAACCCCGAGGGGCACATCCGTTTCGACACGTTTGAGCCATACCTCGAACTACGTGATGTCGACGTGCCGGAGCTCGACGAGAACCATGTGATGATCGAGATGACGATGGCGTCGATCAACCCGAGCGATTTGCACTTTCTCAAGGGCGAGTACGGCCAACCACGCGTAGCTGGCAAACCCGCAGGGTTTGAGGGTGTCGGCTCGGTGATCGCCTCTGGATCGGACCCGTATGCGACTTCGCTGGTCGGTCAGCGTGTGTCGTTCGTAGCGACTCCGTCGGGTTCGGGAACTTGGGCCACCCACGCCGTCACCGAGGCGGCCGTGTGCATCCCGATGCCAGACACCGTGGCCGACCCTGATGCCGCTGGCTTCATCGTCAATCCGCTCACCGCAGCTGCGATGTTCGACCAGGCCAAGGGTTCAGGCACCGGTGCGGTCATCTTGACCGCTGGCGCGAGCCAGGTATCGAAGTTCATCATCGCCCTCGCTCGAGATGCGGGCCTGGAGAGCATCGCCATCGTGCGCCGTGACGTGCACAACGAGACGCTCAAGAACCTCGGTGCTACCGAGATTCTCAACCAAACAGACGACGCCTTCGACGAGGAACTCGCCGCAGCTGTACGAGAGCATCGCCCGGCCACGCTGATCGACGCGGTTGTCGACGCCACGTCGACCAAGGTGTTCAACGCCATGGGTAAGAACAGCACCTGGCTGGTCTACGGTTCGCTTTCGCCAGACGTCCCCCCGATCGGTGACCCGGGCGGCATGATCTTCCAGAACAAGACCATCCGAGGCTTCTGGTTAAGCCCGTGGCTCTTGGAGACATCGCTCGAAGACAAGATGGCCGTCTTCGGTGAGGTCCAAGCCCGTTTCGGTGACGGCCGCTGGAGCACCGACGTCGGCGCCACCATCACCCTCGCCGACGTGATGACCGTCCTCGCCGACACCCTCAAAGACCCCCGCGGCAAAGTCTTCATCACTCCGTAGGTGCGAGCGAGTCGCAGAGGTGGGCCCGACCCACATCGCCACTTCGCCGTTGCGAAAGAGTTCGAGGCAACGATCGCTTGTCAGCATGGCGAGCTCCGTCGCTGTCCCCTGAACCTATTGGCGGCCGCCCTCCTGCGTATTTCGCGCCTACACACCTATTTCACGGTACTACCCGGACTCCACCTCGGTTCCGCGACACCGACGTCGGCGCGACCGTCGCCCTCGTGCTACAAGCGCTCGCCTGGTTTGGGGATGACGACGTTCTTGGGGATGACGACGATTCCGCCGTCGCTGACGTGGTACTGCTCGGCGTCGGCTTTTGGGTCGACGCCGATCTCCATGCCTGGTGGGATCTGTACGTTCTTGTCGATGACGCAATTGCGAATCGTGGCGCCTGCGCCGACGTAGACGTCGTCGAACAGCACCGTGTTTTGGATATCCGCTCCCGCGTGCACCTGGGCCCCCTGAGACACGACCGAGTTCACGACTCGACCTCCCGAAACGACCACGCCCGATGACACGATCGAGTTCACGACGTCGGGTGACGCGCCCGAGTCGTCGATCACCATCTTCGCTGGTGGCAGGTTGCGGCTATAGCTGAATATCGGCCATTGACGGTTGTAGAGGTCGAAGGCTGGCTTGGGCTTTACGAGGTCCATGTTCGCCTCGAAGAACGAGTCAATAGTTCCAACGTCTCGCCAGTAATGCCGGCTCTCGTCTCCGTCACCGGGAACGACGTTCTTGGTGAAGTCGTAGACACCTGCTTCGCCACGCTCGACGAGGGCTGGTATGAGGTCGCCGCCGATGTCGTGCTTTGACGACTCGCTCGCCGCGTCGTCCGAAGCCATATCCAACAACATCTCCGTGGAGAAGATGTAGTTACCCATCGAGGCGAATACCTCGTCGGGAGAGTCAGGCAAGCCGGGGGGATCCTTGGGCTTCTCCAAGAACTCGACGATGCGGTTCGAGCCCTCGGCGACTTTGATGACGCCGAACTGATCGGCCTCTGCGCGAGGAATGCGAATACCTGCGACCGTGGCTCCGAAGCCGCCCTGTATGTGTTCATCAAGCATCTGGCGAGCGTCGATCCGGTAGATGTGGTCGGCGCCGAACACGATGATGTTCTCGGGTCGTTCGTCCTGGATCAGATTGAAGTTCTGATAGATCGCGTCGAGCGATCCGGTAAACCAACGTGGGCCGCGTCGCATTTGCGCGGGAACGGTGGTGACGTAGTTGCCGAGCTGTCGAGACAGGCTCCAGGTACGCGAGATGTGCACGTCGAGGCTGTGCGATTTGTATTGGGTCAGCACGACGATCTTGCGATATCCCGAATTGACCAGGTTCGACAGCGCAAAGTCGATCAGGCGGTAGCGGCCCCCGAACGGCACCGCCGGTTTGGCTCGTGGTCCCGTCAAGGGCAGAAGTCGTGTGCCCTCACCGCCCGCGAGAACCATGCAGAGGATATTTGGTCGCTTACCAAGCTCAATCACACTTAGACACTAGTACCGCTGCGCGCCGTGATGTCGAGGTCACTCCTGGAGAGCGTCGACCATGCTCTCTGCCAAGCCAGGGCTGCCAGCACGAACTCTAAACTGGCCGGTCACTTGGCTTTCGCTCATTTCGTCGGTCGAATCCACGACGGTGTGGAGCCTGGTTTCCCAAGTCGTCTCGTTCACCCGGCACGTCATGAAGCCGTTGCGAGGCTCGAAGTGTTGGACCTGGGTGTTGAGGGCCAAGACGATCGGTACCAGCCCGACCAGTTGCGGCGGAAACTGCGAGCTGATCGCGGGCGCCATGAACTCGGTACCGAGGACCGGCAGCGACATGTCGAACGGATCGGCGCGCAGATCCGCCACGGTGGCGGCGTGGAAGTCTCCGGTAAGAACCACCAAGTTGTTGGCTTGCTCGCCGAGCGTCTCAAGGAGTACCCGTCGGGCCCCGGCGTAGCCGTCCCAGCTATCGGGGTTAATCGTGGGGACCTCGCCTGGGAATGCGTTAATGCCGTGCATGTACACCTGGTTCGCAAGTGTCGACCAGGTCGCGGTGGACGCGGCGACCTCATCGATCAGCCACTGGCGCTGTTCCAACCCGAGCATCGACTGTTGCGGGTCGAGCGACGTGGGCCCGATTCCCTGAATCGGCAGGTTCGCTGCACCCGGGATGTTCGCGGGCGCCCCGTCGGTGGGCTGCGGATCTCGGAACTGGCGACCGTCGAGCATGTGCAGGTCGAGCAGGTCACCCCAGCGGTGGGTCCGATAGATGATGTAGGGAACGGCGGGATCAAGCGATGGTGGTCTGCCACGCACCGGCTGGTGCTCCCACCACGCCTTGTAGGCCATTCGCCGACGCTGATCGAATGCGGCTGGGTCCTGCTCATCTTCGGACGTGCTGCTCGCGTGGTCGTTGTCGACTTCATGGTCATCCCACGTCACAAGCCATGGGCGAGCAGCATGGTTCGCTTGGAGCCACGGGTCCGACTTATAGAGCGCATATCGGGCCCGGTACCCCTCCAGCGTCGTGACCTCACCGGAGTCGTGTACCCGAGGACCAGCCGCGGTGGTAATCCCGAGGTCAAACGCACCGGACTCGTAGATGTAGTCACCGAGCCACACGAAAAAGTCCAGCTCTTGGGCTGCGAGTTCGCGGTGCGAGGCGTAGGTGCCCTGTTGCCAGTTCTGGCATGAGGAGAAGCCGAATCGCACCGGGGTGAGTCCGCCGTCGGGGGTGGTGCGGGCTCGCCCGGTCGGCGAGGCGTGATCGCCGATACGGAATCGGTAGGAGTACCAGGTGTCGGCGTTGAGGTCGGTGGGGAGTGCGTGCACGCTGTGAGCATCGGCGGCGAGCGCAGGGACGACCATGGAGGACACCAACTCGTCGAAGCCGTCGTCGAGCGCGATGTCGAGAGCGACCTCAAGGTCGGTTGTGGTGTCGGTAATCAACCGGGTCCACAGCACCACCGAGTTCGGATCGGGGTCGCCGGAGGCCACTCCCAAAAGGAACGGGTCGGTTCCGGTGAACTCTGGGGATTCGACGGGGATTGGCGCAGCCGGTTCGGTAGTGGTGGGTGCGTCGGAACTTTCCGAGCCCGTTTCGGATTCCGAATCACCGACCGACGTATCGGCAGTATCCGATGAATTGCCCGAACATGCTGCGGCAACTCCGGCGATTCCGGTCACGAGAAAGTGCCGACGGTTGATCGTCACTTCCCGGTTTTAGCAGCTGATGACTAGGACCGCAGTACGCGCTGGGTTACGCGGCTCGCTGGTCGTCGCCTGGGAGCCGCATTTCCTTGCCTTGGAAGGAGGCGACGGGCTGACCTGCAGGTCCCTGAGGCGTCCACGACTGCGGGTCGAGTGGATCGTCGCCGTATGGCGCGTAGCCCATAGTCTTTGGACGCTTAGTGAGCGAAAGCCAGATGCCCATGAGGGCGCCGATAAGCGGCAGGAAAAGGGCGAAGGCCGCGCCGGTTGGCTTACGCATGTCGGTGAGGCGACGCATGCCGATGAGGATCTGGACGCCAAAGAGCAGAACCACTATGACCGAGTAGAGCGGAAGGTTGCGGGCGATGTAGGAGACCTGTTCGGTCTCGACGTTGTAGTCAAACTGCAGATAGAAGTACGTTGCCCAGCCAAAGATCAAGCTCGTGATGACCCAGACCACGAAGAATTCGAGTCGGCCCGCTGGTTTCGAGGGTTGGAAAAAGTTCATGATGTTCTCCCGCTAAGAAAGTTCGTATCTAGGTATCGAACAATGGAGCGCCTTGGTTGAGTTCGGGTTGCGCTTTGGGCCAAATGGCCTACGCGGCTCGTTCGGAGGAACCCGGAACTACAAGGACCCTGGGTCTGAGCGTCTGGCCAGTTCCGACGCGAGGTCGTCGAACTGCTGCGTGACGAAGGCGAGACCGACGAGTCCAACCAATACCGCTCCCGCCGTGATGACCGTTCGGTGTTGGAGCTTCTCGGCGATCTGTGGGGCGAGAACACCGGCAGCTGCGAGAAGGATGAACGGAAGGAACTGACCGAGCATGAAAGCGGCGGTAGGAAGGACGTTCACGATGGGGTTCGTATCCCAGGCATCGCTGTTGAGGAGGCCACCGAGATCAGGGCCGACACATGGGATCCATGCCCATGCAGCAGCACCGCCGGTTATGCCCGCCGAGATACCGTCGGTGACGCCGTGGTCAAGTTTCCAGGCGATTGCCGCACCAGCGATGATCACAAAGCCCACGGCGACCTGCACTCCGCCCTCGGGCACGGCGAACCAATTGCCGCTCCAACGCAGCCAGACGACCCCGAGGGCCACGGCAATAAACGATGCGACGACGAGGGGTGTGCGACGACGACCAAACAGCATGACCGCCACACCGGGTATCAGTAGTACCCAGGTGCATGGGAGGCGGAGGCTTTCGATGCCCTCAGTGAGCAGTCCGGAGATATTCACCTGTTCGACGTCCGGCCGTTACGAATCGATGATCGAGGTGGTGGCCGCATCTGCGGGGTCAGGCGGGTTGGCGATGAGGAAGTCGACGACATCGTCGAGCTCGTCATAGGCGCCCTCGCCGATGTGATTGAAACGAACGTCGCCGTTTTGGTCGATCACGTAGGTGCGTGGCCAGAAGCGGCGGCCTCCTTCTTGCCAGGCACGGAAGTTCTCTTTGTCGGGGTCAAGGGCCACCGGCCAGGTGACACCGAAGTTGATCGTCGCTTCCTCGACAGCAACAGCGTCTCGCTCAAAGTCGAACTCTGGAGCGTGAACACCGACGATTTCGAGATCGTCTCGAGAGGTGCGGGCGTAGAGCTCCTGGGTGTGGGGGATTCGGTTCTGGCAGTTGAAGCAGCCAAAGGTCCACAGCTCAAGGACGACGACCTTGCCGTCAAGTTCGTCGAGGCTGGTGATATCGGTGTTCAGCCAACCCTCTAGGTTCTCCAAACCGATGCGATGTCCCAAGTTCTCGGGCACTGGCAGGGCGGGTTCGCTAGCGGTTGTGGCTGCTGCAGGATCAGCGTCTATCGGTGCGTCACCGATGGCGTCCGCTGCGACAGCGTCCGCGCTTGGGCTAGCGGTTTCGACCGCTTCCTCCGAACCGCCTCCGCCAAGAAACACTGCTGCGATGAGCACAGCGCCCGCGATGAAAATAGATCCAGCGAAAATACGTGCAGCCATATATAAAGATTACGGATTGAAATCAGCTCAGAAGAGGTCTCTTACGACTTCTTTTTGATTCGTTCAGAAAGATGTTTCGCACGAATTCGGCTAGTTTCACGGCGTGATTCTTAGTGATGCAACGATCCGCGAATGCCTTGAAGATGGTCGAATTACGATCGACCCTCTGGCAGATTCCGCAATTCAGCCGTCGTCAGTAGATGTCTGCCTCGATCACCGATTTCTGGTCTTCAAAAACCACACTCGTGGTCTGATCGACGTGAAGGAAGATCTCTCGGATCTCACCGACGGGGTTGAGGCATCAGATGAGGACCCGTTCATTTTGCATCCGGGTGAGTTCGTGCTCGGGTCTACTCTCGAGCGCCTCGCGCTGCCGAACGACTTAGTGGCCCGGCTCGAAGGCAAGTCGAGCTTGGGACGCCTCGGGTTGTTGATCCACTCGACGGCCGGTTTCGTCGACGCGGGTTGGGACGGTCACATCACCCTCGAACTCTCGAACGTGGCCAGCCTGCCGATCACGTTGTACCCGGGAATGAAGGTTGGCCAGGTCAGCTTCATGCAGATGACCACTCCCGCCGACAACCCCTACGGCTCCGGAGCTATCGGCTCGAAGTATCAGGGCCAGGTCGGCCCCCGCCCTAGCCAGTACTGGAAGAATTTCGAATGACCAGCCGCCGAGGTGACCCTGCGACGGTGTTCGTTCGGGGCCTCGGAACCTCAGAGGGACTCGAGTGGGGAGTCTGGTTGGCGCTCACCGTCTTTTGGATCGTCGAGCTCGATCTAACGCCTGGCCGGCTCGTGCTTCTCGGGATCGTCCTCGAAGTCGCGGCGCTCATCTCGGAGACGCCCACGGGCGTAGTGGCAGACGTGTACTCCCGGCGCCGCTCCGTCATCCTCGCCCAGATGATTATGGGTATCGCCTTCATCTGGTCGTTCGCCAGCACGAACTACTGGGTGATCCTCCCTGCACAAGCACTCATTGGCTTCGGCTGGACCTTCCGCAGTGGCGCGGACGCGGCGTGGGTCACCGACGAACTCAAAGGCAGCACCGACGTTGATGATGATGCGTTGGAGCGGCTGTTGCTCAGGCGTCACCGATTCGGGATCGTACTCGCGTTGATCGTCGGGCCGATCACCGTCGCTCTCGGCTGGTGGCAGTCGGTTCGATTTGCTGGTATTGCGATCGGCGTCGTGTACATCCTCCTCGCCGGTTGGATGGCGGCGTCAATGTCCGAGGAACACTTCAGCCCTGCCCATGACCGTGGCGAGGGTCTCTTCACGACCTTCCGCAATGGCGTCGAGGCCATTCGAGTCCGGCCTCGTCTTCGCGTCCTGGTCGCGGTGACGTTCTTGTTCTACTTCGGAGCCGATGTATTCGACCGCCTGGGCTTCGACCACTTCTTGACCAGCGCCGAACTCGACGACGTGAGTGAGGTCGGAGAATCGCTCCTCGTGCTCGGCATCTTGTTCTTTGTTCTCGCGCTTGGTGGGCTGGCCGTCAACAAGCTCGCCGAGCACTACCTCACGTCGGGGCGAGGGGTCGTCCGGCTCGCAGTCGCCCTGTTGGCGATAGCGACGGTTGGTGGACTGATCGCCGCTGCGACCAACCTTGTTCTGGTCATCGCGTTGGGCTACCTCTTTCAGGACAGCGTTCGTGAGGCGCTCTGGCCGGTGCTTGAGGGTTGGGCCAATCGAGACGCGCCTAGCGAGGTTCGCGCCACGGTGCACTCGTTGCTCGGTCAGATGACGTCGGTGGGTCAGATCTCGGGTGGCGCAATTCTTGGCTTGGTCGCCGAGGAGTACTCGATCCCGCTCGCTATGGCGGTCGGCGCTGGGTTCTTTCTTCTTGCCGCGATCGTTGCCACCCGCGGGATTGACTCCGGTGCGGAGGAGGGGGCTGTCACAGCGAAGCTCTGACCCAAGACGGCGCTGCTGCTATCCAACTAGACGCTTGCACGAAAGGGCGAGACACTATTGGTAATGCGGTGGCGTAGGTGTCTCGTTTGGCTTGGTCATGAGAAACGGCCACTCCGTCGTTCCCTCTATTGCGCGGTGGCGTTGTCGGGGGTGTCGTCAGGGATCGGTGGAAGCGCCGATGTCTTGGCGGGACGGGTCTTTGCAAGTTCGCTGGCTTGGCCGACCCAATCATCTCGCTCGATACGGCCAGTGAACGACAAGAAGTCGTCGAGTTGGCCGATGTAGTCAGATGGGAACGCCGCAACCTGTTCGTAGGTGCGGATGCCGATCTCGTGGAGCAGTGACTCCAGCTTCGGACCGATGCCCTTGATGACCTTCAGGTCGTCGGGTTCCACCGTTCGCCAAGCGGCGGAGTCGCTGTTGTCGACCACACCGGATCCAGCGACCGAACCCGATCCTTCGCCGCTGCCGGCGGCCGCTAGCGCAGATGCAGACGCGGTTGCGCTACCAGGTGCCGCCGAGTCGGATTGGGCCTCAGTGGCCTCGACTGCCTCGGCTTCGACCGTCTGAGCTTCGGCTTCGGCTACTACTACGGGATCAGGCTCCGCCGCGACAGCGACGTCGTCGACTGTTGCTTCCAGCTCGGCCTCGACCGCGGGAGCTTCCGCCTCTGGTTCAACCACCTCGCCAGTAGCTTCAGCTTCGACGACCTCGATGTCGGGTGCGGCCGCTTCGGTCGCGCCGTCGCCTGCCTCAAGGACGGCAACTCCCGCGGCGCTGGCGGCCACGGCCGCGGTTGAAGCAACCGGGCTGGAGGTGATCGAAACCGGGGACTCCACGACCGGCGACAGTGCCTGATGCTCGGCGAGGGCATCGCCGCGTTCGAGCGCTTCGAGCATATGGATGGCGATATCGGCGACCTTGACTTCGTCGTCGGCGACGCCTTCACCGCGCACGCCATCGTCGATCATCACGTAGCAGAACGGGCATGCAGTCGCTATGCGATTGGCGCCGGTTGCGAGCAGCTGTTGGGAGCGTTCGACATTGACGTTCTTGCCGGTGTCCTCTTCCATCCAGAAGCGGCCGCCACCAGCGCCGCAGCACATCGACTTGGTGCCGTTCTTCTCGGCTTCGAGCACCTGCACGCCGCCGAGCGAACCGATGACCTTGCGAGGGGCGAGGTACACGTCGTTGTGGCGGCCGAGGTAGCAGGCGTCGTGGTAGACGACCCGCTCGTTCAGCGAGGCGTTACGCATATCGAGACGGCCATCTTCGATGAGCTCTTCGAGGAACTCGCTGTGATGGATCACTTCGTAGTGACCGCCGAGCTGTGGGTACTCGTTGGCGAGGGTGTTAAAGCAATGCGGGCACTGGGTGATGATCTTCTTGACGCCCATGTTGTTGAGCGTCTCGATGTTCTGCATCGCTAGCAGTTGGAAGATGTACTCGTTGCCGGTGCGTCGGGCCGAGTCGCCGGTGCAGTTCTCGGCAGGACCGAGGATTGCGAAACTCACGTTGGCACGGTTCAACAGTTTCGACAGTGCCTGGCTGACCTTCTTGTTCTTGTCGTCGAACGAGCCCGCGCAGCCCACCCAGTAGAGGTACTCGGCTTCGAGTGGGTCGGTGCCATCGATGACCTTGACGTCAGCGTCTTTGGCCCAGTCGGCGCGCTCGGTCTGGCTGAGTGCCCACGGGTTCATCTGGTTTTCCATGCCGCGATAGGCGTTGCCCAGCTCGCTCGGGAAGTCCGACTCCATCAGCGACAGGTAACGACGCATGTCGAGGATCTTGTCGAGGATCTCGATCTCGACCGGGCAGATCTCGTCACATGCACGACATGCGGTGCACGCCCAAAGTTCTTCGCTTGTCACACGGTCGAACATCCAGTTCGACGGCACAGGGATCTCGGCGTCAACCGACAAGGGAGGCGAGACCTCGGGTGAACCGGTGCGGGCCATGACCTCGCCGGTCTTCAGGACGATCTCGCGAGGATCGAGCGGCTTGCCCGTGGCATGGGCAGGGCACACGCTGGTGCAGCGGCCACACATGGTGCAGGCATCGGTGTCGAGGAGTTGCTTCCACGTGAACTCCTCGATCTTTGCGACACCGAAGGACTCTTGCTCGGTCTCGAGCAGGTTTGGCATGGGCTTCATTGCGCCCTTCGGGCGGTCCTTCTCGCTCAGGTACATGTTGAGCGGGGACGTGAAGATGTGGCGCAGCATGGTGGTCGGCAGGAGCACGAGGAACACGACGAACGACGCGACGTGGGCGAGCCACCAGGCTTGATGCCAACCAGCGAGCAGACTGCGGCCTTCCACGAGAGTTGCCAATGGGTAACCGATGAAGCTCCATCGTTCGAAGTCCGGGGCACCTTGGAGGGCGATGCGGGCGGCTTCGGCGCCATAACCCGTGATCGAAATTGCGAGGAACGTGCCCAAGATCATTGCGTGCTCGGGCTTGGACTTGATTCGAATGCGGTACGGCCGGAAGGCGCGTGGGCCGTAGCGGCGCAGGATGGCCCAGACGATGGAGATCGTAAAGAACAGGCCAGCGAGGTCGCCGATGAAGGAGAAGCCTTGGTAGGTGCCGCCTTCGAGGAACTTGAGGGACTCGGGGACTTGGTGATCGATCTCGAGGGTGGTGGTTACACCGAGCAGCACGACGAAGCTGAAGTACATCATCGAGTGCATGATTCCGGCGCCCGGCTCGCGCAGCAGTGTTTGCATATAGAGGCCCTGGCGCAGGCTCTTGGCTCGTTTCTTCGCGTTCTTCGCCGTGGTGGAACGATTGTCCGGGCCGCCCCGCTCCCAGTTCTTGACTCGCAGTGAGAACACCCAGGCGCCGTAGACGATGATCACGGGGAGCACGATGTAAAACGCGAACACCAATGCATCAGGGATGTTCAAGAAGACCGTACGGGATACGGGGTCGTCGCTCTTGAACTGGAAGATGGCTGCGGCCAGACCCGAAAGAGCGGTGAAAATAGCGACAGCTACGCCGATTCCGAGAACCAGCTGTTGCGGCGAAAGACGCTTAGGCATGGCTGCAAACTTACTGTCCGGAGCTACCCGGCGGTTAGTTCGGCGACTGTTTCCGACCAGGACGATCGATAACGCTCACAAACCGACTAACTGGCGAGCCTGTCCGACACATCCTGTGGTGGGGAAATGGCTGTCGGTGGTCGATCGATGGCGATCTCGATGAAGCTGTCCAATGTCGCAGGACGGCCGGTGAACCAGCCCTGCACTCGGTCACAACGCATCCGTCGCAAGGCGTCGAGCTCCTCGTTGGTCTCGACTCCCTCACCCACAACGGTCATACCGAGTTGGTGAGCCATTTCGATTGCCTTCAACACCACGCTCGCAGCTCCAGGATCGTCGACGATCGGTGTCACGAGCGCACGGTCGAGCTTGAGGATTTGGGCGGGCAGTGCGCTTAGGTACGACAGGTTTGCATGTCCCGAGCCAAAGTCATCGATCGCGATCTTCACACCGAGTTCGCGAAGCTCCTCGAGACGCTTGGCGTCATCGGCTGAGGTCTCCACTCCTTCGGTCACCTCGAAGACCACCCGAGAACGATCGACCTTCGATGCCTCCAACACTCGATCGATCCGGTCGATCAGGTCGTCGTCGGAGAGCTCGTATGGCGAGATGTTGACCGCTACGTAGGGCTCGTCGCCCGGCAAGAACGGCAGCGCAGCGCACGCCTCTTGCAGCGCGAACTCACCGATCGCGTGAACCAGTCCCGACTCCTCAGCGAGTGGGATGAACTCAGCGGGCGATACCGGCGTGCCATCCATGCTGCCTCGGATGAGGCACTCGTATCCCACGGTGACGATCGAGTTGGCGTCGACGACCGGTTGGAAGTGAATCTCCAGATCGCGGTTTTCGAGCGCGGTTTCCAGCCAGCTGACGAGGTGGGTGCGACGTCGGACATCGTCGCGGTAACGGGTTTCGAATGGCACGATCTCGGTGATGCGATGCTGCCCGCGCCGCACCGCCGTGGCGAGGTTCGTGAGCGCTTCGGTGAGATCGTTGTGCTCGGGGTCGATCTCGGCAAGGCCGATAGTTGCCTCGATGGATAGTGCGGCTTCGTCGGTGGCGATTGGTTCGCTAAAGCGGCTCGCAAACGCGGTGGCGAGTCGCTCGCCGAAATTGGTCGGAACAACGGCCACGAACTCGGGGTCCCCAACGCGAACCAAGCAGGTATCGATTCCTTGCGCCTCAGCCAACACGCGGACCAACCCGTCGAGCACCTCACCGATCGAGCGAAGGGCATGGTCGCTGGCTTCGCGCCCGGACGAGCCATCGAGTTCGGATAGTTGGGGTGTGACGCCGACCGTCGTCCAACCGTCGACGGGAATAGGTGCTTTGGCGAACCAGCGGTGCAGGTGAGCGATGTTCGCCAGCCCCGTGGTCAGGTCGTGCTCAAGGTTGTGTGTGGCATCTAGTTCGGCGGCCCGGCGTCGATGTACCTGCGAGAGAATTTGACTCGAGGTTTCGACCAGAGCGATGAGCGGCTCGACGCGGGTCGGTTCCGAGTCGCCAAACATCAAGGTCAAGATCGCTGGCGGACCGTCGGCGAACTCGATCAACGAGGCCACACCTTCGGCCTTGCCGATTCGAATCCGCTTTGCGTGGTCCGAGCTCGTGGGAATCTCGAGTGCGGAGAACGATGGTGCAAGCTCTACCCCGAGATCGACCAGCGGTGGGCCGCTGGGGTGTTGATGGATGTGGGCTTCTGAGCCGGCCAACACCTTGGGTAGGTGACGCAAAACTCGACGGGTTAGACCGGCGATGTCGTCTTCGTCCATTGCCGCGGTAGAGATATCGGTGATGACCATCCGTCGATCGAGTTCTTCGCTCGTCACCTCGTGGTGTGCGGCGCTGGTCGCAAGCGTCGTGTTCATGGTGTCAGCGAGGCGTTCCCAATCGCCTTCGAGGGGATCGGTGTCGATGCGTTCCGCGTGGTCACCGACGTGCACCGCTTTCGTGATTCGGTCGATGTCGCCGAATAGATGGTCGACCGTTCCGGTCATGCTGGAAAATGCATTGGCAACTACCGCAATCTCATCTCTTGCTGGGTCGTCGATCGCGGTCACTTCACCACGAGACAGCTTGCGAGCTTGCACCGTGAGCGCAGACAGCGGTTGGACGATGGAGCGACGAAGCACGAGTGTTCCGATCGCCGCCACGACAAGGATCGTTCCGATGACCGCTGCGAGGGTTCCGAGTTGAGCCAGCTCCGAGTTGCGGAGATCAGCAGTGAAGCGTTGGGTTTGGACTACTTCTTCTGCTGAGAGTTCAGCAAGAGCGACCCGGCGGAACGTCGCTGCATCCCGCAACTCATCGACCGCTGTCGCTTCTGCGTCCAGGTTGATCGCAAACACGTTGCCGAGCGTTCCTTCGAGCACGTCCCACGCGGGCGACGATTGCAGTTCGTCGAGCGAGACGCCGCCTTCGTCGGATGCACTTGCGCTGAATCGTTCAAGCGCCTGGAGGGCCACCTCGCGATGACGAACCAGTGTCACTGGGTCCGCGTCACCGATGAACAGTTCCAAGTCCTCCTGAAGGAAGGCTTCATGACTTGTGAGGAGGTCGATGACCGCGGCGGCCTTCACGTCGGCTTGGCCGAGGGGCGCTTGGCTGAGTTGTTCAGCGATGATGCGGTCAAACTCGTGCACGACCGCGGTGTACTCTTGCGCGGCGGCGACGAGTCCACCTTCGCTCCTAAGGCGGCGTGCTTCAGGCAATACCTGCACGACATCGATCGTTGAGCGCATGCGGAGGGCTTCTTCGATCGGACTGGCGAAGCTGGCGTCGAGCGAATCGAAGTCGGTGTTGATAATCGATGGGTCGACGAGTTGGTGACGCTCTTCTTGGACTGCTGACCGGAGTCCGACCAGTTCGCTGACCTCCGCGATGTTGGAGGCGTAATTATTGAGGTCGCGCACGTGGCGAAGGTCGTCAGCGGCAAGCAACGCGATCACCGCGAGCAGCGCGACGATCGGCAGCAAAGCAAAGAGGATCAGGCGAGGTCCAATTCCGATCTTGCGCAGGATTCTTGCCGCGCTTGGTCGCGGGTTCGTTTTCGCCGCGAGAGGCCCATCAGAATTCACCTGTGCCAATCGGATTTCGTCTCCCGCTTTCAATGCCGTTGATGGGTGCCATTTGACCTACCGGGCACCCATCGATTGCCCTACCTTGGGGCTAATGAACAAGAGCCTGCGATCGCATCGGTGAGCACGCCAAGTCGCTTGGGTGAGATGGGAGCTCGCATGGCACTTATCGTGCTGATTGCCGCGGTGCTGCTGGGGGCGAGCGCCTTCTTCTTCGAGAGGACGAGCTCGAACACGACCGCTGTTCCCAAGCGACCCGGGTTTGTGTATGTGCGCAATGCGACCGAAGTCGTAGTCGAGCAGGTCGGTCACGAGGCGGTCGAGTGGGACCTTCTCGACGTCTTGCGTGGCGATACGTCGCGCTTCGTTGAGTCGATCGAACCCATCGATACTCGCCAGGCGTTCGTGGGTGTCTGCTGCGACCCGGTGGACGGCCGTCAGCTGCTTCTTGACTTGCAGGATGGCTCGGTCGAGTTCTTTCCGTTCACCGTCCGGTTCCCGTCGGCGGGCGTGGACGGTGCGCGCTACGTCGGCGGCGGATCGACGGTTACCCCGAACAACCTCGGTGCGGTGCTCGCGTATGAGAACGGCGTGGGAGTGGTGGAGCCGGGCCCGGACCTCCTAACGCGAGATGATGAGGTGGCCTTTCGGCCTGTTCTGTTGCCGGTCGGACGCATCGCCGTAGTCGGTGTAGACGGTGCTCTCATCGTGATCGATGAGCAGGGTGAGACGCTGGCTCGTTCGGTGATCGGCGATGCGGGCCTCTTCGATTACGACTCGCTAAACGATGTTGTAGTGGCGGTGGTCGAGGGCGAGTCTCTTGCGATCCTCGATGCGGTTTCTCTCGATGAGATTGACCGCTTTCCGCTCGATTCACCCGTGGTGTCACTCGATGTCAGCGATGGCTGGATCATGATGACGAGATCCGACGGAGTACTCGAAGCAGTTCCCTTAGAAGAGCCCACGCAAACGCAAACGCTTGCCGACGTCGGTGTGGAGGTAGGGGCCTGGTTGAGGGAGTGAGTCCCCGGCTAGCGCCGGCTGGTCAACGTCACTACCCGGGTTTGGGCGATGCGGTCGTACAGGCTTCGGCGTTCGGGGTCGGTGTTGATCAGGTAAACGTTCAGCGCGGCGACTAGGAGGCCGACTACCGGAACCCATCGGATCAGCAGGGGGATTGTCCGGAGCACGCCTGGGATCCAGCCGGGCGGAGTCGTGTTCGCGTCAGCCGTGGTGACCCACATCCGCATAAGCCGCTTGCCAGGTGTCCAGCCCAACAATGCCGTCATCGCCGCAGGCACACCAATCACGGAGAAGAAGGTGGTTGCTATCAATCCAGACTCGCCCGCAAACTCCGAAACGATGATGAGATTGACGACCAACAGCAGCACCAAGAAAATGGTGTCGATGATCGCGGCCGTGATGCGTTCTCGAACATCCGCGAAGGTGGTCGCTAGTGGGTCCAGTCCCGATGGCGCGCCGGCTGCTGATAGGTCAGCACGTTCGTTAGTCATGCTCAGCCCTTCACTTCGGAGGCGTACCACTTTGCTAGGGCCGAGCCGATCTCGGCGGCACTGTCCTCTTGGATGAAGTGGCTGCCTTTGACGGTGACCTCGGTTTGGTTGGGCCACGTCCGACAGAAGTCTCGAATCGGTCCTTTCAGAATCGCGCCGGGTTCGGCGTTGACGAACAGCTTGGGAAGGTCGCTACTTGCAAACCAGTCTGCATAGGAGGCGACGATCTCGACGACGTCGGCTGGCTGGCCGTCAATTGGGATCTCGCGAGGCCACGTCAGCGTCGGGCGTCGGTCAGCGGGTTTCGGCTCCATCTAGGCGATGCCCGCGAGGCGGTCTTGGTGTCGGTTGGCCCAGTCAAAACCGAGCGCCGAGCCCCAATCGTGGAGCACGAATGTCAGGCGATCGCCCATGTCGAGGCTGTCGAACAGCCCGTCGGGGTACGAGCGGTGTTCGACGAAGCGGTAATTCTCGAGACCGTTGATCTCGCGGTGTTGCTTAGACAGGGGCGCGGTGCTCATGGCCCCAGTCTCGCGCAGCCTTATCGCGCGCCGTTAAAGGAGAAGAGCGTGCCGCGTTCTATCCAACTAGTTCGCTGGTCTTTACGATGCGGGTTTGACCGGCTCGGTCGAGAAGGCTGCGACGCTCGTCGTCCGCGTACACGAAGATGATGTTGAGTGCGTGAAACACAATGCCAATGATGGGGATCAGGCCGAGCAGGCTCACAAGGGTGCGGCGGATGGCTGAGCTCCAACTCGGTGGGGTGGTCGAGGCATCATCGGAAGTGATGCGGGTCTTGTAGAAGAACTTCCCGGGGGTCAAACCCGAAACCCCCGTCATGATGGTCAATCCTCCGAAGACGAAGATGGTGGCGACAACGAAGGAGAAGGCGGTGCCGCCGCCGCTTACCGAAAGCACACCGAGGAAGCTGAGGTTCAACAGCACGAGATCGATGAATGTTGCCGGGATGCGTTCGGTCAATCCGCCGAAACGCTCCCGCTCAGCTTCTCCGGGCTTTTGGTCACCGTTGATGGTCACGGTGGTCAGCCTACGTCTACGACGCCCGAACGTTTTCTCGGGTGCGCATTCCCATAAAACGAGCGATGCGCCCCGATACCGAAGTATCGGGGCGCAACGTCAGGATTGCTGTACTACAGGTTTCCGTTGCACGGTTCGCTGTCGACGCTCACTTCGTTTCCGAAGAATGCTCGGATGATGAATGCCTCTCGTTCGACGTTGAGGTCGAGGCTGAGGTCG
>CAYUKM010000013.1:0-20585 GCA_964445255.1 uncultured Acidimicrobiales bacterium
GATGTCCAGCTCCGTCTCGTCGGCTACCAAATCGCTCACAACAAGCGAGGCCAACAGGCACCCTCGAACATCGTTTTCCAAGGTGACCTCTCGCGTCGTTCGGGCTACGAGTTGGCCGAGACGATTCTGGCCGCAGGTGTGGACGGAGTGTTCTGCGCCAACGATGAGATGGCGGTCGGGCTTCATATCGCTCTATCTGAGCGAGGGGTCCGTGTACCCGAGGACATCAGCCTTGCCGGCTTCGACCGAACCGCAGCGTTGCAGTTCGGCGCCCCTGATCTCACAAGTGTTACGCAACCGTTCGGGCAACTCGCTCGAACGGCGATGGCTTCACTTGATGCCATTATCGACGGCCAACGTCCACCCTCGGCAACGATCACACCAGAGATCCACTGGGGCAATACAACGGCACCTCACGTCGATCTCGATCTCGCAGCTGCTGGATCCGAGCTCGAGAGCGGTCTAACCGATAGATATCTTCAATGCGAACTAGGAACACCTCATGATTGCAGCCCCTGAGCCCACAACTGAGACTTCGTCAGCACCGACAATTACCAAGATCGTCGTCATCGACAGCCAACGCTCGTATGTCGACGCCCTCGGCCTGGCGTTTGAACTGACGAGTGACCTCCGGATCGTCGCGCAGGAACCCGACATCGGACAGGGTGTCGACACGGTGCGCCGGCTTGAACCGGATCTGGTCATCACCGCATCACTGCCCCGCTCGACCTTTGATGAACTGAGCTTGGTTAGCGAACTCGGAGACTCCACCCAGGACCCCACACCGCTGGTGTTCCTCACGGCATATCCCTCGCCCGGATTGGAGGTCCGCGCTCGGGAATACAGTCACGTGTCGCTTCTGTCTAAGCAGGTTCCAGTCACCGATATTGTTCGTAATCTTCGTTCGATCATTGCGGGCAGCCAGGTCTTCGTGGGCGTCCCTAGGGACCCGTTCCGGCTGTCGTCGGCGGAGTTTGAGGTACTCGAATATCTCGTCAGTGGCCAGAGCGCCACTCAAATCGCTGAGGACCTACACCTAAGCATTCACGCAATCCGGGCCCGAATTCGTTCCCTGCTTGCAAAAACCTCATCGCGCAGCCAACTAGAAGCAGTATCAAAGGCCATCTCGGCTGGAGTTGTGCCACCTCCACCCACGCGAATCGTCGAGGACGCCTAGGTCACCTCGAGCCGCTGCGTTCATCCTCTTGTAACTTTTGGCGACCGTCCATGCGCGGCTAACTTGGGCACCCATGAGCATCGAACCATGTCCGTCTTCGCCGAACTGCGTCTCGACTACGGCTGATGTCAGTGATGTCGGGCATTACATGGCTCCGGTGAATTTCAGCATGGAGATAGGCGAGGCTCTCGGTGTGATCGAGCAGGTGATCGCTGATGCTGGTGGAAAGGTGACCAACACATCGGGTGACCGGGTTGACGCGACCTTTCGGACTCCCTTGCTGCGATTCACCGATGACGTCTCGTTCCTCCTGGACGACCAGACGAAACTCATGCACTTCCGTAGCGCATCTCGCGTCGGTCACAGCGATCTCGGCGCCAACCGCAAGCGGCTCAACGCCCTTGTTCCGAAGATCGCCTCGGCCATTGGCTAGCTGTGAGCTAGAGAGCTCGATCGAAAACGCGCAAAGGGCGCCCCGTCTTACATGGGCGCCCTTTACGTAATTCTCCAGTATTCAACGAATGTAGCTCGTTTTTATTGCAGATCGAAGCGATCTGCGTCCATGACCTTCACCCAAGCTGCCGTGAAGTCCTTGACGAACTTCTCCGCCGCATCATCTGCGGCGTAGAGGTCAGCGAGTGCTCGCAGGATCGAGTTCGAGCCGAACACGAGGTCGTTGCGAGTGCCGGTCCACTTGAGTTCACCAGTCGCGCGATCCTCGCCCTCAAAGACGCCTTCGGCCGAAGCGGACGCGGTCCACTCGGTGTTGTAGTCCATGAGGTTCACGAAGAAGTCGTTGCTGAGCGTGCCAACTCGGTCGGTGAACACACCGTGGTTGTCGGTGGTGACACCGAGGACACGGAGGCCAGCTACCAACACAGCCATCTCTGGAGCGCTCAGGCCGAGTAGTTGGGCTTTGTCGACGAGCATGTGCTCAGCAGCGTGTGCGTTACCCTTGCCGAGGTAGTTGCGGAAGCCGTCCCAGCGAGGCTCAAGCCATGCGAAGCTCTCCTCGTCGGTCTGCTCTTCGGTTGCGTCGCCACGGCCGGTTGTAACGCTGGCGCTTATGGTTACGCCGCCGGCGCTGGCTGCAGATTCAACCGCGGCAGCTCCACCGAGCACGATGAGGTCGGCCATCGATACGTCGAAGCCGACGCTCGACTGCACACCCTCGAGGGCGCTAAGTACGCCACTGAGCGCTTCGGGGTTGTTTGCTTCCCAACCACGCTGCTGCGACAGGCGAATGCGGCCGCCGTTTGCTCCGCCACGCTTGTCGGAGTTGCGGAAGGTCGATGCTGATGCCCACGCGGCGCTGACGAGATCGGTGATCGAGACGCCCGAGTCCATGATGGCGGCCTTGACCGTTGCAACCTGATCGTCGCTCAGTGCGGTGCCAGCGGGAACCGGGTCCTGCCAGATCATGACCTCATCAGGAACTTCTGGACCTACGTAGCGGACCTTCGGACCCATGTCGCGGTGGGTCAACTTGAACCATGCACGAGCGAACGCGTCGTCGAGCAATGACTGATCGTCGCGGAAGCGCTGGCTGATCTCGTTGTAGATCGGGTCCATCTTCAACGACATGTCGGCGGTGTTCATCACCGGTGCGTGGAAGACGTCGTCGCGGTGTGCGTCCGGAACGGTTCCGGCCAGCGCTGGAGCGTGCCACTGCTTATGGCCAGCTGGGCTCTCGGTGAGTTCCCAGTCGTTGTCCATCAGGGTCTCGAAGTAGTTGTTGTCCCAAGTGGTTGGCGTGGAGTTCCATGCACCTTCGAAGCCAGCGGTGGTGGTGTGTTCGCCCTTGCCGGACTCCCAGGTGTTCTTCCAACCGAGGAGCTGCTGCTCCATAGGTGCCCCCTCCGGCTCGGCCTGAACGGCGTCCTCGGGGCCTGCGCCGTGCATCTTGCCGAATGCGTGACCGCCTGCGACGAGTGCAACGGTCTCCTCGTCGTTCATTGCCATGCGGCGGAACGTCTCGCGGACGTCGCGCCCGGATGCAACCGGGTCAGGGTTTGCGTTTGGACCTTCTGGGTTCACGTAGATGAGGCCCATCTGCACGGCGCCGAGTGGCTCCATGAGTTCGCGGTCGCCGCTGTAACGCTGGTCGTCCAGCCAGATGGTCTCCGGTCCCCAGTAGACGTCCTCTTCGGGAGCCCAGGTGTCCTCTCGGCCGCCAGCAAAGCCGAAGGTCTTAAAGCCCATCGACTCGAGAGCGACGTTTCCGGTGAGGATGATGAGATCGGCCCAAGACAGTGCCCGGCCGTACTTCTTCTTAATTGGCTCGAGGAGCGCTCGAGCCTTATCAAGGTTGCCGTTGTCAGGCCAGCTGTTGAGGGGAGCGAATCGTTGCTGTCCTGAGCCGCCACCACCGCGGCCATCGTGAGTGCGGTAGGTGCCGGCGGAATGCCATGCCATCCGGACAAAGAGCGGTCCGTAATGGCCGTAGTCCGCTGGCCACCAGTCCTTCGAGTCCGTCATGAGTGCGGTCAGGTCGGCCTTTACCGCTGCGAGATCAAGCTTGGCGTGCTCGGCCGCGTAATCGAAGTCAGCGTCCATCGGGTTCGATTGCGCAGAGTGCTGGTCGAGAATCCGGAGATTCAACTGGTTCGGCCACCACACGGCGTTGGCAGTGGTGCCCACCATGTGTTGTGGCTGGTCGTGAAGTACCGGGCACTTATTTTCGTCGGACATGACGCTCCTAGAAGTCGTGAGTTTGCTGATTGATGTGTCGTAGATACGACTGGTCTACGACCCCGCCGAAACGGTGTCGCTTGATTCGACGCAAGCCGCACAATAGCCCCAGTACACAACCTCTGCTTCGTCGATAACAAAGCCATGGTCATGGTTTGCGGTGAGGCACGGCGTGTAGCCAACTGCGCAGTCCACGTCGAACATTTTTGAACAGCTGCGACAGATCAGATGGTGATGATTGTCGCCGACACGATCTTCAAAACGAGCGGGTGATCCAGCAGGCTGAATTCGCCGCAGAATGCCCTTGTCGCTCATGGCCGTGAGGCCGTCGTAAACCGCTTGTTTGGAGATCGTGCCGATCTCGTCTTTCACCGTTTCCAATATGTCATCGGCTGTTGCGTGTGGATGTTTCCCGACTGCACGCAAGATCGCCAACCGTTGTGCGGTCACGTGAAGACCGCTAGCTCGAAGTTGCTCCTCGGGAGACATGGGCGACAGCCAACCACGAAATCTGGACCTAGTCAAGACTTGGACGAAGGAAATATCCACAAGAAACGAGATAAATCCACACCGCTATCCACTTGTGCCACACAGGCAACTTCGCTCACACTGGCAACATCGCATCACCGCAGCGTGTACACGAAGGGACACCCATGGCTGACTTCACGATCGAATTAACCAACGACCGAGTCGAGCGAGTGGAACGTGTCGACGCGTACCAACAAGAAGGCCCCCTCACGACGTTCTTCGCTGTCGGTTCGAACCGCCAGGTCATCGACTCGTGGTCAACCCGAGTGGCGTCGTTTAGAACCGCCGACATCGTTGCCGTCAGATTGACTTACTGACCTATGATCAACTCGGGGGTGACGGTATGGGTAGCCATGTTTCTCAACAAGACATCGAGGACTTTGCTGGGGACGGCGCGGTGTGTCTTCGCGGGGTTATCGACCTTGATTGGATCGAACGGTTGAAGGTCGGCGTGGAGCACACGCTCGCGAACCCGACCGAGCGTGGCCGCTTGTGGCATCTGGACGACCAAGGTCGAGAATCTCGCTACGACAGTCAGGTCTGGCGCACTCGGCCTGAATACGCGGAGTTCATTACACAATCGCCGCTCGCGGAGATCGCGGGAACCTTGATGGAGTCGTCAAAGGCGAACTTCTTCTTCGACGCCATGTTCGTACGTCAGCCAGGCACGCAGTTCCGCACGCCATTTCATCAGGACGAGCCGTACTGGACCGTCGAGGGGTTCCAAACAATCTCTTCGTGGATGCCCTTGGTTCCGGTAAGGAAAGAAAGCGCCCTCGAAATGGTGCGCGGTTCGCACCGCTGGGAGGAGCGCTTCGAGCAAACCAACTTCGGCGCCATGACTGGCGACTCTCGCGATGACGTCGACTTCTCCGAGGTAGACACCGTGCCGTTCCCCGACATCGAAGGTGAGCGCGACAACTACGACATCCTCAGTTGGGACATGGAGCCTGGCGATCTCGTTTGCTTCAATGGCCGAACGATCCATGGCGGATCGGGAAACCTGCCTGAAGATCGAGAGCTTCGGGTCTTCAACACCAAGTGGCTCGGTGATGATGTCCGGGTCAAGTTCCGCTCCACGGGCATGGACCCAGACCATTCGCAGGTAATGACCGAGGTCGGTCTTCAAGATGGGGATGCCATCGGAACCGACCTTTACCCCGAAGTATGGACAAAGATGACCTTATGAAAGCCAGTATTGCTCGTACCCGGATCGCCGTTTGGCTCGTCGCTTTGACAATCGCAACCATGATCTCGGTCTCGATCGCCGGTGCCGGCACAACCTCCGAAGTCGATCTCGAGGGAGCGACGCGAATCACGCAGATATTTATCGTCATCGGAGCGATCGTGATGGCTGTGGGAGTGGGCATCTATTACACGCGGAACAAAAAATCCTAATCGCGTAGCCCAAACCCGGTCGCCCGATGAAGCATTCGACGCCCGCATCGGTAAAGACTGGAAACATGTTGACGAGCGGCGCACTTCTCTTGGCTTCACCAGGGATGCACGAGAACACATTCGACCGCACCGTCATCTTCCTGCTCGAACACGATGAGAGCGGCTCCATGGGTCTCGTTCTGAACCGGCCGAGCGACATGCTTGTCAGCGACGCGCTTCCAGACTTTGGCCGCCTCGCTGACCCAGATCGCCTCTATCTCGGTGGGCCCGTGGAAGAAGGAACGGCTCTGGTATTGGCAGAACCGGTCGATCCTGCAGCCCCTGACATGCACTTCATGCACAACGGGATCGGGTTGCTGGACCTCGCTACAGACCGCGATCCGGCCTTTCATCTCCAGAGGGCTCGGGTCTTTAGTGGCTATGCCGGCTGGGGTCCTCGTCAACTTGAAGGGGAACTACGGGCAGGGGCCTGGATCGTCGGACACTGTCTTGACGACGACTTGTGGAACACCGACCACCAACGGCTTTGGGCCAAGCTCCTAGCGCGGCAAGGAACCATGGGCGAGTTCCTTCGCCACTACCCCGTTCAGCCCTGGCTTAACTAAGGAAACATCAGCCGATCAGGTTGATATCCCAGAGCACCTTCTCGAGGGCATCGTTTGCGGAGATTGAGCCGTAGCCGAGTGGGTGTTCTTTACTTACGCACGTTGGGATCGGCGCGAGAATCGTCGACGGAGTCGGATGACAGAACTGGACCACACTCAGTCGGTCGCCCTCCTGATTCGCGTCGCTAACCACCCGGTGCGTTCCTGCCCCGATCACGCCGTTTGTGAGGCGCTCGAGCATGAGACCCGTATTGATGATCATATGGCCCTCCGGAGGCGCCACATCGACCCAAGAACCGTCAACCTGTACCTCGAGCCCCTTCGCAGTGGCGCGAGGGAGCGCAGTGATCAAGTTGATGTCATCGTGAGCCCCGGCCCAGACGTGCTCATCCCCAGGCGCATGATCCATTGGCGGGTACCGCAACGCTCTCGTCAAGGTTGGGCCATCGGTAACCATCTCATCAAAGAAGGTCTCCGCGCATCCGAGTCCGACGGCGATCACGCGTAGAAAACGCTTTTGAATCGCCGCTATCTGATGATGAAACCGCAACAGCGCGTCCGTGATGCCCGGTACCGACTCCTCGGGAAGAACCGGCTCTGGGTAGCTGTGCGGGTAACGCCGTCGCAACGGGTGTACCTCTGGCAGCGGGGCGCCCCAATTGAGCATTTCTTTCCAGTCGGCATGCTCGGCATCGGCTGCGGTTTCGACCAGTAATCCCGTGTACCCGGTTTGTCCGTGCGCGCCTTCAACGACATAGCGCTGCTTCTCGGACTCTTCACGGCCGAAGAAGTCTCGCAACATCCCATAGGCCTCATCCAGTACGTCCTCCGACAAGTCGTGAGCGGTGTACACAAACCCGTTAGCTAGCGACTGACGAACGCCATCCACAACGGCCTTCCGAGACGATGCATCGCCCGTTTCGAAAGCCAGTAGATCGACATCAAGGATCGCGGTGCTCATGGTCCCGAGACTAGCGCCTAGGCAACAGCGGAAGTGCGTGGCCTAGACTCTCCCCCGATGGGCGAAACTGAACGGCGTCGTTGCGATCTCGTGGTGTTCGGGGCCACGAGTTTTGTCGGATCGATTCTGTGCAAGTACTTCGATGAACGACTAGGCGAGTCGTCTTTCTCCTGGTCGATCGCAGGACGGAACGAGGTCAAACTCAATCGACTTCGCGCATCGCTCAAGACGCCGGTCGAGGTCATCATCGCCGACGCCGAGAATGCCGCAGATATGGCGTCGCTCGTACGCGAGGCACCGCTGATCGTTTCCACCGTTGGGCCATACGCGAAATACGGGTCACTTCTCGTCGATGCAGCGACGGCTTCCGGTACCGACTACTGCGATCTCACCGGTGAGCCTCAGTGGATGCAGCGCATGATCGATGAACACAGCGAGGCCGCCAATGCCAGCGGTGCGCGCATAGTTCACGCGTGTGGATTCGATTCGATCCCATCGGACCTCGGGGTGGCCTTCACTCAAGATGCCGCTCACACTCGCTTCGGAACGTTCTGCTCCCAAGTCTCGATGCGGGTCAAGGCACTAAAGGGCGGCGTCAGCGGTGGCACCGTTGCCTCGATGCTCAATGTCGTGGAGGAGGCTTCCCATGACAAACATGCTCGGCGAATACTGGCGAACCCCTACGCTCTAGCTCCACTAGGAATGCGAGAGGGAATCGCACAACCCAACGTGCTCGCCCCCAAGGGTGACGATGTCTCGGGCGGCTGGATCGCTCCGTTCATGATGGCGGCGGTAAACACCCGCGTGGTGCACCGCTCGCACGCGCTCAAGGGCCGCCCATGGAGAGAGGATTTCCTCTATGACGAAGCCACGATGACAGGTAGCGGGCCGTCTGGACTCGCAAAGGCGAGTGCGGTCGCTGGAGGCCTCGGTGGCCTAACAGCAGCAACGTCGGTCGGTGTCGTGCGGCGTGCACTGGAACAACGGATACTTCCAAAGCCAGGTGAAGGGCCGAGTCCTGAACAACAACAGTCCGGCTTCTTCGACCTCCGGTTCTTCGGCACGACGAATGAGGGCGATTCGATCCAAACCAAGGTCACGGGCGATCGTGACCCCGGCTATGGCTCGACAGCCAAGATGCTCGGTGAGGCTGCGATAGCTCTCGCAAAGACCGACCCGGCAAACCTTCCGGGCGGGTTTTGGACTCCCGGCACAGCCTTCGGTCTGTCACTGATCCCGCCCTTACAGACGTACGCGGGTCTCCGCTTTGAAATCGTCGACTGAGCCCTTACTCAAGGGGTTGGAACCTGGCGGGATAAGCCAGCCGAGGCTCGGGCATCACGAACCCGACGTTGTTCAAGGATCGCGTGTACCTCGGCACCGATGAGCACCGCCAAGGCAAGGAGCTGCAGCCAGAGAAGCACGACCACGATGGCCGCGAGCGTGCCGTAGGTCTCGTTGTAGCTTCCAAAGTTGTTCGCGAAGAACCCAAATCCCCATGAGACCAGAACGACGAGCACGGTTCCGACGAGGGCTCCCTTGCTCAGCAACGGACTCTTTCCTCCCGGCACCAGCTCGCCTTCGCGTTGTGCGTCACGTGAAGGTCCGAAGCGATACAAGACCGTCAGAGCGAAGACCATGAACAACCCCAAGCCGACGAAGCGTCCAATGTTCACCAGCGCGCTAACCCCTGAAGAGTCGACGAACGACTCGATCAGTGCCGGCACCACGTTCATGGCGAAGATCATCGCTGCCAACGTGAGTATTGTCCCGAGCAGTAGTAGGAAGGCGGTGAATCGCTTGACGAGGAAGTTTCGAGCCTCCCGGCGCTCAAACACAACGTTGAGCGCCTCCATGAGCTGACCGACCGCGCCCGAAGCGCTGAAGATCGACAACGCAATACCCACAAAGGCCGCGATACCCGCGCTGGAGTTCCCACCATCTGCGATAGACCGCAGCTGTGCACCCAAGAAGGCCCTGGTCTCTTGCGGCGAGGCCTCCAGGGCGGAATCGACCTCTTCGATCAAAACGTCGACATCAGCGACAAGCGCTGTGATCGAGACCGCTGCGGCCAGAGCGGGGATCAACGCGATGAATCCGAAGAAGGCCACGGCTGCAGCAAAGATCGGTAGCCGGTGTTCTTTAACGCGCTCCCGCAGCTCGGCGACAAGGCCGAGGTCCGCGTCTGCCTCCTGCGTCGATTTACGAGCCAAAACATCACCCTTTTGCGTTGCCGACGACTACCGTCTCGACGATGGAGCCGTTTGTGTTTGGGGTCGACCTCGATGGGGTCTGCGGTGACTATACGTCCGCTTTCAGGACGATAGCTGCCCGGGAACTCAATGTTGAGGAAACTGCACTCCCACTTGAGCGTTCGTGGGACTTTCGCGAATGGGAGCTGGAGCGCATCGGCGGGTTCGCAGACCTACACGCGATGGCGGTGTCCGAGGACCGCCTCTTTGCGACGATGCCACCTATCGACGGGGCGCGCGATGCGCTCTGGCGACTGTCTGATGCGGGGGTACATATTCGTGTCATCACCCACCGGCTCTATGTGAATTGGGGCCACGCGGGCGCGGTGGCTGACACGGTCGGGTGGCTTGACGACCAGAAGATTCCGTACCGAGATATCTGTTTCCTCGGCAACAAGCCTGATGTAGGTGCCGATATCTATATCGATGACGCGCCACACAACATCACTGCACTACGCGGCGCTGGCTGCGAGGCGATCATCTTCGACCAGCCCTACAACCAAGACCTCGCCGGGCTTCGAGCCCACGACTGGACAGAAGTAGAGGAGATCGTGATGGAGCGCGCCGCCTCGCAACTCGGTGCGATGCAGCCTCAGCTTCCAGGTGTGGACGCTGGGGCAGACCGTCTCGAGCGCAAGCGTGAGGGCGAAGACGCTGACTAGCGGTCTTGGAGTCGAGCCCTCGCCGGTTCGAGATCATCGGGGTTGGTAACACCGATCCACTCCTCGGTCGACCGTGGTACAGCAACGCGCAACTCTCCCTTCTCGCGGAGGTCGTCGACGACAGCCGGCAAGAGATACTCGGTCTTCGGTTCCTCACCGTGCTCGGCGAAGAATGTCTCCCAGCCCGCGGCTAGGTGCTCGAAGAGCGAGTTTGGGAAGGCGAACATGTTCATCGAGGCGAGCGTCTCGTCGCCGTGGGTTCCCTCAGGATCTTCTGAGCAAATCACGCCGTCCTCGCCGCGCTCGATGCCATGGGTCTCGTCGATCGAGACCAATAAACCATCCTCGACAACGCAAAGGCCTCGGGATACGGCGCCAGTCCGCGGCAACGTCTTGGCCAACTCGAACGCGACCAGACCGGCGGTGTGCTGGTCACCCCCGGAGAGCAGATCGGCAGCGAGCTTGAATGAGGATGGACCGTAGTAGTCATCTGCATTTACGACGATGAACGGACCGTCTACGGCTTCGCGGGCAGATAGTACGGCGTGGGCCGTGCCCCAGGGCTTGGCTCTGGCTGGACCGAGGTCATCTTGGCGAACCAAGTGGAACCCTTCCAGGGAGCCGTACTGGCGTTCCAAATGGCCTCGGACGTCGGCCTCGATGTCGCTTCGGATGATCAACACCACATTGGTGCAGCCCGCAGCGCGACCGTCGAGGATTGCGAAGTCCAAAAAGGCTTCACCGTTGGGGCCCACCTCGACCAACTGCTTTGTTCCCCCAAAGCGGCTTCCGAGGCCAGCGGCCATGATGACCAGCGATATATCCATGTTCTATTCGTACCTCGCTAACGGCTCGACTTCGCGGAAATGTCACGACAATCCGACCACCGCCTACGCTCTGGGCCATGGAAATTGACGCGTTGGTCACGGATCTCGATGGGACCTTCTGGGCACCCGACATGACGCTGCACCCTGCATCGGTCGATGCTGTGGCGCAGTTAGACGCCAGCGACATTCGTTTCGTCGTGGCCACCGGGCGCCGCGCGCTGAGCACACTGGGCGGTCTTGGGCCGGCTGGGCTTGCTGACAGGTCGGCGATCTTAATGAACGGCGCCTTGGTTCGTGAACGACTCGATGGTCCGTCGTTTCACCGCAGCACCGTCAACACCGCTGATGCGCGGCGGGTCCACGACCTCTTCGTATCGCACGATCTCGAACCCCTCGTCTACATCGATGACCTCGACGCCGACCTACTTGCCACCACACACGCTTCGGCCGGCGAGTCCTTCCTGGCGAGTGCCCCTGGTATTCGTCGAGTCGATGATCTTGCTCAAGCAATCTCGTCAGCGGCGGTCACTGGCTTCGGAGCTTTCGGCTACGCCCACGACCATCTGAGCCGACTCAAGGCTGATATCGAGGCGGAGGAACTTGCCTCAGTGTTCATTAGCCCATCGCATTACGAGGGCGATCACGGGATCATGGTGCAAGGCAACGGCGTCGATAAGGCGACCGGATTGGATGCGCTATGCGATCGCCTCGACCTCGACCGAAACCGCCTAGCCGTCGTCGGTGATGGTTTCAACGATGTTGGCATGCTTTCGTCGGCTGCGATCGCGATCGTTCCCAACAACGCGCCGAGCGAAGTTCAGGCGATCGCAGACGTGCTGATCGAGCCGAATGAGCAAGGTGGATGGAGTGAGATTCCCGGCATCGTAGGCGTGTAGCCTCACCCCATGGCACGAATCGGGTTCATCGGATTAGGCGCAATGGGTTACCCGATGGCGGGACATCTTGTTGCTGATGGGCACGAGGTCGTCGTTTACAACCGCACCACCGAAGTCGCAGAGCGCTTCGTGGACGAACACACTGCGGCATCGATGGCGGCAACGCCTGCTAAGGCAGCCGAAGGTGCCGACGCAGCGATCCTGATCGTTGGCAACGACGACAGTGTACGAGCGGTAGCGATGGGTGCTGACGGCGCTCTGGCGGGACTTCCGGAAGGATCGATCCTGATAGACCACACGACGGCCTCAGCGACGATCGCACACGAACTCGCGGAAGCGGGCACTTCGAAATCGATCGGTGCGTTGGACGCTCCAGTGTCCGGTGGAGAATCAGGTGCTCAGAACGGGGTTCTCACCGTGATGTGCGGCGGCACACAAGACACATTTGACCGAGCGGATCAGTTGATGACGAGCTATTCGAAGACCAGAACGCTCATCGGCGATACCGGTGCTGGTCAAACAACAAAGATGGTGAACCAGATCGCGATTGCGGGTCTGCTGCAAGGTCTCTCCGAGGCGCTGGCCCTTGGCATGGCTGCAGGTCTGGACATGGAACGGGTCCTCGCCACGATCACCGATGGCGCAGCGGGGTCATGGCAGATGGCCAATCGCGGCGCAACGATGGTGGCAGATGTTTTCGACTTCGGCTTCGCGTCGGAGTGGATGGTCAAGGATCTCGGAATTGCGCTACAAGAGGCCGAACGGCTTGGCTCACCGACACCTGTGGCGTCCTTGGTGGCGGGCTACTACGACGAACTTCTTAAAAACGGGGAACATCGCAGCGATACGTCCGTGTTAATTCGTAGGCTGCGCTCTTAACATCCTCTGACGTTCCATTAAGCAAAATCCGAAAGACTGAAAGACCCGTAATGACACACCACGAACTCTTGATCATCGGTACCGGGTCCGGAAACTCCGTACTCAGCGAAGCCTACGAAGGAATGGACGTCGCAATCGTAGAGCGCGGGGCCTTCGGTGGCACCTGTCTCAACGTGGGGTGCATCCCTTCGAAGATGTTTGTCTACGCAGCCGATGTCGCGCACCTCGCGAAGGAAGTCGGTCCTGAACTCGGCGTACATACCCGCTTCGATGGCTCTGACTGGCCAGCGATCCGTGACCGAGTGTTTGGGCGGATCGATCCAATCGCAGAGGGCGGCGAGCGATACCGTTCAGAAGAGCAGGATCACGTGACCGTGTATCGCGGTTCGGGCAAATTCATAGGCGACAAGACCCTCGAGGTGGCACTCAACAATGGCGGCACCGCTGAGGTAACCGCAGATCGCATCGTCTTGGCCGCTGGCGCCCGCGCAACCGTGCCCCCGGTCATCGCCGACTCGGGAGTCCCATTCCATACTTCCGACACGGTGATGCGTGTCCACGAGTTGCCCGAGCATCTGATCGTCATCGGCGGCGGTTACATCGGCGCTGAGTTGGGCAACGCATTTGGATCGCTCGGATCCAAGGTGACCATCATCAACCGCAGTGGTGTCATGATTCGAGCCCAGGACCCCGACATCGCTCGTCGTTTCACCGATGCATACGCTGCGCGTTTCGACGTTCGCACCAACACCGACATCGACTCGGTCGAGGGCGATGAGAAGCAGGTCCGGGTACACGTCACCTCTAACGGCGTTAGCGAAGTCATCGAAGGCTCCACCCTTTTCGTAGCAACCGGCCGAGTCCCCAACGGCGACCAACTCGCCGTTACCGAGACCGGCGTCGAGCTCGACGATCGGGGCTATGTCATCACCGACGGCACCCTCAAGACTGCGCACCCCGACATCTACGCCCTCGGCGACATCACTAACTCGTCCCAGCTCAAGCACACGGCAAATGCTGATGCCCGAGTGGTCTCGCACAACCTCCTCAACCCCGACGACCTAATCGAGATCGACCGAAGTTTGACCCCCGCTGCGATCTTCGGATCGCCCCAGGTCGCGACGGTTGGCCTTACCCAGCCAGCGGCCGAAGCGACCGGACGCCCACTTTCGATCGTCGTCCAACCATACAGTGCTGCGGCATACGGATGGGCGATGGAAGACACCACCAGCGTCTGCAAGCTCATCGCCGATGCGGAGACCCGCGAACTGCTCGGAGCACACATCATTGGCCCCCAGGCGTCGACGCTTATTCAACAACTCATTCAAGGCATGGCCTTTGGCCAGAATGTCGACGAGATGGCTCGCGGGCAATTGTATATTCACCCTGCGCTCACCGAAGTCGTCGAGCAGGCACTACTCGCACTGTAGCTGAGAGCGCTTGTAGCCGAGTGGGCAGGTCAAACCTGTCGGAATTCCCAAAAATGATCGAACCAGGGCCAAAAGGCCTATAGGAACACTTCTGCGCGATCCGAACAACCTAGAGAGTCCAAATTTGGACCTCGAATTCTAGGGAAATTACGGAAGTTTTCGCATGAGTGAGACGACCCAGCCGATCGCCGAAGCTGCTGATACCGACGAAGTAAAACTTGGATCGATTCGAAGCAACATCTTTCGTCGCATCCTGCCTGTTGTTCTGATCCCACTTTTGGGCTTGAGCCTTCTGGCCATAATCGGTGCTCTGGTTATTCAGCAACGTACGTCGGACGCGGTGAGCTCCGCGGAGGGAATTCTCAATGATGAAGTTGTGGCCGCCGGTGCTGAGCGATCGGCTGAATCGAGCTCTCGAGAGATCGCTGAGTTCGTCGATGGCATCATCTTGCGCACGACTCGTGTCGCCAATGAGTCAGCCTTCCGTGAAGGCGCAATCCGAGCCAGTAATCAGATCGCCGAAGGAGACGACAGCGGTTTTGTAGGCGCGGGTGTCGTGGCTCGAACCGCACGAGACCAGATCACAATCACTGAAGAAGATATTCAGGTCGTGCTCGTTAGCGAGGACGGCACGTTGCTTGGAACGACCCACCCGGAGAGCGAAGTCAATACCGAGAACCTTTCGCAATGGCTCGAACCTGCCCTATCCGAAGGGTCCTCATTCCGCAGCTTCGTCAATGACGCCGAACACAGTCCGTCATTCGAGCTTGCTGTAGAAGTTATTGAGCCTGCAACCGTGGACGGCACGGCCATAATGCGTGTGCGCGTGCCGCTCACCAACCTTCATGGTCTCCTCGACCAGCTCGCCGAAGAAGGCGACGTCGAAGTTGGCATCGCTGACATCGGGGCATCGGTGATCATTGCTGACACCGCTATCGACCACGACCCGAGCGTGCTCTTTAGCCAGGCTGGCCTCGAGGACGCGGACAGCGGCCTGTCTATCGACCTCCTGTCTGAGAACTCTGGCTCCCAGGAAACATCGTTGGTAGTTGGCAATGAGTTCATTACCGCTACCCGATCGATCGGCCAGAGCCAGGACAACGGTCTCGATCTCCAGGTCGACTGGACGATTCAGACCAACCAGTCTGCTGAGGTCGCGAACCAGTCGCTCAACGAAATTCGCGATGTGTCAGCTGCTGTGGATGAGCAGCAAGGCATCATCCTCGTCGCCGTAGCTCTACTGTTGCTTCTCGCTTTCTTCTTCACTTTCGTGGCTATTCGATCGATCGCAGGAACCATTACCGCTCCGGTAGCCAAGCTCTCCGAGCAAGCACGTGTGGCTGCCGAAGAAGGCATCCCGGCTGTTGTTGAAGCGGCTCGTACCTCCGAGCAGCTACCTGAGCTTCCAGCCTTTGAGGTTGACAGTAACGACGAACTCTCCCAGCTCGCGAGCTCGCTGAATACCATGCAGGGTGCTGCGGTGGATCTTGCAGCTGGCCAGGCGAAGCTTCGTCGCCAAAACGTCGCTCGTACTTTCGTTAGCCTCGGTCGCCGAAACCAGAACCTCCTCAACCGTCAGCTCGAGTTCATCGACGACTTGGAGCGTCAAGAGTCCGATCCCGACACCCTCGAGAACCTCTTCCGCTTGGATCACCTCGCGACCCGCATGCGACGTAACGCGGAGAACCTCTTGGTTCTCGCTGGTGAGCAGACCCCACGCCGTTGGGGTAAGCCGATCGCCGTTCGAGATGTAGTTCGCGCTGCTGCGGCCGAGATTGCGGACTACCGCCGAGTGAAGCTCGGCGATATCGATGGCGCGACCGTTTCTGGAAACCTCGCTACCGACCTTTCCCACCTTGTTGCAGAGCTCTTGGAGAACGCTGGCTCGTTCTCCCCACCGAACACCAACATCGAAGTACTCGGACAGCTGACCAACTCGCACTACCGCCTTGCGGTTGTCGATCACGGTATTGGTATGGATGAGCGAGCGATGGCCGAGGCCAACGATCGGTTGAAGAACCCGGTCGACTTCGCCGATGCGCCGTCTGCGTACTTGGGACTCTTTGTGGTTGGCCGTCTATCCCAAGACCTTGGCATCACCGTTCGCCTTACAAGTGCCGACCCGACCGGCGAGGGCAAGCATCGTGGAACGATCGCCTTCATCGACCTACCGGTCCATTTGCTCTCTACCGAGCAGCCGAACACGATCGAGGTTACTGCTCGAACCGAGGAAGCCGCAGCTGCAACACCCGCCGTTACCGAAGAGCAGGTATTCGAGTCACCTACCCTTACCCCAGCTACGCCGCTCAACGAGCCGGCCGCTCCAACTCCGGCGGCGGTCCCCCTCGCACCTCAAGAGCCGGTCGGCACGACGTCCGCTGGCTTCCCACAGCGTCGCGGCCGCAAGAGCGGCAATGACGCCTCGCAGGCCTCCGAGCCGCAACCAACGTCTCCTGCCGACCCCGAACCCGTCGTCGCTCAGGCATCGGCACCTCCTGTTGCACCTGTGCCCGAGGCCCCACCGGCAGCGGTACCTACGGCCCCAGACGCAGGTGCGGTCACATCGGCTGGTTTCCCGAAGCGACGTTCGAAGAACACTCCAGACCCCGGGCCTGCAGCAGCTCCATCCGCAGCCTCTGCAGACGAGAACGCACCCGCTATCCAACGTGACGCCTCACAGGTAAGTAGCTCGCTGCGAAGCTTCCGTGCAGCTGTCGCCCGAGGCCGTCAGGCTGGCCAGGCGCAAACACCGGTTGCGCCAGGCGCCCCTACTCCTAACCCACCAACCACGGTGACACCACCCGCTACTCGAGGCGCGCCAGACACGGCCTCGCTGCCTCAAGTACCATCAGCCCCAGCGCCAACCGCCCCCAAGATGGCCCCACCGGTCGTTGGCACGGCTACAGCACCAGCCCTCGACGTCCCGAACGTCTCGGCACCCGAATCTCCAGCTGAAGTACCAGCTAGTGAAACCCCAACCACCACAGGGAGTGAATCATGACCGTTTCGACTGAGGCACAAAACTTTGCGTGGCTCCTGTCCCGATTTGCACAGGACACAGCTGGCGTCCGAGAGGCAGTAGCGGTTTCGGCCGACGGCCTCTTGCTGGCATCCTCGGCAGGCATCGACACGAGCGGCGTAGACCAATTTGCCGCGATCGCTGCTGGCTTGACCAGCCTTACAAACGGAGCAGCCCACTGCCTCGGATGTGGCATCGTCGACCAGGTTGTCGTTGAGATGACCCAGGGCAACCTTTTCGTTATGTCCATGGGCCATGGCGCATCGTTGGCAGTGCTCTGCCAAAGCGGTGCCGACATCGCACAGGTTGCATACGAAATGACCTTGCTTGCAGAACGTGCAGGATCTGCATTATCGCCAGAACTAATCAGCGAGTTGAAGAACGTACTGACGGTCTAACCGTCAGCGTTCGTTAACGGCTCGGAGGAAAAGGACTCATGGCACAAAGCCACGAAAGCGACGGCGCAGCTACAGACGATGGCGCATTTGTTCGCTCGTACCTCCTCACAGGCGGCCGCACCCGAAGCGATGCTGGCGAACTGGCTGTAGAGGCAATGGTCTCGACCAAGGAGGGCTCGACCCCTCCCGCGGATCGAGACCTCGCTGCGATCTATGCACTCTGTGAGGAACCAAATTCAATCGCCGAGATCTCGGCAAAGTGTGCGATGCCTTTGGGTGTCGCCCGTGTACTCGTCGCCGATCTTTGGGGTGAAGGTTCCCTTGAGGTCCTCGAGACCACACGTTCAGACGACATCGCAATTGTGAGGAGGTTGCTCGATGGAATCAGCAAGCGCTAGTGCACGTCCCGTCTCCGCCAAGGTAGTTATCTCGGGTGGATTCGGCGTCGGCAAAACCACATTCGTATCGGCCGTATCGGAGATTGCTCCACTACGAACCGAAGCCAAAATGACCAGTGCGGCATCGGGCGTCGACGACGCCACGTTCGTGCAACGAAAGACGAGCACAACCGTCGCAATGGACTTCGGCAAGATCACCGTCGACGAAGGCCTCGTGCTGTACGTCTTTGGTACCCCCGGGCAGGACCGATTCGGGTTCATGTGGGAGGACATCACCGCGGGCGCCCTCGGTGCGCTGATTCTGGTAGATACTCGCCGTCTCGATGAATGCTTCAACGCAATCGACTTCTTCGAGCAGCGCAAGATCCCATTCATCATCGGACTCAACCAGTTCGACGGAGCACCACAGCACTCGATCGAGGACATCCGCGAAGCGTTGGACCTTGAGCCAAGCAATCCAATCGTCCGTACCGATGCCCGCAATTCGAACCTCGCGATCGATACGCTCGTCCAGCTGTTGACCCACATCCTTCAAACCCTGTCGAGCCAAAGTGCCCCGGCAGCAGCACCAGCTGCGGCACCTGCTCCCGCTCCCGGTGAACGCGAAGCACCTGTGGTTACGAACGATATGCGTAGCGCGGCAGCGCAAGCTCTCGCCAGCGAACGCGCTGGATAGGACTGAGCCGTCTGGGGGCTTACGCTCCCGGCCGGTAGCCTGCCTACCGTGGGAAACACCTTCGGGCACGACTTTCGTATCTCCACCTTTGGCGAAAGCCACGGGGGCGCTGTCGGCGTTGTCGTCGACGGTGTTCCGGCGCGGCTTCCCATCGACCAGGACGCTATCCAGGTCGAGTTGGACCGCCGACGACCTGGCCAAAGCCGTCTCACCACCCAACGCGACGAAGCCGATCGGGTCGAGATTCTCTCTGGTGTAGCCAACGGGCTCGCGACCGGAGCTCCTATTGCCATGATGGTCCGGAATAGAGATGCTCGGTCCGGGGCCTACGACCATCTCAAAGACGTTTACCGACCATCACATGCCGACTTCACCTACGACCAGAAGTACGGTCACCGAACGATCGCCGGCGGCGGCCGTTCCAGCGCTCGGGAAACGATCGGTCGTGTCGCTGCCGGAGCGATCGCCAGCTCGTTGCTCACCGCTGTTGCCGAGGCGCACGGACAGTCGCTCCCAGAAATCGTCTCGTGGGTCGACGCAGTCCACGACATCACCGCCTCGGTCGATCCACTCACCGTTTCGCGCAGCGACGTCGAACAAGACCCGACCCGTTGCCCCGACCCAGGGGCCGCGGCTGCTATGACCGCCGCCATCGAGGGAGCGCGCCGCGATGGCGACTCACTTGGTGGAGTGATTTCTGCGGTTGTTCGCGGGGTGCCAGCTGGGCTCGGCGAGCCCGTGTTCGACCGGCTCGAAGCCGATCTAGCCAAGGCGATGCTCTCGCTGCCAGCCACCAAGGGGTTCGAGATCGGCAGTGGGTTCGCCGGATCCCGAATGACCGGACGCACCCACAATGACGAGTTCGTTCCTGGTCCTGATGGTGCGATCACGACGGCGACCAATCATTCGGGTGGGGTTCAGGGCGGAATTTCGAACGGTCAACCCCTCACCTTTCGTATCGCGTTCAAGCCGACGGCAACGATTAGTTCTGAACAGCAGACCGTCACCACCGACGGTGAGGCGACGACGCTCGCAGCTAAAGGCAGGCACGACCCGTGCGTGCTACCTCGAGCGGTCCCGATGGTGGATGCCATGACGGCCCTCGTTCTCGCCGACCACACGCTTCGTCAGCTCAGACACGGCCTGCTCGGCCCGCTGTAGTTGGTTAGGTCCCTGAGGCGGAGAAGTGCTGCCAATCCTTTGAGCTCTGCCAGTTGCCGCCCCATCCCCAACCAATTGCTGAGAACGCTTCGGTGACCGCGTCGCCGGAGTAGATACCGCCCTTGGCCTGGATGTTTCGGTCTAGGAAGTCGACGCCCGCTTCGGGAAGAACAACGCCGTCACGGGAGAGATACGGGTTCTGGACCGGATTGATGTCGATTGCCGTGCCGGTGGCGTGATTCGACCAGACCCCAGGGCGATTGAGCACCTCACGGCAGTTGAAACCCGACGTGTTATTGGCCGCAATCGAAAGAAGATCATCGCCGTCGTAGACGTCGATAAGTTCCATACGTTCAACCGGGAACTGCGCGTCGTACATGGCTGCGAAGACCTGGACGATCTCGTCGGCCCAGTCCGCATGCACCACTAGCTCACCGGTCGCAGGCTGCTCGTTAAAGTCCCAATGCGACAAGGTCAATAGTCGGAGCTGATCGAGGCCGACCGGGCAGCCCTCTCGCCAGGAGCTGGTCATTCGCGCCGCAATAGTTGCGTCAATCTCCTGGATCGTCGAGGAGAACGCTGGCACTGCAGGCGGTTCCGTCGTGGTTGTCGTTGAAGTGGACGTCG
>CAYUKM010000013.1:20685-35307 GCA_964445255.1 uncultured Acidimicrobiales bacterium
GACGTCGTCGTGGTTGAAGTTGTGCTGGACGTAGACGTTGTGGATGTCGTCGATGCGGTCGAACTGGTCGTAGCTAGCTCGCCAGACGCTTCGGAGACCACGTCTTGTGACGCTGGGTCTTCCGTAGCCGTGCTTTCGAGCGCGGCGGCCTCAACTTCAGGCGAGGTCGTAGCCGGGGCAGGCTCTGTGGCGCTCTGGGAGGACGAGGACGCACAGCCTGCGGCCAAGGCCGCGAACAATGCAACGATTGCGCAAGCTCGGCGCCAGCCCAACACGGCGTTACTGGGAGGACGCGTGCACTTCAGCGGCGAAGGCGGAATCGGCTGAGCGAGCTGGGAAGAGCTCGACGATCTTTTGTTCGACCTCGTCGACTACTGCCCCCAGCGGCAAGATGTTCAGTACGCCCTGACCGTTCTGGAGAAGGTCGATCACCTCTTCTCCACTTCGCACCAACATCGGTTGGTTTCCATTGACCACGAGGTTGGCCGTGGCAACGTCTTCACCCAGTTCGTCTTGGAGGTAGTTGAAGATTTCGCGGACTTGTTCGAGGCGGATGCCTGAGTCGAGCAAGTTCTTGATCACCTTCAGCTCGACGAGGTCACGGTAAGAGTACTTGCGCCGCGATCCCGAACCTGCAGCATCGGTGTGTGAGGGGCGAATCAGGTCGGTGCGCGCCCAGTAGTCCAACTGCCGATAAGTAATGCCGACGATCTCCGAAGCGCTCTTCCCGCTGTAACCGATGTCTTTGCTCTGTTGGTTGTCATCCATGTCGAGGGCCCTCTCGCTTGCAGCACACCCGTTGCGCTACGTCGCTGAAATTACGATGTAGTAATCCTACGAAGCGAACGACTCCAGGTCAACGACCGTACGCGTTCGCCTTCGCGCGGCACGCGCGAACCTGTTTCACCCGGTAGAGCGGTTACGCGAAGTCTTCGGGGCTGACGTTGTCGATGAAGTCTTTGAATTCTTCGACGACCTCGTCGTCTTCCTCCGTCGGTTCGGGGCCATCGGTATAGCCGACCTCATCGAGCAATTCGTCTTCAGCGAAGATCGGTACCCCGAGTCGAATTGCGAGTGCGATCGCATCGGATGGTCGGGCGGACATGACCCGGGCTTCGGACGGAGAGCGCAAGTGCAATTCGGCATAGAACGTACGATCTCGCAGTTCGGTGATCACGACCCGCTCGGCACGCACGTCCATCGCGTCGAGGGTTTCAGCGAAGAGATCGTGGGTCATCGGTCGAGGTGGCGTGACACCTTCATGGGCGAGTGCGATCGCCGTAGCCTCTGGGCCGCCGATGAAGATCGGGAGCATTCGAGCGTCGGTATCGTCACCTTCGCCCTGAACGCGGAGAATCACAATCGGCGTGTTGCTGGGCAACTCGATGCGTACTCCCACCAATTCCATCGGCACCATATGCGCCCCTTTCGTTATATAAGCCTAAACGCATAGGCCCGGCGCTTTAGTCCCCGCTGCCGGTTCCGTGGAAGAAAAGAAGTTTAAAACGACCGATTTGGAGCTCGTCGCCATCGCTGAGTTCCACGCCTTCGTCTACGAGCTCCTTATTTACGTAGGTTCCATTGAGCGAACCGACGTCACGAGCTCGATAATTTCCATTGTCCCGGGTGATCTCGACATGGCGTCGGCTGACCGTCACATCATCGAGAAAGATGTCACTTTCGGGGTGTCGTCCCGCCGAAATCGTGTCTTGGTCCAAGGCATACCGGGAACCGCTCTTTGGGCCTGAATCCACCAACAAGATGCCTTCGGCCTCGCCAAAGCCCTCTCGCTCGGCGAGATGGGAGCGATCGGTCTCGCCAGTGTCGGTAGGCGCAGGGACGATTGGAATGGCTGCGGTGGGTTCCTCCGGGCCGCCACTTATCCGTTCGCCACAGGACGAGCAGAAGTTCGCGGTCAGGTCATTGTGGTGATGACACGCCGGACAGACTCGCTCAGAACTCACTGGCCTATGAGCTCCTGGTAAGCCGACGCATCCAACAATCCATCGATTTGGCTCGCGTCGGAGACATCGAGCACACAGAGCCATCCGTCGCCGTACGGATCTTCATTGAGCTTGCCAGGAGCCGCCTCAAGGGCCTCGTTGACAACCGCGACCTTGCCCGAAACCGGGGCGTAGATATCGGAGACGGACTTCGTGGACTCGACCTCGCCTATGGCGCCACCCAACTCGACGGTGTCACCAACGGTTGGAAGATCCACGTACACGACATCGCCCAATGCGTCCTGTGCGTAATCGGTAATACCGATGCGGACCTGGTCGCCTTCCACACGGACCCATTCATGGTCATTTGTATAGCGAAGGTCTTCTGGAATGCTCATGGTCGAGATACTAACCCGCGCGGCCCCGTGCATCGGCAAGTCCAGCACGCGCTATTGGTACGTACGCCCACGCTGCGTACCACGAAATCAACAATCCTGGGACCCCACATACCCAGCCGAGTATCCGCAGAGTGTCCGCTACAGCCACAGTGCTCGCACCTCCGAGGAGCAATGGGTAGGCGAAGAGCAAGAAGAACGTTCCGGTCTTTCCCCACCACGTGACGTCAAAGCGTTCGACGCCACGGGCGGCGAGGCCGACGGCTACGAGTGTGACGAGCCCCTCTCGCAAGAGCGTGAGTATGACGAACCAGGCGGGCGCGGATCCATCAATCCACATCGACACGACCGCGGTGAGCAACAAGAGTCGGTCGGCGGCCGGGTCAAGGATCTTGCCCAGCTCGGAGACCTGATCGAAGCGGCGTGCGAACCAACCATCGACCCAGTCCGTTGAGCCCAACGCCGCCAGCAGTACCGCCGACCACACCCGATCGTCTTGGGCGAACAGGAGCCAGACGAACAGCGGAATGCATGCCAGGCGAATGAGCGACATCGCATTGGGCACGGTGAAGGGTCGCCACTCAGGCTGGTCAGACAGCGGGCTCGCTGATGTGGTTGGACCCTCATTCATCGTCTTGGAAAGGGTACTGGCGAGGCCAGCTAGGGTGAAAGGCATGGCTTCGATCTTCACCATGATCATGAACGGCGATATCCCGTCGCGGATGTTGCTGGAGGACGACCTGTGCGTCAGTTTTCTCGACGTACGCCCCCTAGCTCCGGGTCACGCGTTGGTCGTACCCCGGGTTGAGATCGACCAATGGACCGACCTCTCCCCCGACACGGCAGCTCACCTCATGAGCGTGGCCCATCGGGTGGGCCAAGCGCAAAAGGCGTTGTTCTCACCCGCCCGAATCGGCTTGATGATCGCCGGTTTCGAGGTGCCCCACGCGCACGTTCACGTCGTGCCGATGAATTCGATGGCCCAACTCGACTTCGCGAACGCTGATAGCTCACCCGACCAAGATGCACTCGACGGGCACTTAGCAGCGCTGCAGGCTGAACTCGGGAACTAACCCGGCGGTTCGCCGGTCATGCGATAGACCGAGACGCTTCCCGAGCGGCTGACGACCTCAAAGTTCAGCGCGTCGACTACCTGATCGAAGGTGAACCGGCCCGTGTCGTTCCACCGTTCGTCCGCCTCGTCGATGATCAACACATCGGCGGTGAAGATCTCGTCGGCTGGACGGTAGATGTCGAGTCCTACCGGAAACCGCTGCAGCTCAACTCGCTCAGCGAGCATCGGGAGTGCATTTTCGACGGCGACGACCGAATCGTCGGGTTCCACGGCTTCGATCGCTGCAAGGAGATCGATGTCGGCGGTCGATCGCGCGGCCCAGGTCCACGGTTCGTTGTACAGCGAACTGCCGGCACTGAACAAGAAGAACGCCATGCTCGCGAACAACAAGCCGGTGAGAAGTCGGCCACTCACGAAGACCCGTCTGACCGACTTTCGCCCGACAGCGCGGAGCGAAAAGGCCGTGGCGATCGAGAGGAAGGCGAGCGCCGGGACGTCCTGTTGCGGGTTTCCGAACTCTCCGGCGGGGATGTCGGCGATGAAGCTGAAGGTACCGAAGAGCACCAGTGGCAACTGGAAGCGTGGTCGGATCACCGGTAGGAACAACCACGGCACGAACAAGAGCACGAGCTTGCGGTAGTTGTCCTCGGCGAAGAAGTCTTTGATCACTTCGATCGGGTTGGTCAGCATGCCCCACAGGATCGAGATGGGCTCGTTGCCATATTTCGCGAAGGCCTCGGTGAAGACGAACTCGCCACCCGCGAGATCAGCGTTGAAGACCGAGACCGCCACGATGGCCCAAAGCGCGCCGACAGCAGCGGTGATACGACCGGCTTGCACACGTCCTTCGATTGCGAGAAGTGCACCGAAGCCGACGAGAACGAGGCCGAGATCCGAACGCGTTGATAGGGCGAAAGCCATCGCGGCCGCGAACGGTAGCCACCGCTTCTCTTGGCTGAAGAGGTACGCCCACAAGAAGGCGGGAAGCGCCAGCGCTTCCGGATGGAACTCGGCCAGGTTCAGGTTCTGAAACTGGGGTTGCAGGCTGTACGCCAACCCCAAAACGATGGCCGACTCGACCCCGAGTTCGAGTACCCGCCGGGAGATTCGCCACAGTGGAACAACACCTACGGCGAGCGCTAGTGACTGCAAGGTGAGCAGGAACGGGCCGGTGGGTAGGAACATCGCGATCTGGGCGATGGGCCACATGATGATCGAGAGTTGCCCTTCGAAGACGTTGCGGTCCGTGAGGGTCACCGTTGGGTCGAGCCCCTCGCCGAGCAACCAAACGCCTTGCATCCATGCCGCGAGTGTTTCGCCCAGTTCCAGGCTGCGAAAGCGAGACAGCGAGAGCGCTGCCAACAGCGCGAACATCACGGCTGCGAGGATCCACGGCAAGACGCGGTCGGGGCCGTTACCCTCAAGCTTCGCTTGCCAGCGCAGGCCGAGGTTGCGGATCGATCGCCGTAGGTCCGAATTAGCCCAGGCGGTGGCTCCCGTATCGGTCACGTTTCGAGCTGTACCGCTGCGCGTCTGGGTGGTCATTATTGGGCCGCCAGGAGCTCTGAGTGATTGTTGCGAACGTTGTTGACCTCGGTCGACACCGGGTAGGCCTCGAGCAGGGAGTCAGGTGCTGGCACTAGCAAGGGCGCCAACGCGTCGACATCGTCGTTATCGGGGTCGAGCCATTGGTCCCAGTCCTTCGGGGCGAGCAGGACGGGCATCCGGTTGTGGATCGGCGCCATCATGTCGTTGGCCGTGGTCGTGATGATCGTGCACGAATGCACTTCGCGTAGTCCCTCGGCGTCGACCCACCGTTCATAGAGCCCAGCGAAGGCCAGAGGATCGCCATCAGCGCGGTGGATGTACATGGGCTGCTTGGTGTCATCGTCGAGTCGCTGCCATTCGTAGAAGCCGTCAGCTGCGATCAGGCAGCGGCGCTTCTTGAACGCGGAGCGAAATGAGTTCTTCGTGGCCACCGTTTCCGCGCGGGCGTTGATCATCTTTGAACCAATTCGCAGGTCTTTGGCCCACCGAGGTACGAGACCCCAGCGGAGAAAGTCCAGGTGCCGGTCCCCCGAGCGAACGCGAATGCTGGCGACATCGCGTGTGGGCGCCACGTTGTAATCGGGAGCGACCTCTTCGTCGGCATCAGCTGGCGCCTCGGCACCGAAATAGGACGCGATGACATCGGGTGGTGATGTCGAAGCGAATCGTCCACACATGGCGCGGACTCTACAGCAACTGAACGGCCACATCGGACCGGTCGAGTAGCGCACAGGTCTCAGACACCTCGCCGATGGTGATCTGCGCTTGACTTTCAGGGAGGCCGGGCAACTCGCGGAGGCCGATTTGGAATCGGGCTGGGAGGTCAATTGTTGTGCGCAGCGACTCAACGGCGCCGCCACCAGCGTTTCGTTCCAAACGCACTCGAACCCGTACGGCGTCGGGTTGTTCGCCCACAACGCCTGGGTTCTCGGGCCACACTTCGAGCAGGACCGCGTTCGGGCTTCGGCACGCTATGCGATCGCCGGTTGCGTCGAACCGGCCACCACAATCGCCGTCGGCGGCGACGTCGATCACATCGAGACCGACGCTGAACAAACTCGCGATGGCGCAGATGTCGCCGGCACCTACCCCTTCTCCAATGATGGCGACGTGAGCTCGCTCGCCCCACACGAGTGGGGCGGCAAACACACCCGTTGGCAGCTGAACCGAGTCAGCGGCGACCGGGGTTGGGTCCGAACCCGTGCCGTCGGCGAGGAACGTGTCGCCGAGCGGCCAACCCTCGGCGAGTTGCAATGCGCTGATGCCTTCGCCGTACTCGCGAGGCTGGCCGGGAGCGACAAGAAACGCCTCCTCCCCCAACAGTGCGTTCGCATCGCCATCTGCGTCTGCGAATCGATCGAAGGCCAAGAAACCGGCCACTCCGAGTCCGATCAACACCAGAAGTCCAAACACCTGCCCGGCGGAGACTCGACGATCCATGTTTCGGAGGCGAGCAGCCCGCTTGTCTCCTGGAATCTCCCCAACTTCCGCGGTAGGCAATTCGCCCGTGCTTTCACCCATGCCAGCCGACCACGCGGACGAGAACCCTTCCGCCCCGGTATCGCCAAAGCCCTCGACGTCGGTTTCAACAGCGGCTAGATCCGCGTCGAAACGCGTCTCATCGGCGCGACGCGTGAGGTCCCGAAAGCTCTCGTTTTCCTGGGGCTCGTCACCGCCACCAGCCTTGGCACCAAATCGGACCATGAGAAAACCGTAGCGCCTGAGAAACTTCCCCCAGCATTGGCCACCGTGATGACCACGCGATCGCCTCTCGTCGCCCTACACTTCGGCTCGTGCGTACTCCTATTGCGATTGTCGCGGTGGTCCTCGTAGCGCTCATCGGCGCTCCGCTGGGCGCCCAGGATCGCGTAGACGACCCCGGGCTCGCCCCAGCCATCGGCCGCTGGCGCAACGCCACCCGAGGAATCATCACTGAGATGACCCCCGGTGATGACGCAATCACCGTCGCGGGCGTTACCCGCGACCCCGATTCGGCCCAACCGGTGTCCTACGAGATCCTTCTCGACGGCGAACTAGCCGCGAGCGGCCGCACCAACGCAGCGAGCGACTTCGGGGCCAACGTCAACTTCGAAGAGACCATCACGGCGAGCCCTGGGCTCCACGAGGTGTGTCTGCGTCTCGATGATCCCGTACTCGGTCGACGCACTGTTCACTGCACCGATGCGATCACCAGCCCACCTTCTCGGGTTGCCCAAGCCGTGGCCGACCGAGCGACCGGTGTAGCCATCTCTGAGACCGGCATCGTGTTACCGATTACTGGCGGATCCCCTGGCAACCTCGAGGTCACCACACCTTGCGGGGCCACCACGCGCATCGACGAAGCGGCCATCGTGGACCGAGTCCAGGTTTTGATCGATCCTGGCCACGGCGGATCCGAGTCGGGTGCGGTCGGCGCCGGCCTGCAAGAAAAGAACGTGAACCTGGTCGTGTCGAACGTCCTTCTTGAGAAGCTCAACGACCTCGGTATCTCGGCACAACTCACCCGCACTGCCGACTATCGAATTCCCCTCGGAACTCGCGCCCAAATGGCCAACGCGCTCGCACCGGACATCTTCTTGTCACTCCATCACAACGGCGGAGCTGTGCGTCGCTCCAGCGAGCCAGGAACCGAGATCTTCTACGGCCAGGCTCGCCCGGAGTCGCAACGTCTCGCCGGCATCCTTTACGAAGAGATGCACGCTGCGGCGTCGCAGTTCGAAGCGGATTGGGTCGACACGATCAACCAGGGTGCGTCCACGCGTTTGAATGACAGCGGTCTGGATCTCTTCGGTATTCACCGCTTCACTCCTGATATCGACTCGGTGATCACCGAGTTCCTATATCTGTCGAACCCCTCTGAAGCAGCACTTATGCGAGAGCCAGAAGTGATTGAGGCTCAGGCGCAGTCGATCGTCGACGGCATCCTTCGCTGGTATTTCGACGATGCGGACGATCCTGCTGTTCCTGGCCGACGTTTCACCGACCCATCCAGCTCGGGAACCGGCGGCTTCGACAACTGTGTTGATCCTGCGCTCAACGGAACGAGCACAGCACTCAGCTCGACGAGCGCAGAGGTGCAAACCAACGCTGCGTTGGGCGTGCCACAACAGGCCCCAGAGTTCTCGCTGCTGCCCGCACTGGTGCTTCGCACCGATCCTGCAATCGAGGGTTAGTCGGTCTTCTTGGCTCGGCTCGGCGCTACTCGCGGCGGTTCGTAGGGCTGCTTTGGATAGACGGGTGGCCACGGCGCGTCGCCGACCGTTTCAAGCCCGTCGCGAAACTCCGCAACCAGCGGGGCGATGTCTTGAGGCAGGTCGTACATTGTTTCCCATGCATCGCCGTGTTCGGCTAGGAAGGCAGGCACCGTCGACACGGTGAGCGAATCACTCGTGACGTCGGTGAGCTGATCCCAGGTGATCGGAACCGAAACCTGGGCACCTACTCGGGGTCGCACCGACCAAGCACCGAACACGGTCTTGTGAGGTGCGTTCTGGTTGAAGTCGATGAAGACCCGCTTACCCCGTTCCTCTTTCCACCACGCGTCAGTGAGGGTGTCGGGGTGTCGAGCCGCCAGAGACCTGGCGACGGTGACAGCGGCGCCACGCACGTCAAAGCTGGTCCACCCGGGCCCGTCTTCGGAGCCATCGAGTGGCACATAGACGTGGAGGCCTTTGCTACCGCTGGTCTTTACGTAGCTGGTGATCCCCTGCTCGGCGAACCAGTCCCGAGCGAGGAACGCTGCTGCCCGAACGTCGTCGAAGGCGATGCCCGGTACCGGGTCGAGATCGATACGAAGTTCGTCGACGTGTTCGGTCGGTACGCGAAACGGCCAGAGGTGCAAGATGAACGCCCCCTGGTTCACCGCCCACACGACATGGGCCACATCAGCAAGTACCAGAGCTCGGGACGGCGTGCCGTTCACGGTGGACACGGTGGTTGTCTGCAACCAGTCAGGAGCGCTGTCGGGGATGCGTTTCTGGAAGAACGACTTGCCGCCGACACCGTTCGGGAATCGCTGGAGGAGAGCGGGCCTGTTGCCCGCAGAGCGCAGCAGCGGCTCGGCTACCGCCTCGAAATAGGCGATCACGTCGCCTTTGGTCAGCCCAACTTTGGGGAAATACGGCTTGTCCAAGCTCGTCAACGTGAGTTCGTGTCCCCCAATCTCACGAACCTCACCAGCTGCCATAGCCACGAGTGTAGGTTCCCGGTGGCAAAGGGTATGAGAGCCACTACGCTCAGGACCCGTACGGGCTGTGGCGCAGCTTGGTTAGCGCGCCGGTCTGGGGGACCGGAGGCCGGGAGTTCAAATCTCCCCAGCCCGACAAGATTTTATAAGACGGAGTCCCGCAACACAGGTAGCTCGCACCTGCGAAGCCGATGCGAGCGGACGCGGCCTCTCCGGCCAGCTGGAGGAGCGGAGCTCCGGGAGAATCAGCCCAGTAGCCAGGCGATGAAGTCGATGAACCGCCAGATCAGATAGGCAGCGAGGGCTACGACGACAATCCAGAAGTGCCAGGGAGCGCTTTGGCCAACGGTGGCGGCCTCTTCCTCGAGAGCGTCGTCGGGTTCGTGCTCTATCGTCATGGTGTCACCACAGGTGGGGCAACGACCGTGATCGTCGGGGGCATGGAACTCTGAACAAGGATCACACCAAGGCATCAAATAGCGAGTCGGGGTTAGCTGCGTCGGACGACGAGGATCGCGACATCGTCGTCGATCATACCGTCTGCGTAGTCGCGAGCTTCTTCAAGCAGGGCCTTGGCGAGCACGTCAGGTGGAGCTCCTGGGTCACGTCTGATGGCCATTGCGATTCGTTCCTCGCCAAATAGCTCATCGCCGCTGCGGGCTTCGGCGAGGCCATCGGTGTAGAGGGCCACGAAGTCATCTGACTCGAGCGGGATCTCTTTACTGAAGTAGTTTGCGCCGGGGTCGAGCATCAGCAGAGGGCCCGTGGCTCGCAATGGGGCGACCTCACGGCCATGCCATAGCCAGCCTGCGGGGTGACCGGCGGACGCGTAGCGAATCGTGCCCGCTTCGGTGTCGAAGACCACGACGATCATGGAGATGAACTCTTCGCCGCGGTCCATCTCGCCCATCTGCTGGTTGAGTTCCTCAAGGGCCTGGGCTGGGTCACGGAACTGCCGCAGGAACACTCGCAGGAGGTACTTGGCTTGGAAGGCGGTGATCGACGACTCGATGCCATGCCCGGCTACGTCACCGATGACTGCGGCGAGACGGTTATGCCCGACTCGGTAGACGTCGAAGAAGTCGCCGGCCATGAGTCCCGAGGCAGCCTCGTAGTACTGACCTACTTCAAAGCCCGTAATCTCCGGTAGTGAGTCAGGGGCGAGTCGAGCTGCCCAGGCCTTCGGGGCAAAGTCGTCTTGTTCGAGTGCCTCTGTGGCCTTCTTGTCCAGGAAGAAGCGCTGACGGGAGATCCGGGCATCGCGAACAGCGTTGCGTGCCCAGTTCACCGAAATGATGGCCGGGATGATGACGGCGATCGCGAACGCGACCGGTGCGCGAGGGTCGCTGCTGAGGGCGTTGAAGAACGCTGCTGCGGCCAGAGCGGCGTACAGCGCAGTGGAATGAACCTCCTTGTTGAACTCCGACCGTGCGAGCCGGTAGGCGGGGTCCTCTTCGCCCTCGATGTCTTCGCGATCGATGTTGTTCAGGAACCGTCGGCGATAGCGCGCAGAACGAGCCCAGCCGATTGCGGCAATGGTGCAGATAATGCCGAGAGCTATGAGAAGCCATTGCTCCATGGGCAAAAGCGTACTCTACGGCTAGCTCTACCTGCGTCGAACTCGCAATTTCACCGGAGTGTTACCTAATTGGAATGATTCGCGCAGACTGCGTTCGAGGTATCGCAAATACGTTCTGGGCAGCTCTTTATTGGTGAAAAGCGTGAATGTGGGTGGGTCGGTCGCTCCCTGGGTCGCATAGAGCACTCTGCCGCCCTCTGGGGCCGGTTGAGCCACCTGTGCGGCCCGAATGACCTGATTGACCTTGCGGGTGGGAATGCGGGTCGCATAGGCCGTCAGCGCGTCCTCGAGGGCAGGCCAGAGCTTCTGGACACTCTTGCCGGTCAGGGCACTCATACGGAGCTTGGGTGAATTTCCGAGGAAATGCAGTTTGCGTTCCACCGAAACCATGGCAGCTTCACGCCCTTCGGCGTCGAGCAGGTCCCACTTGTTGAGCACGACAACAATCGGACATCCAGCAGCGTCCACGCGTTCGGCGAGGCGTTGGTCCTGGGCTGTTACGCCGAGGGTCGCGTCGATAACGAGCAGCGATACGTCGGACTTGTCGACCGATTGCAAGGCACGCACGAGCGAGTAGTACTCGGTTTCCTCATCGACCTTGGCTTTGCGTCGCATGCCGGCGGTGTCGATGAAGCGAAGGGGTCCGTTGTCGGTCTCGATGACGGTGTCGATCGAGTCACGCGTGGTGCCGGCCATGTCGTGTACGACGGATCGGTCTTCGCCGATCAGACGGTTGAAGAGGGTCGATTTGCCGACGTTTGGTCGACCGACGATGGAAATGCCGAAGATGCGGTCTTCGTCTTGCTCCTCTTCGTCAATCTCGGGTTCCGGCAAGATGGCCACGATCTCGTCCAGCAGGTCGGCAGCGCCGAGACCGTGCAGGGCGCTTACCGGCCATGGGTCGCCCACGCCCAAGCTGAGAAGATCCCAGATCTTGTACTCCTGTTGTTCCGAGTCGACCTTGTTCGCCACCAGGAACTTTGGTCTATCGACGCGACGAACCATGTCCGCGACGAGCTGATCGTCAGCTGTAGCACCAACGGCTGCGTCGGCGACCATGATCACCACGTCGGCCTCGGCCATGGCCCGTTCGCTCTGTTTGGAGACTTTGAGATCGAGTTCGTCCCCGTCCTGTTCGGCCATCCATCCGCCGGTGTCGATCAGCGTGAACTCTCGTCCTTGCCATTCGGCGACCATCTCCTTGCGGTCGCGGGTGACGCCAGGGCGTTCTTCAACAATGGCTTCGCGTCGACCCAGGATGCGGTTGACGAGGGTCGACTTGCCGACGTTTGGCCGACCGACGATCGCGACGGTTGGGAGCACGCTCATGAGGTCGCACCTACCGGGGCGCCGATGTCGAGCGCATGTCGTAACGCGATGCCGTCGGTTTCGATGATCTCGACGTGACGAGGAAGGTCTTCGGGGGTGAGTCCGTCGAGGAACATGCCTCGATTCAAACAGACGTCGGGCAACAAGTAGCGGTGCCCGATCGGTTCGTTTGCGAGGGCGCGTTGGAGATCCTCCCCCACGAGCAGACCCGCGACACCGACGGTGCCGCCGAAGAACTGGTTGTCGACGGTGATGATGCGCACGTCGTCCCGGGCATGTTGAGCGATGAGCGGGGCAAGCACTTGGGCCCCAAAGCTGCCCGTGAGGATGGCGACGGGAGCGGTCTTGCTTGGCCGGAGCTGCACGTTGATTCCGCCGGCTGCATCGACAGCAGGGCCGGTACGGGGTGCTCGGTAGCCCTCGGCGGGAGCGGCGTCGACCCACGAGAAGAACCCAGCCTCGGTGCCGATGCCCTCGTCGACAACTCCTGTGAACTCGGCCTCGAACACCGCTGCCATGCCGATGCCATCTTCGTACATCGGAGTGTCGCCGTAGTTCTCCCGTGGCGGGAAGGGCCGTTCGGCCATCAGGTAGTATTCGTCGGCTGCGTGCACCAGTGGACGGCCGAGCAGGTGCCTGAACACGCCCTGCCAGCGTTCGACGGTGTCGACCACGCTTTGAGCTTCTTCGAGGGTGTGGGCACGCATGCGATCCTCGGTCGAATACTTCGAGACGCCCAATGGCACGACCGCCACGGTTTCGAGTTCTCGGTAACGATCGGCGATGTCGCAAAGGGTCTGGTCGAGCACATCACCGTCGTTGATACCCGGGCACACCACCACTTGGCCGTGCACTTCAATCCCAGCTGCGAGCATCTCGGACAGCCAACGCAGCGAAGACGCACCTCGACGGTTGCGAAGCATCTCTTGGCGAATACGGGCATCGGTGGCGTGGATGCTCACGTTGATCGGCGACAGCTTCTCGGTGATCACCCGTTCGAGGTCAGCCTCGGTGAAGCGGGTGAGCGTGGTGTAGTTGCCGTAGAGGAACGACAGGCGATAGTCATCGTCCTTCAGGTAGAGGCTCTTTCGCAGGTTGGGCGGCAGCTGGTAGATGAAGCAGAACTCGCAGTGGTTATCGCAGGTCTGAATCTCGTCGAACAGTGCCGAATGCACTTCGATACCGACCGGTTCGTTGGAGTTCTTGGTGAGGTCAACGTCGAAGGTCAGCCCGTTGCGAGTGACGACCAGCTCGATCTCGTTGGAGTCGATCAGGGTTCGGTACTCGAGGATGTCTCGGGGCTGAACACCAGCGATCATGACTATCTCGTCACCCACCAATAAACCCGCCCGCGCAGCAGGAGATCCGGGTTCAACGGTCACCACTCGGGGGTAGGTGAGCTCCTGCACAGCCATCTGGTCAAGGCTAGGGCCGTTTCGGTGAGCACAACCCGAATACACTGAGCGCCATGACCGTCGACAAGGTTCTGCTCGCTGCACCACGTGGGTTCTGCGCTGGCGTGGAGATGGCAATCAAGGCGCTGGCAGCGATGGTGCAGGCCTTCCCACCACCCGTGTACTGCTACCACGAGATCGTGCACAACCGATTGGTGGTACAACGTTTCGAAGACATGGGCGTGATCTTCGTCGACGACATCGCCGAAGTTCCCGAAGGCAAGCCGATCATGTTGTCGGCCCACGGTTCGGCGCCTGAGGTCGTACGTGCTGCCAAAGACAACGGCGGCTACATCGTCGATGCTGTGTGTCCGCTGGTGACCAAGGTGCACCACGAGGTGAAGGTTCGTGCCGGCAAGGGTTATCAGATCGTCTACGTCGGCCACGAAGGCCACGAGGAAGCAGTGGGCACTATGGCCGTCGCTCCCGAAGCGATTCATCGCGTCGAGTCGGTCGAAGAGGTCGAGGCACTTCCCAACATCGAAGGCCCTACCGCCCTGCTCGCACAAACCACGTTGAGCCATCGAGATTGGTCAGCCGTGCAGGAGGCTGCGAAGGATCGCTGGCCCGACATGTGGACTCCAGGCCGAAGCGACCTGTGCTTCGCCACCACGAACCGTCAGGGAGCGTTGGAGAAGATTGCACCCGACTGCGACGCTATGGTGGTCATTGGATCAGCGAACTCCTCAAACACGATGGCATTGGCGCGTCTTGCGTCGGAGTTCGGTTGCGAGACCGTCCACCGAGTCAACACCGCAGATGAGTTGCCAGACGATCTCTCCGGCGTCGTCGGTGTAACCGCGGGCGCATCAGCGAGCGAGGAACTGGTCGAGTCGGTCATCAGCCGCCTGAACCCTGCCAGTGGCGTCTCCGAAGTACGAATCACCGAAGAGGACGAGTACTTCCCTCCTCCACGCAATCTCCGTGAGCTGCTCACCGCCATCGACGCAGCAGCCGCCCTGAGTCTCGGCGCCCAACGCACCAGCGCTCCCCCGTCAGGCGACCGTCAGCTAGGCGCCAGCGAAGTACTGCGCCTCTTGGGTTAGCGGCAGCAGCGCTAGTTGGCGGGCCGTTCGATCCAGATTCGGACTTCGTGCGAGCCGACCTCGTGAT
>CAYUKM010000014.1:0-34117 GCA_964445255.1 uncultured Acidimicrobiales bacterium
TATGCCGCTTCGATTGGCGTCGACATCGATTCGCTGCTGATCTCTCAGCCCGATACTGGTGAGCAGGCGCTCGAAATCGCCGACATGCTCGTGCGTTCGGGCGCACTCGACGTGATCGTGATCGACTCGGTTGCCGCACTTACGCCAAAGGCCGAAATCGAAGGCGACATGGGCGATCACCACGTGGGCGCTCAGGCTCGCTTGATGTCACAGGCGCTTCGCAAGATCACCGGCAACCTCAACAAGACCGACACCATCTGCATCTTCATCAACCAGTTGCGCGAGAAGATCGGTGTCATGTTCGGTTCGCCCGAGACCACGACCGGTGGTCGTGCGCTCAAGTTCTACTCGTCGGTGCGTCTCGACATCCGTCGTATCGAATCGATCAAGCAGGGCGCTGAGGTTGTGGGTAACCGCACCCGTGTGAAGGTCGTGAAGAATAAGGTGTCGCCTCCGTTCCGTCAGGCCGAGTTCGACATCATGTACGGCGTGGGTATCAGCAGGGAAGGCTCGGTGCTTGACCTAGCTGTCGAACACGATGTCGTGAAGAAGTCGGGTGCTTGGTACACCTACGAGGGCGAACAACTAGGTCAGGGTCGTGAGAAGGCGAAGGACTTCTTGATGACCAACCCGGAGATCATGGTGGAGATCACCGATCGGGTTACCAAAATTGTTATGCCCGAACCACAAGATGAGGCTGATATCGATCTGACGGAGGACGGCTTTACCGAAGCTGACGACGAGCCGATCCTGCTCGACGACTAGGTCGTTTCGGGCCAATGAGGTCCGGCGTAGAACCACATAGGGGGCGCCCGACTCTAGCCGGGTGCCCCCTATGCGTTTTGTTGTTACATCGATGAAATTACATCGATGTAACACAGAGCGCGCGAAGAAATGCACGCATCGCGCGGCTGAGTGGTGGTAGCGTTGTAGGTGGCAGGTGGAGATCAGCGGCAATTGTGTCGGTGATTGGGCCCTTTGATGTTCCTCATTTTCAAGGACCCCAGCAACCATGACCAGACGTTTTGGCTATCCACTTCTCGGACTCTTTGTCCTCTACCTCATCTCGTTAAACGCGACCGAAACCGGTAACCGTGGAAACGACTTCCTCAGCCTGGCGGCTGGCATGGCTACGGCGCTGCTCGAGTTCCTGCGCGGTCTCGCTGGCGAGCCAGCAGTGAGTCAAGCCCTCGGGTTATGACCCACCCATTGCCGGGCTCGGCGAAGAAGGCGGGATATGTCGAAAGGCGCAGGCAGCAAAGCGATTACCTGCGCCTGCTCGTCGCGCCCCCGCGCGACCATGATGTTCTCGTCGCTGATGAGATTGTGTATTACAAGGCTCCCAAACATGTGATGAGCTTGCTGGAGCCGCTCATCGAAACACTCGCGGTGTTGGTCATTGTCGTCACTGTCCTCGTTCGTCCCTCGATTTCGGGCATCGGCCTCGGACTGCTGGTGCTTGTTCTCGCCGGTGTCGTGATATTTCGTTGGGTGCAGGAACGTGAATGGGGTTGGGGGGCCGTCGTTGCGGCCATCGTCTCCGGGTACGTTTTTCTCACTACGAACCTCGACGAATTGCTGGTCGTTACCGGCGTCGGGATGTTCTTTATCGCTCGGTTTGGTCTGTGTGCGCTCCGCTGGCACAGCTACGAGCTCCGATACCTAACAAATCGCCGGATCATTGAAGCCACGGGATTCCTCGGGCTAAGGGTTGCATCCATGCCCGTTACTCGAGTCACCGACCTCGTGCTCACCAGAAGTAGTGCCGGGGAGATCTTTGGCTATGGAGATCTTCGCATTGAGTCGGCGGGCCAAGATCAGTCGTTGGCCCACATCGCCTACCTCACCTATCCAAAGCAGTTCCATCGCCTCGCGGTTCGGCTGGCAACAAAACCTGCAGAAATCGACCCTTCGAGCTTTATTGATCTACGTCCTGTCCGACAAGGACCGCAGTAGAGCCTTCTCCTAAAGATCTACACAGACCCCTCCAAAGGCCAGTGTCCGCTGCTAACTACAGCGGGCACTGGTCTTTTTGGCGTGGACTGCGGTCGAATGCTGGTGGATCGGTACGGCCTCCTAGAATGGCTGGGTGACTCGGAAGTACTTGCTGCGCACCTTTGGCTGCCAGATGAACGAACACGACTCGGAACGGATCGCCGGACTCTTGGAGGCCGACGGCTACGAACCGACCACCGATGTCGAGGAAGCCGATGTCGTGATGCTCAATACGTGCTGCATCAGAGAGAACGCCGACAACAAGCTTTATGGAGCGCTTGGCCACCTAAAGGCCGAGAAGGAGAAGCGCCCGGACATGCAGATCGCCGTCGGCGGCTGTCTGGCGCAGAAAGACAAGGACCTCGTCGCTGATCGCGCTGGTCATGTCGACGTCGTGTTCGGAACCCATAACGTGCACCGAGCGGCTGAGCTGCTCGAGGAGAGTCGAGAGAACGGCCAAATCGTAGAGATTCTCGAAGCAGCTGTTGATGCCGAACATGCTGCCTTCCCATCTGCGCTTCCAGAAAAGCGCGAGGTCGACTACGCCGCTTGGGTCACGATCCAGATCGGTTGCGACAACTCGTGTGCATTCTGTATCGTGCCGTCTGTTCGCGGACCGGAGATCTCTCGTCCGTTCGGCGATCTTGTCCGAGAGGTCGAACACTTGGCATCCGATGGTGTCGCCGAGGTAACGCTGCTTGGCCAGAACGTGAATTCCTATGGCCGTGACATCACCTTGAAGCTCGGTGGCCGCGACACGGATCCGGTCGATACCCACGAAGCAGGCAGCCTTTGGGTAGAAGGCGGTCGACGTCGAGGCCGACCATTGTTCGCTGATCTGCTCCGCGAAGTCGGCGCCGTTTCCGGAATCGAGCGGGTGCGCTACACCAGCCCACATCCCAAGGACCTACGCGACGACACGATCGCCGCAATGGCTGAGGTCGATACGGTCTGCAATCACCTGCACCTACCCCTGCAGTCGGGTAGCGATGCGATCCTCAAAGCGATGCATCGCGGCTATACCGCAGAGCGCTATCTCGAACGACTCGCAGCGGCCAAGGCTGGTGTCGACGACCTCGCGGTCAGCACCGACATCATCATCGGCTTCCCAGGCGAAACCGACGACGACTTCGACCGAACCCTCGAAGTCGCTGCCACAGCTGAGTACGACTCGGCCTACACCTTCGTCTTCTCCGCTCGGGAGGGCACCGAAGCTTCCGAGTTCACCGATCGGTTCATTCCCCAAGAGGTGACGAAGGAACGCATGGCGCGTTTGCGTCACGTGATTGAACGCTCGGCAGCTGTAAAGAACGCAGCCCGAGTAGGTCGTATCGAAGAGGTCGTGATCGAAGGGCCCTCGAAGCGCAATCCAGGCGTGATCTCAGGTCGAACACGCCAGAACAAACTGGTGCACTTCGAGGCGGAGCTCAAGGCCGGTGCGCTAGCCACAGTGGAGATCACCGAGGCCAAGAGCCACTACCTGCTCGGCGAGCTGCGTGACGTCATCCGAGGACCACGCACCCGAACGAAGATCCCCGTCATTGCCGGATGAGCTTGAGCGTCTCGGGCTGAATGGCCGCGCGACAGATAGCCAGTTCGCGCAGAATCCGCTGCCCGTTGCCCAGGCGATGGGGCGGGCAATGGCGTTGTTCCATCAAAGACCCAGACCCGATGACCTGGAACCCCGCACGGCTGTCGAAGTCGAAGGCGTCCGCAACGCCGTGGGGGACGGTGGGTCATTCCCCTCGCCGTTCACTCGGGTGAGCGGCGACGCCATCCTCGCCGCATTAGATGCACCTCCGGTGGCCGGGGACTCGGTGGTGACCCATGGTTCGCCGATCGTCGAGGCGGTCGTGCTGGTCGACTCGGTCGCGACCTTTGAGCCCGCCGGCACCGATGGGTTCGATCCACCCGAACGAGATCTCGCAATCGTTATCCGATCGCTTGCTGAGACCTTCGCTCCCGAAGTGGCCCGGACGTTTATCGACGGGTATGAAGAGGCGGGGGGCGACCTACCGAAGGCCCTAGCGATCGACTGGTATGGCCTACTCGCCGCGTTCCGATGACATCGCCCAGCCAGGACGCACCCGCGTTTGCTGAGCCACCGCTGTGCATTCTGGGTCCGACTGCATCGGGCAAGTCAGGACTCGCGATGAAGCTCGCCTCCGAACTTGAGAACGTCGAGTTTGTGTCGGTTGACTCGATGCAGGTGTACCGCGAGATGGACATCGGTACTGCGAAGCCAACGGCTGCCGAGCAGGCCACTGTCCCACACCATCTCATCGATATAGCCGACCCGGCCGACGACTTCGCGGTCTCCCTTTTTCAAGCCGCCTGGCGCGAAGTAGCTGCCGATATCGCCGCCCGTGGAGCGACGCCCATCCTCGTCGGCGGTACAGGGCTCTATCTGCGGTCGGTCATCGACAATCTCTCCTTGCCGGGAACCTTCCCCGAAACCCGAGCAGAGCTGGAAGCGGCGAATCAGACCCCGCGGGAACTCTTCGCAAGGCTCGAGGCCCTCGATCCGTTAGCCGCGTCGCGAATCGAACCGGACAACGAGCGTCGAATCATGCGAGCGCTCGAAGTAACCATTGGGTCCGGGCGACCCTTCTCCTCCTACGGCCCCGGACTCGTCGAGTATCCCGAGATACCGTTCACCCTCGTCGGTCTGCGGATGGAGCGCGACGTGCTCAACCTGCGAATCGATGCTCGATATGAGGTGCAAATGGAACAGGGCTTTCTTGAGGAGGTCGAACAGCTCGCATCCCGAGAACGCCCGATCGGGCGTACTGCCCGCCAGGCGCTGGGATACCGAGAGCTACTCAAACACATCGAGGACGGTGTTGACCTCCACGAGGCTCTCGAAGAAGCAAAGCTCCGCACTCGACGCTTCTCTCGCCGCCAGATCAAGTGGTATCGCCGGGATCCCCGAATTCACTGGGTCGACGTCGACGGCTCAAAGCAAGCAGCGGTGGCTGCGCGCGACGCTGCCCTCCACCTTCTCGGCAGGTAGCGCCTATGCAGCGAGGTTGGTGATGTTCGTTAGGAAGTTCGGAATCTTCCAGGACTTCCCATCGGTGGACGGCCGTGACAGGTAGAAGCCTTGTGCCATGTCGCAACCGAGGTCCACGAGTACATCGAGTTGTTCCTTGGTTTCGACACCCTCGGCTACAGCGCGGACGTCCAGTGCCTTGAGGATTTCCAGCACCGAGCCCACGGTCGCCCGCGTGGCGGCGTCGTGGCCGATGTCTGTCACAAAGAACCCGTCGAGCTTGACGATGTCAAGCGGGAGGCTACGGAGAACAGACAAGGCTGAGTATCCGCTGCCGAAGTCATCGAGAGCGATCGTGCAACCCATTTCTCGAAGCCGTTGGAGATTGGCGACGGCGACGTCACCACTTAAGGCGTGGTGCTCGGTGACCTCAATCCATACGTCTTGAGGGGACATGCCGCACGCGATCATGTCTTCTCGGAAGCGCTCAGCGAATATGGGCTGGCGCAGTTGAAGGTCGCTGATGTTCACCGAAATCAGTGGCTTGGTGCCGGCAAACGTTGGGCGATTGACAAAGGCCGAGCGAATGACGGTTTCGTCAATGCTCGGGAGTAGGCCGGCCTCGTCGGCGATGTCATAGAAGTACCCAGCTGGTACCTCTTCACCGTCGCGGTCCCATCGGGCGAGGGCCTCAGCCACAACAACCTGACCGGTTTGTAGATCGACGATCGGTTGGAACCCGGCACGGATGTCGCCAGCTTTGAGTGCGTCACGGAGGCCCATTTCGACCAGGTGCCGCTCGTCCATCTCGGCTCGCAGTGCATCGTCGAAAAGTACGATGCCGCCACGTTGTGTGCGCTTGGAGCGATGCAGTGCCAGATCAGCGTCTCGTAACAGTCGGTCGACCGACTGTCCTGGGTGCCCGATGCCGATACCAATCGAGACGCCAACGGTGAGCTGGCGATCTTCGACCTCATGGGGTTCAGCGAAATGTGCTCTGATCATCTCGGCCAGATCGATAGCTGCCTGCTCGTTGACGAGATCAGGCGCGACTACCAAGAACTCATCGCCACCCACGCGTGCGGCGGTGTCTTCGGGTCGGATGGCTCGCCGCAACCGTTGGGCCACGGAGCGGAGCAGTGCGTCGCCGACGGTGTGTCCGAGACTGTCGTTGATCACCTTGAAGTTGTCGAGATCCACCATGAGGGTGCCAACAACATGGTCTCTTGCCGCTGAGCGCCGCATCGCTGCATTTAGCAGCGATGGAACAGTGGAACGGTTGAGGATGCCGGTGAGTTCGTCCCGGGTCGCTCGCGTCGTCAATTCTTCGGTTTGGAGTGCGGTGGCGAGTTGTTGTTCGGCTTGGACTAGGGCCTCTCCGTGGCCGCGGAGAAAGTCTCGTAGCGCCAACTCGCCATGGCGAACATCGTCCACTTGGTTTCGTAGGGAGCGCATTGCCAGGACGGTTGCGGAGATTGCTTCGGAGATAATCGGATCGTCTTTGGCGCCGCCGTTAGACGTGGATTCGTCACTTAGTGCCTCGAAGAGCTCGTCTTCCAACTCTTTCAACAGGTCGATTCGGGCGGTGACTTCCTTGAACCAGTCAGCTGCGTCTACCCCGAGAGAACCGACGCCATTCACGAAGGCTTCGGTTTCGAGCCGCGCGGACTGCTGGGAGGGGTCTGCATCGTTGATGCGTGCAAGCTTGGTTGCAAACGTCTGGTCGTTACCGCCGACCGCCACACGCAAGAGCGTTTCTTGTGCGGAGATCAGGGCAACGGACCAGAGGTATTGGCCATCTCGGAAGTGGTCTTCGGTGAACACCTGTGCCATCACGGCACGTTGTGCGCCGGTCAGCTCCTTTGCTCGTAGGAGTGCTAGCAGCCCGAGTGTCCGAGAACGGTCGGTGACATTTGGTATCTGCTCGATCAATGTGCCGGACAGCACCAGCATCGCTTCGTTCAAATCCGTCAGGTATTCGATCGCCTGACCAGCCCCAATTTCTTGCCGCTCGATGCTACGCCGAGTGGGTGCTAGACGAACCAGCATCCGGGTCGCGGTTGCATACTCAAGTGACTGCAGAAACTGCTGGGCCTCAGGGGCTTCGTAGGTTTCAAGAAAGGCTTCGATCGCCGCGTCGGTCTCGGACCGTAGATCATTGAGTTCGGATTCGAATCGTGAGCCGTGGCTCGCGAGATAGACGCTCGATCCGCCACGCTCGCGCTGTGTGGCGTGCACCAAGTTGCCGACGGCGCGACAAAGGTCGATCACAGTCGACAAGTTAGGGCGCACGGGCGCGGGTAAAGCCACATGGCTGGATCGGCCATTTCACCCGGAAGGTTTAGGGCTCAGATGCGAAAAGTCTTTCGAGACCCGTCTGCGTGCACCTGCCTCTGGGCGATACATACTGGAGGGGTGCATCTCACGAAACACCACGGACTTGGAAACGACTTTCTCGTCACCTTCGTCGACGAGGTGCCCGCGCATGGCTCTGAACTGGCGGTCGAGCTCTGTGACCGCAGCACCGGCATCGGTGCTGATGGGTTGATCTTTGGAATGGACCAAGGCTCGACCGTCGTGATGCGACTGTTCAATTCCGACGGTTCGACCGCCGAGATCTCTGGGAACGGAATGCGGTGTTTCCTACAAGCCGTCGCCATGCGACGCGGGGTTCAGAGCCTGGAGCTCGACGTCGACACCCTCGCTGGCGTTCGCCAGTGCAGCTACGCCGCCACCGATGACCCAGCAATCGGCGAGGCTTCGGTGGATATGGGGCCCGTGACCGATGGTGATGCCCCCGATGGCGATGATTTTCTCAGTGACCACTCCATCGACGTTTCCCGCTGGGCTACCGGAGCGGTGGGGAACCCTCACGTAGTGCTCGAAGTCGACGACCCGGATTCGTTCGATCTGGCAACCGTCGGTCCGCAGATCGAGGAGCATTTCCCGCACGGGGTCAACGTTCACCTCGTCACGGTCTCTGGGGCAGATGCGTTGTCGCTGGCGGTCTGGGAGCGAGGCGCTGGGATTACCCAAGCCTGCGGCTCGGGTGCAACGGTCGCTGCTCAGCGATTCCATGACTGGGGTCTTGTTTCAGAGACCGTCACCGTGAACATGCCTGGGGGATCCGCAGTTGTCGACGTCGGCACCGAAGAACGAACATCGGCGATCCTGAGCGGCCCCACCACCTATGTCGGTGCAGTAGAGGTTCCGCGTGGGTGACGACACCGGTCGCGGCAAGGGCGACGGTCACTACACATCAGATCACCGCGGTGCGTTCGGTGAATACGGTGGCGAGTCAGCTGGCCTGATCGATCGCACCTTCCGCGAGCGGATCGTGCTTGTGGGAGTCACCATGCCCGATGGGTCCGAGGACGACACCGACGCCTCGCTCGATGAGCTCGGGCGTCTCGTCGATACCGCCGGTGCCGATGAGGTCGGCCGGGTTCATCAACGGCGCAAGGCGCCCGATCCTGCGACGTTTGTGGGCAAAGGAAAGGCTCAAGAGATCAAGGACCTATCACTCGCCACTGACTCTGACACGGTCGTGTTCGACGACGAGCTGAGTCCTGCCCAGCAAGGAAATCTGGAGAAGATCCTCGGGCGTTCGGCGCTCGACCGGACCGCCGTCATTCTCGACATCTTCGCTCAGAACGCGTCGAGCACCGAAGGTAAAGCGCAGGTCGAACTCGCCCAGCTCAAGTACCGGCTGCCAAGGCTCCGCAGCTCGTCGAGGACGTTCTCCCAGCAGGGCGGCGGTATCGGTACCCGTGGCCCGGGCGAAACTCAGCTTGAGGTAGACCGCCGTCGCCTGGTGCGTCGGGTGCACAAGCTCGAGGAGGAGCTTCGCAAGCTCGCCAAGAACCGCGAGGTGCAAAGCAAGGCTCGGCGTCGTACCTCCAACCGGAAGGTCGCCCTCGTCGGCTACACGAACGCCGGTAAATCAACAGTCCTGAACCGTCTGACGAATGCGGGGGTGTTAGCCGAGGATCGCCTGTTCGCAACGCTCGATGCGACCACTCGCCGACTGCAGTTGCCCGGTGGCGAGACGATCTTTCTCACCGACACGGTCGGGTTCGTTCGCAAACTCCCCACCCAGCTCGTCGAAGCGTTCAAGAGCACCCTCGACGTGGTGATCGATGCCGACCTGCTACTTCATGTCGTCGATGCGTCCGCGCCCGATATCCAGGGCAACATCGACGCCGTTCGTCGGACGCTGCACGCCATTGGAGCCCAAGATGTCCCCGAGCTGATGGTGTTCAACAAGCTCGACATCGCCGACGATATCGACGGCACATTGAGCAGGTTCGAGGGGGCGGTAGGAGTATCGGCCTTCGACGGCCGAGGTTTCGACGAACTGCTGGCAGTTATCAGCGACCGTCTGCGATCGATGACCAAGCTCGTCGAGCTAACCGTTCCCTACGATCGAGGCGATGTGCTGGCCCAGGTGCACCGCGAGGGGCAAGTCCTCACCGAATTGGCGAGCGAAACCGGCATCACCGTCAAGGCCCGCCTCGACCCCGACTCGGTCGGTCGCCTCTCGCAATGGCTCTCGGGCGCATCCAAACCCGAGCCGCCAGTACCAGATCCGTGGGATTGATCCGCCTAGAGTTTCGCATTGATGGAACCGTTCGATCTTCCTCCGTATCCCTATGACCGACTCAATGAGTTCCGGGCGCTCGCCCTTAAGCGTCACGGTGCTGCGATCGATATGTCGGTCGGCACGCCACATGATGCCCCACCTCAGCTCGTCGTAGCTGCCTTGTCGGCATCGGGAGCCGAGCGAGGTTATCCGCCCTCGATCGGGACGGCTGAGTTTCGCACGGCCGCTTCCACTTGGCTGCGTACGCAGTTCGGTGTCGAAGTCGACCCGATGGGTCTGGGCGCAACGATGGGGCTCAAGGAGTTCGTTGTCGGTCTGCCGCATTGGTTACGGCTAAGGGACCCGTCGAAGGACACAGTGCTCTACCCGGCGGTTGCCTATCCCAGCTACGCGATGGGAGCACAGCTCGCCCACGGTCGGGCTGTGCCCATTCCCGTCGACGACCAATGGCGGCTTCGCCTCGACGCCATCGCACCCGAAGACGTCGAACGCGCCAGCGTGTTGTGGGTCTCCAGTCCTGGCAATCCGACCGGCGCGCTTGAAGACCTCAATGCACTCGCCGAATGGGGGCGCCACAACGACGTGTTGATCGCGAGCGATGAGTGCTACATCGAGTTCACGTGGGATGGCCCTCCGAGGACGATCCTTGAGAGCGGCCTCGATGGGGTGCTCGCCGTGCACAGCCTCTCGAAGCGCTCGAACCTCGCCGGGGTTCGAGCAGGCTTCTACGCTGGCGATCCCGACATCGTGCACTGGTGCCAAGAGATCCGAAAGCACACCGGCGCCATGGTGGCCGGCCCAAACCAATACGCGGCTGCCCTGGCCTTCGGTGATCAACAACACGTCGCCAAACAGCGCGAGACGTACCAGCGGCGCATGATGGCCATGATCGAGGTGTTAGAGCACCTCGATGTGTCCGCTCAAATGCCGCAGGGCGGTTTTTACCTATGGGCCGAAGCACCAAACGGTGATGCCTGGGCACTGGCTGAGCGCCTCGCCACCGAAGTGGGATTGATCGTGTCACCAGGGGAGTTCTACGGCGATGCGAGCGAGCACTACGTCAGGGTCGCCGTGGTGCAATCTGATGAGAACATCGCGGAGCTGTTGGCGCGGGCTCAGACCTAGGCGATCATCTGGGCGCATGCCCGTGGCACGCCGAGTGCCACCATGCGGGGCGTTAGCCTGTGTGAATGACGCACCCGCTATTGCAACTCACCGCTGACCTCATCGACATACCGTCGGTGAGCTCCGAGGAAGCCGCGATCGCCGACTGGTTTGAGCGTGAATTGGGAGCGATTGGCCGCCTTGAGGTTACCCGAGTGGGCAACAACGTGGTGGCCCGCACGAACCTGGACCGTGGCCATCGCATTGCGCTAGCGGGACATCTCGACACCATTCCCGCTAAGGACAACGCGAAGGCCCGGATCGGGGGCCAGGTTGTGTACGGCCTCGGCGCATCGGACATGAAGGGCGGCCTCGCGGTGATGCTTGAACTGGCCCGGACCGTCGCCGATCCCGCTGTTGACGTTAACTACGTGTTCTACGCGCGTGAACTGGGTGCTCTAGAAGACAACGGGCTCAGGGAACTGTTCGCCCGAACTCCCGAGCTCGTACATGCCGACGCTGCAATCCTTGGAAAGCCGACCGACGCTGTCGTCGAAGCCGGTTGCCAGGGCACGATGACCGCTCGGGTGACTTTGCGTGGCGCTCGTGCACATAGCGCTAGATCGTGGCTTGGTCGCAACGCCATTCATCGTCTGGCATCGCTGCTCAGCGCCTTAGAAGCCCTCGCAACCCGCAAGCCGGTGATCGACGGCTGTGAGTTCCGTGAATCGACCCAAGCGGTGTTTGTCGAAGGGGGAGTGGCGGGCAACGTCGTTCCCGACGCGGCCACAGTGACCATCAATCATCGGTTCGCGCCAGACCGAAGCCCGCAGGAAGCCGAGGAGTTTCTTCGACGGGTGAGCAAGGTGCACATGGAGGATGGCGACAGCTTCGAGATAATCGACTACTCGCCCGGGGCGAAGCCCGATCTTCGGCACCCGATGATGGCCACCTTCCTCGGGCGCAACGACATCTTGGTCCGAGCCAAATTTGGCTGGACCGATGTGGCGCTCTTCGCCGAGGAAGGTATCCCTGCGGTCAACTTCGGTCCCGGTGACCCAGCCCTTGCCCATACCCAGAGCGACAGCATCCATGAGACCCCGCTCACGATGGCGTATCAGGGTCTTGAGGACCTACTCCGCAACGGCGTGTAACGCCCGCCGATCTAGGAGTGGCACAAACCGATTTAGTAGCGGCGCAAAGCGGTTACGACCTTGCCGAAGACCTCTACCTCGCCGGCCTCGAACACCATCGGTTCGAGCGCGTCGTTGGCAGGCATCAAGGTGACCTTGCCACCCTTAGCTTGATAGGTCTTCACGGTGGCTTCCCCGCCGGGGATACCGGCGATGATGATGTCGCCATTGCTCGCTGTGTCTTTGCGACAGACCACGACGAAGTCGCCGTCGTGAATGCCGGCGTTGATCATGGAGTCGCCGCGCACACGCAGCATGTACAGCTCGCCATCCCCGGTGAACTCGGTCGGTAGCGGCATGAGTTCTTCGACGTTCTCGTGTGCGAGCACGTCAGTGCCCGCGGCGACGTCGCCGACGAGTGGTACGTGGGTGACAGGTGCGCGTTCGATAACCGCGCCGGAGTTGGGGTCGTAGCGAACTTCGATTGCTCTCGGCTTGGAAGGGTCTCGCCGTAGGTAGCCCAACTTCTGCAGGGTGCTGAGGTGGCTGTGCACGGTCGATGGCGAGGTGAGCCCGACGGCCTTGCCGATTTCGCGCACCGAGGGTGGGTAGCCTCGCTCACGGTTTTGCTGGTCGATGAAGTCCAGGATTCCCTGTTGACGTTCAGTCAGGTTGGTCGTGCTCATAGTGGGGCTCTTCTCCGCGGGTTGATCGAACATTCTTTCGATAAGGGGTTGCAATCGTACATCTGTTCGCACTATAACTAGGGAACGGAAGTTCGACAAACACATGTTCGTCGAACGCTCGTCCTGGGTCAAGGACCCCCACGGATCTTCTTTACGAGGATCACCGGGGCCGGTGGAGTGCCCGGGGCGCAATTCCGGGTTCACACCGTGTCTCGCAGCTTCGCTGTCACTCGCAGCTTCGCTGTCACACCCCATCGCAAGACTGGAATCATGACCACCTTCACCGCTCCACACACACCCTCCACGAACCAGCAATCGCCGCTAGCAATCAACGGCCTGTTTGCTGTCTTGATCGCACTGGTCATTGTGGTCACGCTCGTCGTCACTGGCGGCGACGCAGCCGCAGATAGCCCTCAACCGGTCGGCCAGCATTCGGTCGACGCCATTGAGGTCTACATCGTGCAGCCGGGAGACACGTTGTGGGGTATCGCCGCCGAACGCGCCCAACCTGGAGACGACGTGCAGTCGTTGGTCAACGTGTTGTCCGAATCAGCTGGATCGGCCAGCCTCGACGTCGGCCAACGAATCATCATCGACCACAGCGAACTTCGGTAGAGCGCTGGTTATGCGTCCCGAAGATATCGAAGGAACAGATAGCCATCCTCATGCAACACCCGTCCCAGACGCATCTGTTGCGGAACGGACGTGTGGTTTCCGGCCAGCATTCGGCCGCCGGTGCCGCCGACGAGTATTGGCGCAACCGACATGGAGATTTCATCTACCAGATCCTCAGCAGCCATGGCTGCGTTGAGGCTAGGGCCACCCTCGAGCAGCACCACCTGCGTGCCTGAGCGTCCCAACGAACTAAGCGCTTCGCTGAGGTTCACGTGGTCATCCCCGCTCACGGTTACATCGGCAACCTCAGCCAGAGCAACACGTCGCTCTTTGGGGGACTGCGCATGTGTGATCACGATTGGAGGCGCCTCAGCGTCAAACACGCGATGGTCGGTGGGAATCGACAGCGAGCCCGACACGATCGCGATGCGTGGCAACGCACTTTGGCCTCGGGCCTTGCGTGCTTCTTGGAGCTCCGGCGACGTCTGAGGGCGCTGATAGTTCTCTGCAATGACTGTCCCCGCACCAACCAAGATGACATCAGCAATAGAGCGGATAGCGCTGAAGACTCGCTTGTCCGCCGGACCCCCGAGTGACCCCGAAACACCATCGATAGCGATCGCGCCGTCGAGCGAGGCGATCATGTTGACCAGTACCCAGGGCCGAGAGGCGCCAGATTGGCGAAGGTCTGCTGCATACAGATCGGCGAGATCCACATCTTCCACAGGGGTGGGGAATAGTTGCTCCATGAATATGAATGCTATCGACGGCTCTTCGAGCTCATACAGGCTGCTATTTAGCGTCAACTGTGGAAAACCAGCGACATATCCACTCGAAATCAACAGCTCGTACACTTTTCGCCCACAAGCCTTTGTCCCTACGTTGAAGTGCATAGCGGGTGGGAACCTCTGGCATGCCGGAACAATAAGGGCTCTGTCCGCGTTGGACCTGAAGGCACCGTACTGGTCAACTATTGGTGCACGCCTTGACCCCGGAGCGTCCCCACCCGCAATCAATTTCGCTTACGGGCGTTGACGAAGAGGTACGTCATTCATGTCACTCGCATCGCATCCCCTAGGCGCGGAAACCGCACTCGGGTTCCGCCGGCTACACACCACACCCGGCGTTGACGTCTACGACCAGTTCGACTGGGAGCGTCGCGATGCGCGAATTCACGATTGGCGAGATGGCTCGGTCGCCTTTGAACAGCCCGGGATCGAAGTTCCCGCATCGTGGTCTATCAATGCCTCCAACATCTTGGCCCAAAAGTACTTTCGAGGAACCCTTGGCACTCCCGAACGTGAGTCGTCATTGCGTCAGGTTGTCGATCGCGTTGTGGACACCATCACGGCGTGGGGAAAGACAGGTGGCTATTTCGTAGATGACGCCGAATCTGACACCTTCTCCGCGGAGCTCAAGTTCCTCATTTGCTCACAGCGCGCCGCGTTCAACAGCCCGGTGTGGTTCAACCTCGGTGTCGAAGGTGTACCCCAGCAGGCCTCGGCCTGCTTCATCCTCTCGGTGGACGACACGATGGAGTCAATCCTCAATTGGTACGCCGAAGAAGGAATGATCTTCAAGGGTGGCAGTGGTACAGGGGTCAACTTGTCCCGAGTGCGCTCCTCCTCGGAGCTGCTGGTTGGCGGAGGCACTGCTTCTGGTCCAGTGAGCTTCATGCGCGGTGCAGATGCATCGGCAGGAACGATCAAGTCCGGTGGCAAGACTCGGCGAGCTGCCAAGATGGTCGTGCTCGACATTGCCCATCCCGACGTTGAAGAGTTCATCTGGTGCAAGGCCCACGAAGAGAAGAAGGCGCGGGCCCTGCGAGATGCCGGCTTCGACATGGACCTCGATGGGGCCGACTCGATCAGTATCCAATACCAGAACGCCAACAACTCCGTCCGGGTCACCGACGAGTTCATGGAAGCCGTCGCAGCTGGTGACGACTGGGACCTCATTGCAGTCACCGACGGTTCGGTGATCAAATCGGTTCCTGCCCGTGACCTGCTCCGCGACATCGCCCAGGCGGCATGGGAGTGTGCCGACCCGGGTGTGCAGTTCGACACCACCATCAACCGTTGGCACACCACACCCAACGCCGGTCGCATCAACGCCAGCAACCCCTGTTCGGAGTACATGCACGTCGACGACAGCGCATGCAACCTCGCGAGCTTGAACTTGCTTGCCTTCCACCGCCCCGAAGAGACGGGTCGCGAATTTGAGACCGAGGAGTTCGCTGCCGCGGTCGAGTTGTTGTTCGCAGCTCAAGAAATCATTGTCGACCCCGCCGACTACCCAACGGAGCGGATCGGCGAGAACACTCGACGATTCCGACAAATCGGACTCGGTTACGCTAATCTCGGCGCGCTTCTTATGGCGATGGGCGCTCCGTATGATTCCGACCGCGGTCGAGCGGTCGCCGGTTCGGTAACGGCACTCATGGGCGGAGCGTCGTATCGAATGTCGGCGCGCATCGCGAAGCGCATCGGGCCTTTCGATGGCTATGACGACGATCGTGAGAACATGGCCGCCGTGCTCGCAATGCATCGCGACGCCGTCAACGGCATCCACGGCGACCTCGTCGCAGACGAGCTGCTTCAGAGCGCCCAACTGGCATGGAAGGATGCCTGTGAACTGGCCGAGGAGCACGGTGTCAGGAATGCCCAAGCGACCGTGTTGGCGCCGACGGGCACCATCAGCTTCCTCATGGACTGTGATACCACCGGTATTGAACCGGATCTCGGTCTCGTCAAGATGAAGAAACTCGTCGGTGGGGGCACGATGCAGATCGTTAACCAAGGTGTCGGACGTGCGTTGCGTCAACTCGGGTACGAGGCCACCACGATCGAGGCCATTCAGGCGCACATCGCCGAAACCGGCTCCGTGATCGATGCTCCTGGGCTTGACCCGGCCGATGTGCCGGTATTCGCCTGCTCGATGGGCGATAACGTCATTGAACCCGGCGGACACATCCAGATGATGGGTGCGGTGCAGCCGTTTCTTTCCGGCGCGATCTCCAAGACCGTCAACCTTCCCGAGTCGACCTCCGTCGAAGAGGTGGAAAAGGTCCTGGTCGAATCATGGGAGCTTGGTCTGAAGGCCGTCGCCCTCTACCGAGACAATTGCAAAGTTGGCCAGCCGCTGACCGCCAAGTCAACTGGCAATACGAGCGAAGAAACGCCGGGTGCACCGACGATCGTGCCCCAGCGCGAGAAGCTCCCCCGCTCGCGAAGGTCGAAGACGTTCGAGTTTCGAGTAGCGGACTGCAAGGGCTTCGCGACGGTTGGTGAGTACGACGATGGACGTCCCGGGGAGCTGTTCATTCGGGTCTCGAAGCAGGGGTCAACGCTGTCGGGCATCATGGACGCCTTCGCGATCGCAGTTAGCCACGGCCTGCAATACGGGGTTCCGCTCTCGGCCTTCGTCGACGCATACGTCGGGATGCGCTTCGAACCCGCTGGCATGACCGACGATGGCGATCTTCGGATTGCGTCGAGCCTGATGGATTACCTGTTCCGTCGCCTCGCCGTTGAGTACATGACCCCAGAAGAACGTCGTGATCGCAACATCTTGACCACCGGCGAACGTAGCCAACCCACGCTTCCCGGTGTTGCCGAAGCGACGACGCCGTCCGTGCAAGGCCTTGACGTGCCCCCCGATCCACCCTCGTCATCGATGCCGAAGACCTCGGATGCGCCTTTCTGTGGCCAATGCGGAACACAGATGGTGCGGGCGGGTAGTTGCCACGCCTGTCAGGGGTGCGGGGCCACCAGCGGCTGTTCCTAGGGAACCGGCTCGATTCGCAAATGGCAGCAGGTTCGGACGACCCGGCACTCTCTGTGCAGCAAACCCTGCCGGGCACACGCACCCGTCCCGTCAGCGGCGGTGCCCTGCGGTTTTCATTCGGCACCATGGGTTCAGGCAAATCCACCATTGCGCTACAAATCCACCACAACCTGGCTCAAGGCGGACTGGTTGGGCAGCTGTGCAGCATGCTCGACCGCAAAGGAGCGCGCGTGAGCTCGCGACTCGGAGCCTCAGCTGAAGCCACCGTGGTTGAGTCCGGCGTCGATCTGCTCGCTGTGGCTGCTAACGATGGGAACCCCCTCGACTATCTCGTATGTGACGAGGTTCAGTTCTATGATCCAGAACAAGTGGAGCAGTTAGCCCGGGCCGTTGATGAGCTTCACCTAGACGTGTTCGCTTTCGGCCTACTGACTGACTTCCGTGGTCAGCTGTTTCCTGGAACCGCTCGGATGCTCGAACTCGCAGACGTCAGCGAGCCCATGCAGAGCGAAATCCGATGCTGGTGCGGTGAGCGTGCAACCCACAATGCTCGTCTCGTTAACGGAGCTCAAGTCTACGAAGGCGATCTCGTCATGGTCGACAGCCCCGATTTTGCACCTGAGGTGTCCTATGACGTCCGATGTCGTCACCATTGGACTAGCGGCGAGTCCGGCAGCCGTCCGAGTAGCAACGGTCGGTGAGTTGGATCTAGCTACGGCAACTTTCCGCGATTGCGTCGGGGGTTGGACACTGGTCGATGCCTCGATCGCCATATACCTCGTCTACGCCAACGCCGCCGATGAGTTCGTCGTTTCCGATGCCGCCGCGCAAGACATCGTCACCTTGGCCTCCACGTAGGAGGTCGAGGCCGTTTCCGCCCAGAACGGTGTCGTTGTCAGCATTTCCGTTGATGTCATCGTTGCCGGTGCCACCATTGATCTGGTCGTTTCCACGCCGACCGCGAACGACATCGTCGCCGGAACCAGCGATCACCACATCGTCACCAGATCCAGCGTTGATGTCGTCGTCACCGCCGCCTGCGCAGATGAGGTCGTTGCCAGCCAGGCCGACAATGCGGTCGTTACCAAGGCCGCCAAAGAAGACGTCGCTGCCGGAGGTGCCGATCAGAACGTCGTCGCCGGAGGTCCCCACAACCGTGGCACGTGTGCCTTGGCAGAATCGGGGCTGGACGACCTCTAGGCCGAGCGACTGGGGTGATCCGAGACTGAGCACACCCTGGCCGTAGACGGCGTCATCGCCGACAATGCCCGCGTCGACGGTGATCTGTGAAATCGCGTTTCGGGCGTCGGTTGCTTCGGTAAAGACTCCTGCAGAACGCAGCACAGCTAGGACTCCGGCCACAAGCGGGGCGCTGGCACTCGTACCGATGAAGCACTCACCGAATCCCTCGACGGGCAGACATGCAGGTGCAGCTACTTCGACGCTGGTTCGGCCATCGAAGGTCGGCCCTTGCGACGAGTAGATCGCAATGAGGTCGTTCGTTGGGCTCACGGTCGCACCCACCGAAATCGAACCTGGGTTAGCCGAATCAACGCCCGGCCCGGTAGCGGAATGCTCGTTCACCCATTCGTCCATCGTGGTGAAGTTGCCCAAGATCTGAATCTCGTCTACGCCATCGGGTTCAACATCTTCGTATTGGACAATGGCGAAGAAGTCACGGTCGAGTGGTCCCGAGCAGCGTGGCTGCGTGCGCTCAAGGGGTCGGTGGGCAAGGGTTGACTGCAGGCTGTCCGCTCGAGTCTCGGGCAGTGGGTCGTTGATGTTGTCAAAGATCAAAAGGTCATAGTCAGTTGGGATGACATCGTCAGCCCAGTCGTCCCAGCGCATGCCGAGGAGGAAGCCACAGGTAAAGCCCATCAGCTCTTGACCGTTGGCCCAGTTGTGGACGCCATTTCCGTCCGGATCGTTGAACTCGCCAACCCAGTTCTGGCCTCCAGCAGCACCGAAGCCTCCGGCGTTGCCGGCGGCGCTAACCCAGACGATCCCGTTCTCTACCGCTCGGTCGATAAGCGAAGCCATCGGGCCCGTCCCATCGCCAGGGCCGTCGAACTCTGATGTCTGGGAGCGGTTGACGACCGTAATGCCTTGGGACACGAACCAGTCGATAGCTGCATTGAGGTCGGCCAGTGTCAAGGCGGTGGCGAGATAGATTTCTGCGTCTGGGGCGGCGGTGTGTGCAATCTCGGCCACGCCGATGCCGTGCGGCCCGACGTTTCTTTGCGAGATAGCGCACGGCACGCCCGCTCGACGGCAGAACACACCAGATGGTGCGGGAATTCGGCCTTCGGCGATCGCCCGCTCAAGCTCAGCACCGTCGAAGACATCGACGATTGCGATACGTTCTCCGGCCCCGGTCTCACCAGCGTCATGCCAAGCTCGCACGCCTACCGCGTCAAGGATGCTGGTTTCGAGCAATGTCGTGTCGATCGCTTGGGCTCGGGCGCTGAGCGCCTCGTCAGTTTCGGTGAGCTGTGTGATCCGGCGAATCGCTGGGTGATCAGCGAGGGTGGAGATTTCATCGACGGGAATCCGAGCTTCGACGAAGAAGCCGGGAACCACTCCGGTCACCTCGCCGCCGAAGGCGACAACGATGGTTTGGATTCGCTCGAGGTTGTCTCCATGGATCTCGACTCCCGCAGTGACCGATTCAGGCGCGAGGCTCGCTGTTACTGCCAGCTCAGCGACCACGTGATCGCTGATCGTTTCTGCGGTTTCGTTGGGCCTGTCGGCTGGAGCCAGCGTGTCGTCAACGTCGACTTGGCTCGCGATCGCTGTCCGTTGCACGGGCGTTGGGCCGCGGTCCTGGGCCGCAACCGGCGCGCCCGCGAGCGTCGAGGCGAGTGTCGCTGCTACGAGGGCTGATATAAGTGCTCGTGTCGGCCAGAATTTCCCCCGACGAACGCGGTTGGGACTCGGCTCAGACATGACTTACAGATTAGGCGCTCAAACCGTTCGCGTATAGGCGCGTCTCGATTCGTCATATTCCGCTTTTGTGACGTCTAGACGTCGAAATGGGTTAGCGATCGCCTACCGGCACGTAGTCGCGCTCATCAGCGCCGATGTACGCCTGGCGGGGACGGGCAATGCGGGAGTTCTGCTCCAGCATTTCGTTCCAGTGTGCGAGCCAACCAACAGTGCGAGGAATGGCGAAGAGTACCGTGAACATCTCGGTGGGGAAGCCCATCGACTGGTAGATCAGCCCGGAGTAGAAGTCCACGTTCGGGTACAGCTTGCGATCGATGAAGTACGGATCGGCGAGGGCGACCTCTTCAAGCTTGAGTGCGATGTCGAGAAGTGGGTTCTGGCCCGTGACCTTGAAGACGTCGTGCGCGGCCTCTTTGATGATCGCTGCACGTGGGTCGTAGTTCTTGTACACCCGGTGTCCGAAGCCCATGAGGCGTTCTTCGCCGTTCTTAACTCTCTCCATGTAGGCGGGAACGTTGTCGTAGTCACCGATCTCGGCAAGCATGCGTAGGACGGCTTCGTTGGCGCCTCCGTGGCGAGGGCCATAGAGGGCTCCACAAGCTGCGGCGATCGAGATGTACGGGTCGGCGTGAGCAGATCCGACCACACGGGCGGTGGTGGTGGAACAGTTCTGTTCGTGATCGGCATGCAGGATGAAGAGGAGCTCCATCGCTCGCTTCAACGCGGGATCTGGTTCGTAGTCGTCCTCGGCGATTGAGAACATCATCGACAAGAAGTTTGACGTGTAGTCGAGGTCGTTGCGCGGGTAGACAAACGGCAAGCCGAGGCTAAACCGATAGGCAGACGCGGCCAAGGTTGGCATCTTCGCGACTAGCCGAACGATTTGTTCCATTCGGCTATCGGGATCGTCGATCTCTTTGGCGTCGGGGTAGAAGGTCGAAAGTCCCGCAACGCTCGACGTCAGCAATCCCATCGGGTGAGCGTCGTAATGGAAGGCATCATGGATCTGGCGTCGGAAGCTTTCGTGAAGGTACGTGTGGCGGGTGATCTTCTCGGTCCAGGCAGCAAGTTCATCCGCGTTTGGTAACCGGTTGTTGAAGAGCAGGTAGGCCGACTCAAGGTGCGTCGAATTTTCAGCGAGCTGCTCGATTGGATACCCCCGGTAACGGAGAACGCCGTTCGCGCCGTCGAGGTAGGTGATCGCCGACTCGGTCGATGCGGTAGTTCCGAAGGCGGGATCGAGAAACCAAACACCGGGGAGTAGCTTGCGCCATTCTGTGCTATCCACAGCGCCGTTCTCGATCGGGATCTCGACCGATTCGCCGGTGCGGTTGTCAGTGATGGTGATGCTCTCGCTCACAGTTTCTCCATAGTCAAGGGGGGCGAACGTCAAGTTCGGCGGGTCGAAAGCGAGCCGCCTTTATACGGCCCCAAGCATAGGAGCATCGGACTGTGAAGGCGCGGAGTTGATCGGTGAGATCACTCGTTGTTCAGAAGTTCTGGCGTCCTACAACGGAGTGTTGTCGTGGCGCCTATTTGGAAGGACTTCGCGCTTGTTGACGAGCAACTGGAGGCTTTCGGCAACCTCTTTGCGGGTGCTCTCGGGCGTGATCACCGCATCGACCGAACCACGCTGGGCCGCAACGTATGGGTTGAGTAGCCGCTCCTCATACGCGGCCTCGAGTTCGACACGTTCCTCCGAGGTTGCTTTGCGATGCAAGATCTCCACCGCGCCCTTGGCTCCCATTACTGCGATCTCTGCGGTGGGCCAGGCGAAGACGAGGTCGTTGCCCATGTATTTGGAGTCCATCACGATGTAAGCGCCGCCATAGGACTTTCGAAGGGTGACGTTGATTCTCGGCACGGTAGCTCTGGCATAGGCGAACGCCAGCTGCGCTCCGTAACGGATCATGCCGCGCCACTCGAGGTCTTTGCCGGGATAGAAACCCGACGTGTCGACGAGCGTCACGAGTGGCAGGTTGAACGCGTCGCAGAATGCGACGAAGCGGCCGCCCTTCTGTGAGGAGGGGATGTCGAGTGTTCCGGCGATTGCCATCGGCTGGTTTGCGACGATGCCCACCGCAATCCCACCAATCGCCGCGAACCCGGTCACCAGGTTCGGCGCAAATCCCTGCCGCAGCTCGACGAAATGTCCGTCATCGGCGATGACGCTTGCAATATCGCGTACGTCATACGCTCCCGTGGGTGACTCAGGGATGATCTCGCCAGCTTCAGGAACGGGTCGAGCGATTGGATCCCCCGACGGCAGTGGCGGCGGAGCATCCTGGTTGTTGGCAGGCAAGAACTCGAGCAGTTCATCGACAAGTTCGTGAGCCTCTTCGAGATCGTTCGCGATCATCGATGCGATACCCGCGTCGCCATTGAGAACGTTCGTGCCGCCCAGTTCGGTGCGGTTGAGATCGACTCCCGTGAACTCGCTTACCATCGTCGGGCCACTGACAAACGCGTGGCTTTCAGCGACGACGATGACGAAGTCGAACAAGCCGAGCAGCAGCGATGGTCCCGCCACGGCATCACCGTCGAGGATCGCGATGAGCGGTACACGACCCGAACAGCTCGTGAGATTGCGAGCCGCATGGCCGACCGCGAAGGTGACGGCTAGTTCTTCATCTGCGGCCGGCCCGTTCGCCCGAAATTCGCACACGAACGGGATACTGAGATCGAGGGCGCGTTTGGCGCCGTCGGCGATCAGGTCGGCATCGAGGCTGGTCAGCGCGACGTTTGCGTGGTCAGCGATTCGCACGACGAGTCGGCGTCGACCGTCGCCCCCGCTAACTATCGCAAGGGAGCTCGGTAGCTCGGTTTCGGTCGTAACCATCGGCGAGAGCCTAGTCCTCCGAGGCTACAGACGACACCGTGACTTTGAGGCCCTCTTGTTGACCGCCGCGATCGGTGACGACTCTTCCGATTACTTCTTGAACGGCACGTGCAGGTGCCGGGAGCGTGGTCCAACGTCGGTAGGCGAGGCCTACGCTGCGCGGGGTCATGCCGTCCACGTGGACGATCGACCATTGGTCGCCAGTTCCAAACGGCGCGGCCGAGGCCGGAACGAGCGCCGGTGCATACCCTTGGAACGCGAGCGAGGCGAGAAGGCGCATACCGTCGAGTTCGGCGACCGGTTGCAGGGTCACGCCAATTTCTTCGGCGGCTTGATCGACCTCGGCTCGAAACTGGGTTCCAACCGGTGGCAACACGAGCTCATGCTCGGATAGCTCGTCAAGGTCCACCCGTTCCTTCTTTGCGAGCGGGTGGCCGGTAGGCACGATCAGAATTCGTTCCTCATCGAAGAGTGGTTCACTGGTCAGCTCTGGTTCGGTGAGCGGCAGGTTGAGCACCGCCAACGTGAGCTGCCCGCTTTGGAGCTGGGGCAGCAGGCCCGTAGTTGTCGCATCGACGACGACGAGACGTACACCGGGGTAGTCTTCCTTGAGTGCGGCGAGCAAGGCGGGGACCAGCCAGCGGCCCGTCGTTCCGATGATCCCGAAGCGAACCGTGCCCTGAATGTCGTCTCGCAACGCCGAGATGTCCGCGGGAATCGCTGAAAGCTCGGCTTTGATGCGCAAGGCCCGCAGGACCACCGCTTCGCCTTCCGATGTCAGTTCTCCGTTGCGCCGATCGACCAATATCGCGTCGAGTTCGCGTTCGAGGCGTGCAACGTGTGTTGAAACGTTGGACTGCACCGTGTGCAACGCTCGCGCTGCGGCCGAGAAACTGCGATGTTCCGAGACCGCTACAAGGGCGTTTAGCTGGCGAAGATCCACGTTCGGAGTTGCTACTTGGCGGTCTGCTGGCGGATCAGGTTCAGTGCACTACCTGCGTGGAACCATTCGATCTGGTCCTGCGAAAGCGTATGGTTCGCTGTGAACTCGACCGTGTCGCCTCCGGACTTGTGAAGAACACACGTCACGGGATTGTTCGGTGCCAGCTCGGACAGCCCCGTGATCGAGATCGTGTCGCCTTCGCCGATCGTGTCCCAGACGGCCGGGTCAGCGAACGTCAGCGCGAGGACGCCCTGCTTCTTGAGGTTGGTCTCGTGGATGCGAGCGAACGACTTCGCAAACACCGCGTGGCAGCCGCGGAAGCGAGGCTCCATCGCGGCGTGTTCGCGGCTCGATCCTTCGCCGACGTTCTCTTCGCCGATGAACACCCAGTTGATGCCCTTCTCATGCAGGCTCTTGGCGATGTCCGGGTAGCTCTTCGTCTCGCCATCGCTCGGGTCGACCGCAAACTCGGGCTCACCGGTATATGCGTTCACGACCCCGAGGTAGAGGTTGCCCGAAATGTTCTCGAGGTGGCCTCGGTACTTGAGCCATGGTCCAGCCATCGAGATGTGGTCGGTGGTGACCTTGCCGGTGCCCTTGCCCAGGATGGGCAGTTCGGCGTAGTCGTTGCCGTCCCACGCAGGGAATGGAGTCAGCAGTTGGATTCGATCCGAGGTTGGGCTGACGGTGACCTCGATGTCTCCACCCTTTTCCGGGGGAGCGATGAACATCGAGGTTCCGTCCTCGAAGCCTCCGCTCGGCAATTCGATCGCGGCGTCGACCAAGAGGCTGACCTCCTCGCCTGCGTCATTGGTCAGCGTGTCGCTGCCCGGGTCAAACTCGACCGTGCCAGCGAGCGCGAGAGCGACGACCGTCTCCGGTGAGGTCACGAAGGCGAGCGTGGCAGGGTCGCCATCGTTTCGCTTCGGGAAGTTGCGGTTGTAGCTGGTGACGATGGTGTTTGGCGTCCCTTCCAAGCCTTCGCGATCGTCGCGCTTCCACTGGCCGATGCATGGGCCGCATGCGTTCGCGAGGACTACGCCCCCGATGGCTTCGAGGTCTTGCAAGAATCCGTCACGCTGGATCGTGAGCATCGTGGCCTCCGAACCTGGAGTCACCATGAACGGCACCTTGGCCTTGAGGCCCTTGGCTGCGGCGTGTCGAGCGATCGATGCGGCACGGCTGATGTCCTCATAGGAACTGTTCGTGCACGAACCGACGAGCGCTGCAGAGATTTCCTTCGGCCAACCGTTGAGCTCGGCGTCTGCGCCGAGCTGGCCGAGTGGGCGAGCGAGGTCGGGGGTGTGCGGCCCGTTGATGAGCGGCTCGAGGGTCGACAGGTCGATCTCGATGACCTGATCGAAGTACTCGCCAGGGTTGGCGAAGACCTCGTCGTCGGCGCGGAGATGGTGGGCGACAGCGCGTGCGGCGTCGTCGATTTCCTCGCGACCGGTGGCCTTCAGATAGCGGCTGGTGGCGTCGTCGTAGGCGAACAGCGATGTGGTCGCACCGATCTCGGCGCCCATGTTGCAGATCGTGGCCTTGCCGGTAGCCGACAGGCTCTCCGCGCCAGGCCCGAAGTACTCAAGGATCGCTCCCGTTCCACCCTTGACGGTGAGGATCTCGGCGACCTTCAAAATCACGTCCTTCGGTGCGGCCCATCCGGCGAGTTCACCGGTGAGGTGCACCCCAATGGCCTTTGGCCAACGAACGTTCCACGGGAAACCGGTCATGACGTCGACCGCATCGGCACCGCCGACACCGACCGCGATCATGCCGAGACCGCCGGCGTTTGGTGTGTGGCTGTCCGTGCCGAGCATCATGCCGCCGGGGAACGCGTAGTTCTCCAGAACAACCTGGTGGATGATTCCCGAACCGGGTGCCCAGAAGCCAGCGCCGAACTTGGCGCTTACCTGCTCGAGAAAGTCGTAGACCTCTTCGTTCGTGACGACTGCGACGGCGAGATCGGTCTCGCCATCGACACGAGCCTGAATCAGGTGATCGCTGTGGGTCGTGGTCGGAACAGCAGTCTGTTCAAGACCAGCGGTCATGAACTGCAACCATGCCATCTGTGCGGTTGCGTCTTGCATAGCGACACGATCGGGGCGGAGGTCGGTGTAGGACACGCCTCGTTCCATACCACCGTTGTCGACGTCGTCGAGGTGGTTGATCAGGATCTTCTCGGTCAACGTCAGTGCTCGGCCGAGACGTTCACGCCCTTTCGCAAGACGGTCGTCAAGGGTGCTGTACACCTCGTTGATGAGTTCGATTGGAGTATGGGCAAAAACGGCCACGGGTCACCTCGTAGAGAGCGAAACAAACAGCGAAAGTCTATCTCTGTTTGCAATGGGTCATCGCGAAATGGCGCAAGCGAAATCACTCGTCCATGGGAATCTGTCCCTATGTGGACTCACTACACGGGCCTCTAGTGCCGACTGGAGGCGAATGTGGTCTTACCGTTTTCGCCTCATTGCTGCGCTTGCGGCGATTGCAATCGGGGCGACTGCGTGTGGTGGAGCCGAGCCGATCGATCGCACTAGCGCAATCATCGCGTTGGAAACAACGGGAGCTACGACCGCCGAAGCAACGTGTATTGCCGACACGTTGGTACTACTAGATGAACTCGATGCCGCCGACCCGCGAATCGAGCGCGGCGATGTCGAACGCGACGCGTTGGTGAACGCTCGAAACCGCTGCATCATCCCCGAAGCCGAGATTGAGGTGGCCGGGCAACAAGTGGAGGCCGCCAGCGAATCGGGCTTCACGGTCGAGCGTCCCATTGAGCAAGGTTCGGAGTTCGAAGCCGTCGAGAGCGAACTCGACGCAGCGTTAGAGGCGGCTGGGCCTCTAAGCGAACTTCGTACGGAGGCGATCGCAAACCTCGTTCGGCTTGGTCGTAGCCTCGACAACGCAACGTGTGTGGTCGACCACATCATCTCTGCGGAAGCGGATCATGTCGTGCTCGTAGCTGACACCTTCGGGCTGGGACTTGAACCGATCGAGGCGTCGGCGTTCGTCGCGTGTAGCGGAATCAGCTAGCGCGGCCAGGTCCGACGCTGGCGTCGACGGCTCGGCGCTGAATCATCGAGCGCCCAAACTCGACGCCATGATGCCGTTCGCGGACCGGTCAGCGGAGGCGTTTCGCCGCCATGGGCGCGTTTGCGTGCCGACCACCAGTCGGTCATGGCCTCATCGGCCAGTTCGCCAACCCGGGACTCGATCCGTTCGTTGAATGCTCGGGCATCTTCGCCCTCACCACACCGCAGTGGTTCGCCGAAGGTCACCGTGGTTCGGCTGGGTGTGGGCCGTGAGTTGCCCTTTCCCAGGATGCGCCCGGTGCCCTCGAGGTGGACCGGCACGACAGGGATGCCGGCTCGCTGGGCGATGAACGCTGCGCCACCTCGGAAAGGCTGCCCCCACCCGTCGGGGCTTCGTCCACCTTCAGGGAACACCACGAGGCTCCAGCCTTCGTCGATGAGGTCTCGGGCGAGGTCGGTCGAGGTTCGGCTGACGCGAGATCGATCGATCGGTATCGCGCCGATAACCAGCGCAGATAGGGCACCGGTGACTCGTGTCCCAAAGAAGTAGTCGGCGGCTGCGCCGATCACGACCTTGTAGCGAAACGGCGTTGGTAGCGCGGTCAGTAGCAAGGGGGTGTCTAGGTGGCTGTGATGATTCGCTGCGAAGATGACGGAACCGCTAAGGCCGTCCAACCGATCTTGGCCGTGCACCGTGGGTTGGGCGAGTCCGGCCATAACGGGCTTGACCATCGTTTCTAGGAGTACGGCTCGAGTGCGTCTCGCCGGTTCCGTGCGAGCCCAATCGGTAGGGAAGTCGGTGCCGGTCTTCCCAGGTTTCGGCGGCATCTCGACCGTCTGGGGCACCGTTGGTGCGGTGTAGGGGAAAGGCAGGGACTGCAATGGTCGGCGCAGCTTGCCGACGACAGGGACGTCGCGGCCAGCTAGTTCTCGGGTGATGCGGTCGCGGTATTTGCGCAGTGGTGAAACCGGCTCGTTCATTTCACATCTGCCATGAGCATGGGCGGGTTGTGGAAGTGGGTGATCGTCGGCTGTGGACCGACCGTGTCGGTGGCCATTTCCAGCGCGTCCTGCAGTGTCGACGCTGGGCGGAAACCGAGGCGGCGAACGGCCTTGGGGTCGCCTCCAACGATGATGGTCTGGCCGACGTGTTCCATCGCGTGCGCGCCCCAGTACCACATGTAGAACGGATGCACGCCGTGATAGGCGTAGCTCGTTCGATACAGATGGCGGTACCACTCGTCTTCTGCGTACTGCTTCTCGTACTTCTTTTCGATCTCGATGGGGTCGGTCGTGTCAGCAAGGACCTGCTCGAAGAAGTCGATGTAGCTCGGGTGGTGTACGGGGTGGAAGTCCCACGGTGTCGGATGACTCATGATCACTACGCCGCCCTTCTTCACCAGTGGCTTTCCTCGATACAGGTTGAAGAAGTAACCCATGCCGAGCACCATCACCAGGATCGGGTTCATCACGGAGTTGACGTTGTACGGCGAGATGTAAGGCAGTCCCATCGTCAAAATATCGGTCTGGCCTTCAACCGGAACGAGGTGCTGCTTAAGCGTGTTCTCCGTTGTGATCTTGTGCGTGGCTTCGATCTCGCCAGCTTGGACCGAGGTGAGTTCGTAAGGGGCTTTCCAGTTCTGGAAGACCTTCCTGCGTGCTCCCGGAGTCATATAGCGAAGGCCGCCCTGCATCGCGAGGAACTGTGCCCGGTCGCGACCCGTCCATTCCCACTCGCGCTTTTGCAGCATCGAGAGCGGGCCGGTCTCCCCGAAGGTGTTGTTGTTGATCGTGGTCTCGATCTGGAAGATCTTGATGCCCGCGTTGCGGATCACATCGCCCTGGCGCCAGTTCTTCGTGTGCAGCTCCGAGTTGGGCGGATCCATGAACGACGTGGACTTGCGCATGGTGTCGACGTTGTGATGATGGCGAAGCGCCGTGTAGCCCGACAGGCCGGTGGCCGTGCTCTTGTGGCCACCGTCCATCGACACCAGGTTGATGTTCACGTACACCGTGAGGTCGCTCTCAACCGCTCGGGTGTTGAGCTGGACCTCTTCACCGTGATTGGTCGCGCCGAGATGAGTCATGCCATCTGGGTCTTCAGCGTCGTGGTTGTACAGGCGCCCACTCGGTGCGAACGCGTCGTACACGCGATCACCGACCGCGTGGCGTAGCTCGTCTTCAGTCATTCGGCGATGCAGTGCCAACGCAGCGATGAGGTGCACGTCGTCTACGCCGACCTCGGCCGCGATATCGAGGACCGCTTCGATGATCCGCTGGCGGACATCGGGCTTGCGCATCGGAGGGAGCGGCAAGCTGATGTCGTCGAACGCTATGGTGAGTTTCATGTCGGGGAACATGAGCGCGCGCAGGGGATCGGAGTCGATCGGGTTCTCCAACGCGTCACGGATGGCTTGGTCGGGGTGTTCGAGTCCGCGGAGCGGTTCAGCCGGATAAATGATGCGTGAGCGTCCGACCGGTAGCTTCTCCATGCGGAAGTTCTCGCCATGGTGAAACAGCACCGGGGGAGTCGAAGCATCGACATCGAGCACCAATCCCGGGCGGGGGGCTTTACGAGGACTCATCGGCGGGTCTTCTCCTTGGCGACTCCGGAGCCGATGTTCATCATGCGGCTCAAGATCGGTTCGGGACGGGCACCGGTTCGTGGTGCGAGCGGGATTGGTCGGGCGGGTGCACCCGACTGCTTGGCGAAATCTTCGACCAGCCACCCGCGTTTACGGGCGATGCTGGCGAGCTTGGTTTCGGGGTTCACGGCTACGGGAAAGCCAACCGCCTCCAACATCGGGAGGTCGCTCGACGAGTCGGCGTAGGCAACCGATTCGCGCAAGTCAATGTCATTGGCTGCCGAGAAGTCGACCAGTGCTTGGTAGCGGTTCTCCGCTGTGGGCGGCACCGATGTCATGCCGCCGGTGTAGCGGCCGGCTTCGGTCATACCCATCTTGGCCGAGATGATGTCGTCGAAGAGCGGTTCGAGCGGCTTGATCACAAAGTCGAGCGCTCCAGTGATGAGCAGCGTCTTGTGACCGAGTTCGCGGTGGGCTCGAACCCGACGGATCGCCGCCGGGAACGATTTCGTCAGGAGGTAGTCGCTGAGAAGTTCGCGAACGTCGCCATCGATCTGATCGACCGACGCTCCCTTGTAGTTGCGGTAGAAGCTCCGGAGAAAATCGGATCGGTCCTTGCGGTCGAGGGCGAGCCAACCTGGACCTTGAGCGAGGGCCCGGGCAGCGAACGCTAGCCGCTCGCTGGGTGGTAGGTGGCGGGTGGCGAGCCATGCATACGACGTAACGACGTTGCTCGCAATAAGGGTGTTCTCCAGGTCGAACACCGCCATCTGGCGGTCGGGCGAAAGTACCTGCGAACGAAGACGGGTGCTGCGGGTTGGGCCGGTCTTCTTTCCGGGCGTCGTCTTGGCGCGGGCCTGTCTGACGACCGACGGAAGGTGCACGTTCTGCACGTAGTGCTTCCAGTCGATCACCCGAGGGTCGAAACCGAAGTTTGCCCGATCTTGCTCGGAGAGTTCATTCCATAGGCCGAGGAGATTCTCCAGACCATAGATGGCTTCGCACTCGGCGTACGCCCCGTAGAGCTCCACGTAGCCCGACGCTTGGTCGAGTAGTTCTTTGCGGGCCTGAAGCTGCATGGCGTACTCGGCGGTCCGGCCGCGCAACGGCAACTTTTCGAGGGCGGCGTCGGCTCGTTCAAGACTGGTGCGTGCACGTCGCAGTTGGCGTTCGACTCGACCGCGCCCTGGGAACTGCCATGCAGCTACGGCGATCGGTTGGCCGAGCTCGTCGTAGATCGGGTTTTCGGTGAACCACTCTTCGGCGTAGTCGACGAGGTTCTTGTATCGAAGCGGGTTCGCGAAGCCTGAGGCGACTTGGGTGACGTCGGGGCCTGACTCCTTTGGGCCTCGCGCGGCCACGGCAATGAGTGCGGCAACCACCATGTCGACGGGAATGACGTCGACGACGCCTTCGGGCACCCCAGGGAATTCGCTGAGAAGGCCTCGGGCGTAGGAGATGATGACCGGCTCGGCCATGCGGAAACCGCGGATCCAACCTGGATGAGGCTCGGACCACGCGGATTCAATGATCGACGGACGAACGATCGACACGGGGATGTCGCCGCGACTTTCGACGAGGGCTAGCTCGCCGAGTGCTTTGGTGTATGCGTAGGCGTCGGGGAAGCCGAGCGAACTCGCTCGTGCTCGCCCGTTCTCGACCATCTGAGCGGTTACCCAAGCCTGACGGATGCTCTCGGTCTTGGAGGCCAGCGCTGGTGTTCCGACGGCGCCGAGTTCTCGTTGCGCTTCATCTCGGAACTGTTGGAGTTTTTCAGGTTGACGGCTCGCGTTTTCTTCGTCTTCGCGGTTGCGTCGTGCAGCATCGACTTCGCGTCGCCAATTGACGTCGACAAAGTAGGGGCTTTCATCGACGAGTTGTTCGGGAGCTCTACCTCGCCGACTACCAGCTACGTAGCACGTCGACACCGCGACCAGGTGGGGAGCGACGCCATGCTCGTTGCATAGGTTTGCGATTCGTTGTGGCCCGAGGAGGTTGACCTCGACGGCTGTATCGAGCGGCGAGTCGAATGAGACCGTGGCCGCGGAGTGAATGATCACATCTGCGCTGAGCCAAGTCGTCAAATCCTCACCGACCAGATTCAGGCCGTCGGTGCCGACATCGCCAGCGACCGCGCTAATACGTCGAGCGCACACCTCATCGAATGCTTCCTTGCCCATCTCGTCTCGCAGGCCTTTGAACGCGTCGTTCTTGAGCACATCGCGATCCACGCGAGCTTGGGCTCCTCGACGCCCTGGACGTACGAGCAGAATTAGTTCACAGTCGGGAACGCTACGAACGAGACGTTCGATAAGGGCAGTCCCGAGAAAACCGGTCGAACCGGTTACTGCGATGCGCTTTCCTGCAAGATTCTCGATGATCACTGGTTCCCGTTCTACCACTAGACCAAAGCTCTCTACCAATTGGTAGAGAGCTTTCTCGTCACTTATGGTAGGGCCTTGTGAGCGAGCCCACCACGCGACAGCGAATCCTCGACACTGCGCTCGATTCATTCGGTACTCGAGGAGTCGATGGAACCTCTCTTGATGCGCTCGCCCGCGAGCTCGGGTTACGTAAGCAGTCGATCCTCTATCACTTCAAATCGAAGAACGCGCTCTTCGCCGCTGTGATTGACGAGGCGGCAAATCGCTTTATTGAGGAACTCGATGCGGTCGTGGGTCGTGGTGATGTTTGGGATCAGGTCGAGGGAACGGTGCGTGTGGTCTTTCGCCTCGCGGTACAACGGCCTGCCTTGCTCGGATTGTTGCGCGAGGCGTCGCGTCCCGGGTCGACCGTGGCGGTGCAGTTGTCGGGCCGACTTGAGGGACACATCCAAGCCGCGCAATCGTCGTTAGAGCAGGCCCTCAACGATGGACGAGTGGTCGGCGACAACGCTCGACTCCTGCTCTTCTCGCTCTACTCCACGATCATGGGAGTGGCGACAGAGGTTGAAGTGCTGCGCGCGATGGGCATCGAACCAAGCCTAAGAAACCTCGCCGAGCGGCGTACGGAGTTGTTGCGCTTCCTTCAGGAAGCGCTGATTCCGGTAAATCCTACCTAGGCGCCGATGGCCTGAAGGCCAAGGATGTTTAGCACGGGGCCTACCAACACGACCGCGAGTAGGACCGCCAATGCAACCGCGAGTACGAGCGAGATCGCTACGCCCGACTTCTGCGATCGGCTCAGTTCCAGCTCCGATACCCAGGTTTCCGCCACGAGGGTCTGTTCTTTTTCCACGATCCATTAGACGGTTGATTTACTAAAATTGTCGCGAGTTACCGCCCGGTACACCACTTTTAGGGGTTGTGGCGCCACTATTTGATGATTATCAAGTCAAAACTTTGCCCTTCCACATACGCGGGCACCCTCGGTGAGGAACTCGCCAAGCAGCTTGAGCAAGCTGTTGCCGCAATAAATGGCAGGGCAATTGAGCTAGAACGCAGCTATTGCGTTGTGAGATTGAGGGCCCGAGTGGTTGAAAGGTTCGGGCCGATTCACACCCGCTACTGTCATTGGTATGTGTTTGAGAAACTGTCTGCAGGTCGGCCGAATCTTGAGTGTGCTGTTCCTCGTCTTAGGCGTCATGGTCGTCGTCGCTGCGCCAGCAGGCGCCCAAGAGGCCTGCGATCTCATCGACGAGGTAGGGGTGACCGACGCAGCAGGGCTTCGGGCAGCGGTGCAAGCAGCAGAGGAAGCGACCGGGGTCGACTTCGCGGTGTACGCCACCCCGCAACTGTCATCGACCGGCTCCAACCTCGAGGCCGTGCTGGCAGGGGAAGTGAGCGTTGCGTGCCCGCAGATCTTCGACAGCCCCAACAACGTTGCAGACAATGTGGTTTTGCTCGCAGTTTCGGTAGGGGACCGCTTCACGGTGCTTTCCTACGGGGACGATCTCGATGAGCGCCTAGACGACGACGCCAACGACATCGTTGGCCGGATGAACGTCTTCTTTGCGAACGGCGAGATCGGTGCCGGTCTATCCTCGGGCATCGGAAGCACGGTCGAAGGGCTCGACACCATTCCGACGAGCGCCGGAGGTGCGATCGCGGGTGGTGTGCTCGGCACCGCGGCCGTAGTGGGTGGTGGCGCATGGTTGTACACCCGACGACGCACCACGACAGCTCGTGGTGAATTAGCAAGCGGTACCTTCGCGGAAGCCTCATCGAAGGTCACCGCCGTGCAAGCTCGCTGGTATGACGCTGAGCAAGAGGCCGTAGTGGTCGGTGGTCGAATTACCGGGAACGCCATGAGCCGGATGAACACCGCCCAAACCGAAGCCGCCGAGGCATCTCGCTATCTCTACGAAGCATGGTCGCCGGTTTCCGAAGTCATGGCTGACGACGTGGCACGGATGAGCATCGAGGACCAACGAGAGGTCAACGGGCACGCGAAGGAAGCGTTGGGTCACGCCGAGGTGGCTTCGGAGAAGGTTCGTGTCCTAGAGGAGCTAATGGATGAGCTCCGCGGAAAGCCCGACGAGCTGGCAGCGATGCATCGCGAGGCCCGAGAGCGCATCGCTTCTGGCCTCAACGCCGCCGATGCCCGGGAGGCAGAGGGTTGGGAGGTGGCCAGCGGCCGAGAACGGCTGGCCGAGCTGGCACAGAACCTCGATCGACTCGACCCGTTCGCGCTTCGTATCGATGTTGATCTCCTCGGTGCAGACCTCGAGCCGGTCGCCGCAGAAGTCGCCTCGGTTGCCGGGGATCTCGAAACGCTCGCCGATCGCCACGAAGAGACCGGCATTCGGCGCAACGATATGGCCGCCGAGGTCCAAGGTCAGCGCGGACGTGTCATGCAGCTGCGTTCCCGGATTCATGCCTGGGAAACCGAACACGCGCGAGCCTCCTTCGAA
>CAYUKM010000015.1:0-33831 GCA_964445255.1 uncultured Acidimicrobiales bacterium
CGCAGTAGACGGAACCGGCAACGGTGTATCGGGTGTGCTCTTCAACGACACGCTCGACCCAAGTGCCGACAATGCACCTTTGGCACCAGGAGTCAGCGCAAGCGGAACATTCACCACCGACGAGGATAAGTTCAGCCTCGTGTCGATGATCATCTGCACCAACGATGGATTCGCTGGCTCACGAGCCAAGAACCTTCCAGATGTCGATGGCGAGACCATCCGCTACGACTTGCGTGGCTATGACTCAGGTACCGAGGTCAACACCGAGCTTCTCTCGGACCTCGTTCCAGCGCCATTCTGTGGCGGATCTGGCCAAGGCACCTTCGACACCAACCCAGCACTCGCTGAGGACGGCGTCATCCGTGTACACCGCACCCTCCAGGGTGTCGGCGACATCCCAGACTCCAAGGACTGGGACAACAACAACAACATCGCCTACGTAGAGATCACCCGCGTTGCTACTGATGCACCAGCACCAGCTCCGGCTCCGGCACCTGCTGACGACGTACCGACCTACGCGATCACATTCGTGAACAACACCACCGGTCAGTACTTCACCCCGCCAAACGTTGCGCTTCACAGCAATGACGTGTCGGTCTTCGATATTCGTGGAACGGCAACCCCTGGCGTTCAGGCAGTAGCTGAAAACGGCGCAGTGCCAGTACTCGCAGCAGAACTGGCAGCCGCAGTTGACGGAACCGGCAACGGTGTATCGGGCGTGCTCTTCAACGACACGCTCGCCCCAGGTGCTGACAACGCACCTTTGGCACCAGGTGTGTCCGCAAGTGGCGAGTTCAGCACCACCGAGGGCAAGTTCAGCCTCGTGTCGATGATCATCTGCACCAACGACGGATTCGCTGGCTCACGAGCCAAGAACCTGCCTAACGGTGTAGGCGAAACCGTCACCTACGACCTCCGTGGATATGACGCAGGTACCGAGGTCAACACCGAGCTTCTCTCGGACCTCGTTCCAGCGCCATTCTGTGGCGGATCTGGCCAAGGCACCTTCGACACCAACCCAGCACTCGCTGAGGACGGCGTCATCCGTGTACACCGCACCCTCCAGGGTGTCGGCGACATCCCAGACTCCAAGGACTGGGACAACAACAACAACATCGCCTACGTCGAAATCACCCGTATCGACTAAGTGATCTGTCTCAAGCAATAGGGTTCGCTTGAGATTTGGCGATGGGCCGGCGTCCTTCGGGGCGCCGGCTCTTTCGCGTTTTCTAGGCTTTAGCTTCGGCCCAGCTAGGGCCGAACGCCAGGTTCACCTCGAGTGGAACGCGGAGGTCAAACGCGTCGGCCATGATCTCGGTCGTCATGGTGGCCATGTGGTCTCGTTCGTCGGCAGTGACTTCCAAGATCACCTCATCGTGGACCTGAAGGATGAGCCGCGATTCGTACTCGTCGGATCGGAGGGCCTCGTCAAGGTTCACCAGGGCCACCTTGAAGATGTCTGCTGCAAGGCCTTGGATTCCGGCGTTCATCGCCTGACGTTCACCAGCCTGACGAATGCGGAAGTTCGAGGATGCGAGTTCTGGGATCTTTCGACGCCGCCCAAACAGCGTTTCGGTGTAACCGCGCTGTCGGGTCTCGGCGACCGTTCGGTCCATGTACTCACGCACTGCGGGGAAGGCTTCGAAGTAGGCCTTAAGTATCTCGGCTGCCTCCTCGACCGGTATGGCCAGGCGCTGGCTTAGCCCGTAGGCCTCCATCCCGTAGGCCAGCCCGTAGCTGACCATCTTGGCCTTCGAGCGCTGATCGATCGAGACGTCGTCGGCGTCGACATCGAAAACCCGACTGGCGGTTGCGTTGTGGATGTCGTCGCCTGCTTCGAACGAACCGACCAGGCCCGGGTCCTCCGCGAGGTGCGCGATGCAACGGAGCTCGATCTGGTTGTAGTCGGCTACGAGCAGCTCATAGCCATCGGCTGGAACGAAGGCCTTGCGGAAGGCGCGACCCATTTCGGAACGCACCGGAATGTTGTGCAGGTTGGGCGCATCGGAGCTCAGTCGACCGGTTCGGGCAACCGTCTGGTTGAAGGTCGCGCGGATGCGGTCACCCTCCCCCACCTCGTTCAGCAACCCAACCCCATAGGTCGAGCGCAACTTCTCCACCTCTCGGTACTCGAGGAGATGCTCGATGATCGGGTGCTCGCCGCGCAGTTTTTCGAGCGATGCAGCGTCGGTGCTGTAGCCGGTCTTGGTCTTCTTTTGCGGGGTGAGTTCTAGGTGCTCGAACAGGATCTCGCGTAACTGCTTTGTGGAGTTCACATTGAACTCTTCCCCTGCGTCCTTGTGAATCAACCCGCGGAGTCGGTCGACCTCCGAAGTGAGGTGATCTCGTAGGCGGGTCAGTTCAGCAACATCGACCCCCACGCCTACCGCTTCCATTCGAGCGAGTACCTCGATCAGCGGAACTTCGATGGTGTCGTTGAGCGTCAGCAATCCCTGTGCATCCATCGCAGCCCGTAGCGGCGCGATCAGCGCGTGCACAGCGAGCGCATTGCGAGCGGCGAGCAGCGACACATCGGTTTGGGGTTCGTCGTCGAGCGAACCGAAGTCCAGTTGGCCTGATTCAGCCACGGTCGCCTCGGGAAGTTCGTACGCGGTGTAACGCTCCAATACTTCGCTGAGCACATACTGCGAGTCAGCTGGATCGAGCAGGTATGCAGCAATTGCCGTATCGAGTGTCAGATCAGGGATCGCACTGTGTGTTTCCTGCCACCCGCGAAGAAAGGGCTTCGCATCGTGGAGCGCAACGCCATGCTTGTCCCCCAACGCGTTGATGGCAGTGACCACATCGCCATCGTCGAGAAGGTCGGATTTGATCCACATCACGTCGGCGACCGCGCCATCGGTTACGACGGCCATGCCCGCATCGGGGTCGTCGCCGAATCCAATGGCCACCGTTGCTTTGGAAAGTGGCTTTAGCGCCTTAACAACAGTCTTTGCGTCGGAGGCAACGCTGACCTCCGCTTCGAGTACCTCGCGCGCCGCACTTGCGACGACTCCCCCACCAATCACTTCGGAAAGACGGTCGTACAAGGTTCGGAACTCGAGGAAGTCAAACAGGCGTTTGATCTCTTCGTGGTCTGGTTCACCTGGCTGCAGATCTTCCAGCTCGACATCGATTGCGACGTCGCGTACGAGTGGCATGAGTTCAAGGTTTAACCGGACCTGCTCCTCGTTCTCCGCCAAATTCTGTTTGAGCTTTGGCGTCTGGTCTTCGACCGCTTCGTAAATGCCATCGATGCCGCCGTATTTGTTGATCAGTTTGGCAGCGGTCTTCTCCCCCACCCCAGGGACACCCGGGAGGTTGTCGGACTTGTCGCCCCGAAGCGCCGCGTAGGCCACATAGTCCGTGGGCTTCACGCCTGTACGTTCCTCGATGCCAGCCTCGTCGTAGAGCGCGTAGTCGGAGACGCCACGTTTGTTATAGAGGACTTTGATGTGTGGGTCCTCGACGAGCTGGTATGCGTCTCGGTCGCCGGTCACGACGATGACGTCGCGGCCGTCATTCTTCGCGCGTTCAGCGAGCGTGGCCAAGATGTCGTCGGCCTCGAACCCCTCCAACTCGATCACCGGGAAGTTCAGGGCATCTACTACTTCTCGCACGAGGCCCATCTGCTGGCGGAGGATGTCTGGAGCGGCTTCGCGCCCCGCCTTGTATTCGGGGTTGCGTTCGTGGCGAAACGTAGGCTTCGGCAGGTCGAAGGCGATCGCAACTCCCTCGGGCTCGTGGTCCCGCATCAGGTTGATCAGCATCGACGTAAACCCGAAGACAGCGTTGGTCACCTGTCCCGATGCCGTTGCCATGTCGGTCGGAAGGGCGAAGAAGGCCCGATAGGTGAGCGAGTTTCCGTCGATGAGCAGTAGAGGTTTGGCCACGGCCCGACCCTATCGCCGACATCGGGTCCGGGACTAGTGGTCTACGGCGTGAGGTTGCCTTCGAGGACCGATTCGGCGACCGAGCGCATCGAGTCTCGGGCACCCATCGCTGTTTTCTGCAGGAACCGGAAGGCGTCCTGTTCACTCATCTCGTGCTCGTCCATCAACTTGCCCTTGGCGCGATCGACAACTTTGCGCGTCTCCAGCTGCTCTTCAAGGGTGAGCTTTTCCTCTGACAGCTCCAAAAGTTCTCGGTGCCGAGCAAGGGCCATCTCGATGGCAGGAATGAGGTCGGAGCGCTGCCATGGCTTCACCAGATACGCCAAGGCCCCCGCGGTGGCGGCGCGCTCTACGAGTTCGCGTTGCCCAAACGCGGTCAAGATCAGCACCGCGGCCGAACGCTGCGACACGATCTCTCTCGCTACCTCGATGCCGTCGAGGCCGGGCATGCGCACATCGAGGATTGCGAGGTCGGGGTTGAGTTCGCCGACCAATCGGAGCGCGTCGTCGCCGCGACCGGTTTCGCCCACGACGTCGTATCCGGCTTCCTCAAGTGTCTCCACGAGGTCGAGTCTGATGATCGCTTCGTCTTCGGCGACGAGAATGCGGGGCGCGGTCATGAACCCATCATTTCGTCCAGAAGTTCGTCTTGGCGCGTTTCGAGTTGAGTCATTCGGGTTTGCAGTTCGCCATGGTGACGCCTCATCGCATCGGCGTGTCGAGCGGCCTCATGCATCTCCTGTTCAGCAACGGGAGTCTCAGACACCATGGCCCGAATTCGTGCCTCTTCCACCTCGCCATCAAGAAACTCCAGCTGATCGTGTGCAATGCGAAGTTCTTCGCGGACGCGCTTCAGCTCGTCCCCGGTCTCCCTCAACTTCCGCTCCACCATCGACTTCTTCACGGCTGCATTGTACGACTACCCGTCAAATCCTGAGATTGCTGGGCGAGTTCGGTGCGGTGCAGAGAGGCGCTGCGGGTGCCTCAGCGCTGGGGGTCTTCGGGTGTCCAGCCGCCTTGGTGTAAGCGTTCGAACCCGTCGAGCATGATGTCGAGCGCGAACTGAGATTCCGTGTGCCCGATCACGCCTCGATCTGGCTAGGAGTATCTCGCAAGGTTCTCAGCCGGAGATCCAAAATCCGCAGAGCACACCGAGCCGGAGGCGAATGTGCGATTGCGGCGTAAACAGTCTGATCTGCGAAGCGGCAAAATCGCGACGGAGTCGCTGCCGCTTTGCAGATCAGAAGAATCGTGCCCGGAGTGGGACTTGAACCCACACGCCCTTTCGGACAACGGATTTTGAATCCGTCGCGTCTGCCAATTCCGCCATCCGGGCTGGATAGCAGTAGATGAGCGTAGCGCTTTATCCGTGCTGATACGTCGACAGGAAGATTTGTACGTGATTACAGACCTATACGGTCACTTTTTACGTACAAATCCCTGATTGAGGCCGTTTCTTTGTTACCAGGGAGTAAGTGGTCGATTTTCGCGACTGCCCCTAGCGTTGCCTCCAACGTTATGTTTGGCGTGCTGGAACCGAGGTAACTCAATGATCGTTTTCTTGTACCCAGGCCAAGGCTCACAGGGGCCAGGCATGGGGTCACCCTGGACGGACCATCCGTCTTGGGAGCTTGTGGCGGAGGCGAGCGAGGCTTCCGGGCGAGACGTTGAGGCACTGCTTCTTCATGCCGATGCCGACGAGCTGCGCCAGACACGCAACAGCCAGCTGTCGACCTTTGTGTTGTCGATGGTCGTGTTCGACGCGGTGACACGGGTTGGTGCAGAAGCCGCTGGCCATGCGGGCCACAGCCTCGGCGAATACACCGCCCTCACCGCCGCCGGTGTGATCGATTACGCCGATGCTGTGCGGCTGGTCACTGAGCGAGGCGACGCCATGCAGGCTGCCGCAGATGACGCTCCGGGCACCATGGCGGCGATTCTCGGCTTGGATGACGATCAGGTCGACATTGCGTGTGCTCGCATCGCTGGCGACGTATGGGTGGCTAATTACAACGCTCCCGGCCAGGTCGTGATCGCCGGTGCGGCTGCTGCCGTCGAAGAGGCGTCTGCACTAGCGAAGGAACTCGGAGCCAAGCGAGCGTTGCAACTTCCTGTCGGGGGTGCATTCCACACCACCATGATGGCTCCGGCCCGTGACCGCCTCTCGAAGGCCATCGACCAGATCGAGTTCCGCGATGCCGACACCAACGTCGTGGCAAACGTTGACGCCATGATGCACGCCGATGCGACAGATTGGGCTGGCCTTCTCAACGCTCAATTGTGTTCACCGGTGCGGTGGCGCCAAGCACTCCACACACTTGGCGATGCTGGCGCTACGACCTTCGTAGAAATCGGTCCGGGTGCGGTATTGACCGGCATGGTGAAGCGCACCCTCAAAGAGGCCAGCCGCATCACCGTGAACTCGCCAACCGATGTCGATCAGCTGCTCGAGTCGCTTAGCGCAACGTCCCCGCAGGCGGCAGCGCCAGCGGTCGAGGGGGAGCAGCTGTTTGCTACCGAACGCCTCGTCGTTTCGCCAGCAGCCGGCGTCTTCACCCCCAACGAATCGGTGGCGATCGGTGACCGCATCAACCGAGGTGATGTCCTTGGCACTATCGGCGATACCGAAGTGCGCACCGCATTCTCCGGCGAGGTACAAGGCTTCCTCGCTCTGGCGGGTGAACGGGTGACAGCGCGCCAACCGATCGCCTGGTTGCGCAAATCATGAGCGGAAGTCGAATCATCGGTTGGGGAGCCAATCTTCCCGAAAAGGTTCTCACGAATCACGATCTCGCCGAGATGATGGATACCAGCGACGAATGGATTGTCGAACGCACAGGTATCAAGCAACGCCACGTTGGTGGCACGACCGGTGACATGGCGATTCACGCTGGCCAACAGGCCCTCGAATGTGCGGGCCTCACCGGCGAAGATATCGATCTCGTGATGGTTGCTACGACGACGCCTGATCAGTTGATGCCGGGAACGTCGGCCACCGTCCACGCTGAACTAGGGATCCGCGGCGGTGCTTGCGACATCCAGGCGGTTTGCTCAGGCTTTACCTATGCCCTGATGGCCGCAAACGGCCTCATCGCCACCGGCCTCGATCGGGTCTTGGTCATCGGGTCCGACACCATGAGTACCCCGCTGGATTGGGAGGACCGGACGACAGCGATCTTGTTCGGCGACGGCGCAGGAGCCGTCGTTCTGGAACGCCACTCTGACAAGACCCTGCTCGGTTTTGATCTCGGCGCCGATGGTCATTATCGCCACATCGGCTACGCCGATCACGGCGGCGTAATGAAGATGGACGGCAAGGAGGTCTTCCGAACCGCCGTCCGGGCCGTTACGAAGTCCGCGAAGGCAGCGATGGAGAACGCTGGCGTCACCGCCGAGGACATCGACTGGTTCATTCCGCATCAAGCGAATGTGCGCATCATCGATTCGATCGCGCAACGCCTAGACATTCCTCGAGAGAAGGCCGTCGTCACTATCGCCGAGACCGCGAACAACTCGGGTGCGACGATCCCGATCGCCTTGGACACTGCGGTGCGCGATGAGCGAATCCAACCAGGAGATCTCCTGTTGCTCGGCGGCTTCGGTTTCGGGATGACCTGGGCATCGGCCATTATGCGGTGGGATCCGCCCACCAACGCCTAGATCAGGAAGCGTTAGATCTGTGACTGAATCAACTACTACTGACCGCGTGGCGCTCGTAACCGGCGCCAATCGGGGAATTGGTCTCGCGACAGCGCGTGCGCTGCGAGATGCCGGGTTCACGGTGGCAGCGAGCTACCGGTCGACTCCAATCGACGAGCCGGGCCTGCACGCCGTGCATTGCGACGTGAGTGACGCAGAATCTGTCGATGCAGCATTCAGCCAGATCGAAGCCGATCTCGGCCCAGTGGCTGTCCTAGTTTCCAACGCGGGCATCACCAACGACGGGTTGATGCTGCGCATGAGCGAGGACGACTTCACGTCCGTGATCGACGCAAACCTGACGGGCGGTTTCCGGGTTGCAAAACGGGCCGTGAAGGGAATGATGAAACCTCGCTGGGGACGCATCGTCTTCATCTCGTCGATCGTCGGCATCGGCGGGCAAGCTGGCCAAGCCAACTACGCCGCCAGCAAAGCGGGCTTGCACGGCCTCGCCAAGTCACTGGCGAAAGAATTCGCGTCACGCAACGTCACCGTGAACGTCGTTGCCCCCGGCCCGATCGAAACCGACATGACCGCTGAGCTCACCGACGACCAGCGGGCTGCGCTCACCAGCATCGTGCCACTGGGCCGCATGGGTGCTCCCGAGGACATCGCAGCGGCGGTCGCATTTCTCGCGTCGGACGCTGCCGGTTACATTACTGGCACGGTTCTTCCCGTCGATGGCGGGGCGGCCATGGGCTAGCGCCGGCTGGCCGTGTTTGACTCAGAATCCAATATGCTCAATCAGTCTGCAATTCAGGAGAAAGACAAACCATGAGTGATGACAATTTCGCACGCTTCCAAAAGGTCGCAGTCGACGTACTGTCGGTCGAGGGTGACAAGGTCACGATGGAAGCCTCATTTGCCAACGATCTCGACGCTGACAGCCTCGATCTCGTTGAGCTCGTAATGGGTCTTGAAGAAGAGTTTGACGTAAGCGTTGAAGAGGACGAGCTCGAAGGCATCGAGACCGTCAAGGGCGCTTACGAGCTCATTACCAGCAAGCTCTAATGAAGTTCCGTCGCGTCGCCGTCACCGGTGTTGGAGTGCTTGCACACTGCGGCACTGGCAAAGAAGCCTTCTGGGCGGGTCTCCAAGGCCCAGTCGAAGACATCGAGCGACGGGTCTATGACTTTGACCCCGAACCGTTCTTCGACAACCCCAAGGAGGTTCGCCGAACCGACCGGTTCGCGCAGTTCTCGTTCGCTGCTGCGCAGGAGGCGCTCGAACAAGCTGGCGAAATCGACGCTGACCCAACGCGACGTGGTGTCTCCTTGGGCACCGGTATCGGGGGCCTAAACACCCTTGAGGAGCAGATCATCAAGCGGTACGAGAAAGGTGAGCGACGTGTGTCGCCGTTCCTCGTACCGATGATGATGGCCAACGCTGCCGCCGGTGGCCTCTCCATGCGCTACGGCTGGCAGGGCCCAGCCGAGAACACGGTCACCGCCTGTGCCGCTGGAACCCACTCGGTGGGCAACGGCGCACGTTGGATTGCCACCGACCGATGCGACGCCGTGCTCGCTGGAGGTAGCGAAGCATCGTTCACGGTGACCGCACTCGCTGGTTTCCGCAACATGACGGCGCTGTCGGCCAATAACCGCTCGATGCCATTCGACGCTGATCGCAACGGCTTCGTTATGGCCGAAGGCGCCGCCGTTCTCGTTCTTGAAGAATGGGAGCGAGCCGAGGCACGAGGTGCCACGATCCTCGCCGAGATCATGGGTGCAGCAAGTACCGCTGACGCTCACCACATCACCGCCCCCTCCCCTGGCGGCGCTGGTGCAATTAACTGTATGGAACTCGCCCTTGCCGATGCTGAGCTAAAGGCATCCGACATCGTGCACATCAACGCCCACGGCACCTCCACCCCGCTCAACGACGCGGCCGAGGCCGAGGCGATCCAGAAGGTCTTCGGCGACAATGCAACGCCACCGATCGTCACCTCGACCAAGGGTGTTACCGGCCACGCGCTCGGCGCAGCTGGCGCCATCGAAGCAGCTGCGGTTGTTCTCGCCATGCAACACGGCAAGATCCCACCCACGGTCGGCCACGAGAACCTCGACCCGGACATGCCAAAGATCGACGTTGTTGTTGGCGAGGCGCGTGACTGGACCCCCGGCCCATCGATGTCGAACAGCTTCGGTTTCGGAGGCCACAACGGGACCTTGATCATCGGGCCAAGCGCCTAGCGTCGAGATCGCGTTGTCGGACCACAATCCCTGGACGACGCATTCAACCGAGGTCGCGTACGAAAACCCGTGGATTCGAGTTGAGCACTCCGAGGTCACTACTCCGGGTGGCTCGCCCGGAGTGTACGGCGTGGTCCGGTTCGAGAACATCGCCGTCGGGGTGATTCCCATCGATGACGAGGACCACACGTGGCTCGTCGGTCAATACCGCTACACCCTCGACGAGTACAGCTGGGAAATGCCCGAGGGTGGCTGCCCGAAGGGCGAATCCCCAGAAGGGGCCGCACACCGAGAACTCTTGGAGGAAACCGGGCTTCGTGCCGCAACCCTCACCCCTCTTATATCGGGCATCCGGTTGAGCAACTCGGTGACCGACGAAAGCGCGGTTGCCTTCCTCGCCACCGACCTGACGCAAGGCGAAGCAGAGCCCGAAGACACCGAAGATCTCCAGGTCAAGCGAGTCCCGGTGGAGGACGTGATCAAGATGGTGCTTACGGGCGAGATCAACGACTCGTTCACCGTGATGGCGTTTCAACGACTCGCGATTCAGAGAAGTATTCATTGATCTCGCTTCGGCGAACCGCTGCTCTCCGGTGCTACGAACCTCTCGAAAGTTCGCTATCGATCGTTTGGAACTCGGACTCAACCGGCGCCTGTCTATTCTCTTCCACCAGTTCTGGGAAGTGCTCAAATGCCAACGCGAGAAGCTGATCAGATATCTCTTCCTCGGTGATAAGGACGTCTTCGCTGGGTAGATCGACGCTGTCGTCGGGTCCAGTTTCTCGAATCGAAACCACGTGAGATTCGATCGATCCGAGCCACGGTGACGTTTGGTCGAAGGCTATTTCGCGAATCCGGCTCTCCTCGTCGAACTCGAAGACTATTTGGGTCCCGTTCTGAGTTTCACCGATGATCGTGACCCCATCGCTATTGGCTTCTCGCTCGGTCACCTGAAACGTCTCGTCCACGCCGATCTCGACGAGCTGGGAGGAGATGACGTCGGGCAAGATGTGGCCGTGACCCAGGAAGTGTGGCTGCTCATTCTCCCGAATCGGGCTTTCCATCCACACCTGGTCGAGGGACTCAATGAAGTCCTCGACTGCCGTTTGGGCGCTCTGCGGGTGCTCTTCGGTCAACTCGATGAGCGCATCGAGACGTTGCGACAGCAGCGGTGCGGTGCGTGCGGTGGTAAGCCTCGCGTCATCGACCACGACGTATTCCGCACGATCTTGGGCGAGGCCTTGGACCAAGAGGAGGGTGACACCGATGCTCTGAGACTCGACGCCGGCGTCCTGTTGGGCTTGAAGTACCTCGGGGATGAGTTCGTCGTAGAGGTCCCCAAGCTCGGTTGCGTCGAGAGAGACAGACACCGTTGAACCGTCCGAGGCAACCGTGACCGTTTCACGCGTGTTGTACGAAGTCTCGTTGGCCTTACCAGACACCCGATGTTCAACAACGAGACCTACATCGCTCAGTCTTTCAAGGCTCGCGACAATGTCCGAGCCCTCAAACTCCAGGGCTGCAAACTCAAGCGTCTCTTCGCTTGCTGAGCCGACGTTTCCCGCAGGTGACGATTCCGACTCTTCGCCATCTTCGAATGCGAGAGTGTCTATCTCTGCCGATGTTTCACCGGCAGTCTCAGTCGGCACCGGAGCAGGTGACCCGCACGCTCCGAGAAGGAGTCCACCAAAGACCATCGCCGCAAAACGTTTTCGCATAACAGGCCAATTCGGCCCACAAAGTAGCCAGCTTTAGAACGGGTTGCGGATCTCGTCCACTCGGGAGAGTTTCCGTTCGGTGATGGCGCTAGCCCTCGGCGGCGGACTGGAGTACGTCGTCGGGCATATCGAAGTTAGCGAAGACGTCTTGGACGTCGTCGAGATCGTCGAGGGCGTCGATCATGCGCAACACGGCTTTGGCGTCACCGGCATCGGTTACCTCGACCGTCGAGGTGGGCAGCATCGTGAGATCAGCGCTCGTGAACGCGATTTCGTTGGCTTCGAGCGCGTCCCGTAGGCCATTGAGATCCGTGGGTTCACAGGTAAGTCGCCACGTGTCGCCTTCGTCGACCAGGTCTTCCCCACCGTGGTCCAGGGCAACCATCATTAGGTCGTCTTCCTCGATCTCGCTGCTCAAGATGATGACGCCCTTGCGTTCGAACTGCCACGCAACAGCGCCGGGTTCGGCCATGGAACCGCCGTTCTTTGAAAAGGTCGACCGCATATCTGCACCCGACCGGTTTCGATTGTCGGTGAGCACCTCGACATACAACGCCACGCCAGCGGGGGCATAGCCTTCGTAGGTAATCGGCTCGTAGCTAACGCCTTCGAGTTCGCCCGTGCCTCGCTGGATAGCTCGTTCGATCGTGTCGAGGGGAACCGAAGCGTCACGGGCTTTGCGGTACATCGTGCGTAGCGTGGGGTTCGAATCGATGTCTCCTCCACCGGTGCGCGCTGCTACCTCTACCTGCTTGATGAGCTTCGCGAAGAGCTTGCCGCGCTTCTTATCCGCGGCCCCCTTCTTGTGCTTGATGGTTGCCCATTTGGAATGACCCGACATCGTCTACTTCTCCTAGAGACCGGTACCCGAATCTTACTATGCGACCGATTCTAGAAAGAGCCGATGGATTCGGTCGTCCTGGGAGAGTTCCGGGTGGAAGCTCGCCGCAAGCGCATTGCCCTCCCTGACCAGCACTGCATCGCCCCGTTCGGTTGCCAAAACGGTGACCGACGGGTCGACCGTAACGATCCGAGGTGCTCGAATAAACACCCCGTGCGCTGGCTCATCCATCCCCTCGACGGTCAAGTCGGTCTCAAAGCTGTCGACCTGGCGGCCATAGCCATTTCGCTGCACCGCGATCGCCAGCCTGCCAAAACTCTGCTGATCGGGCCGTCCATCTTGGATGTCGTCAGATAACAAGATCATGCCCGCGCACGTGCCGAAAACAGCCATTCCATCAGCTAGCCGCTCATCGACCACCGGAAAGAGCCCGGAGGAGTCCAGGAGCATCGACATCGTCGTGGATTCGCCGCCGGGCATCACGAGGGCATCTACGCCCTCCATATGCTCTGGGAGGCGCACCTCGCGGGTTTCTACGCCCAACCCACTCAGCTTCTCAATGTGGGCCGCAAAGGCGCCCTGAAGCGCCAGAACGCCGACGATCACCAGCCGCGGTCTTCGTACTTTACGTCGAGTTCGTCCATGCCGATGCCCGTCATTGGGGCCCCGAGTCCTCTTGAAACCTTGGCCAAGATGTCCGCATCGTTGAAGTTCGTCGTCGCCTCGACGATCGCACGGGCCCGTGGGGCGGGATCTTCGCTCTTGAAGATTCCTGATCCGACAAAGACCGCCTCAGCGCCGAGCTGCATGGCAAGGGCCGCGTCAGCAGGGGTAGCGAGCCCACCAGCACAGAACATCGGTACTGGCAGCTTGCCGGTCTCGGCGACCTCACGAACAAGTGGCAAAGGGGCCTGAAGCTGCTTAGCCCAGTCGAACAACTCGGCTTGGTCCGCCTGGGTGACCTTCTTGATGTCGCCGAGGATCGAACGCAGGTGCCGGACGGCTTGGACGACATCGCCAGTGCCGGCCTCACCCTTTGAGCGAATCATGCACGCACCTTCGGAGATCCGCCGCAGCGCCTCGCCGAGGTTGGTCGCGCCACACACGAATGGTGCAGTGAATGCCCACTTGTCGATGTGGTGCGCTTCATCGGCGGGGGTGAGTACCTCGGACTCGTCGATGTAGTCAACGCCAAGAGCCTGAAGAATCTGAGCTTCGACGAAATGTCCGATGCGGGCCTTGGCCATCACGGGGATGGTGCAGACCGCCTGGATGCCCTCGATCATCTCCGGGTCGCTCATGCGAGCAACGCCACCATCGGCACGGATGTCGGCAGGTACGCGCTCGAGGGCCATTACGGCGACCGCACCCGCATCCTCGGCGATCTTTGCCTGCTCGGCATCGACGACGTCCATGATGACGCCGCCTTTGAGCATTTCGGCCAAACCGCGCTTGACGAGTTGGGTTCCAGTTGCGTTGTTGGTCGGGTCGTCAGCCATATGGCAATCCTACCGACAACCTCTGAGGAAGGGCCATTGCGAGTAGCGGATAATTATCCCACCAGATGCGCCGAATCGACAAGAAAGAATTAGCGATTCAGGAGTGCGTTGGCGCCCTGTTGTCCGAGTTCGGAACCAGTGCCTGCCGGGGTAAGCGAAACCCAGGTTTGGCCGGCGGTGAGCCCGATCGTCTGACCGTCGGGTGTTTCAAACGTGTAGCCATCCCGAGCGAACTCGCGAGTCCAAACTCCCTCGACCCGAGAGCCGTTCGAATAGATCGTGACCGGGTTCGAACCGATGGTGATTGCATCCCGGGAGGCTGAATCGATCTGACTCGGGACGTAGGTAGTTGTCATGACAACGACGTTCTGCGACACGATCGGCGCACCGTTTCGTCCCACCGATTGCTCGCCGTTCACGAAGCGCAGGTAGCCGCCGGCGGCTTCGGACCACACGAAGATGGCTTCAGACCGGGCCTGCACCCGAGCTCCTGGTGACGCAACACCGAGTTCAAGAACGTTGTCGCTGTAATCAAAAATCGGCGCAGGAGCGTCACTATCGGACGCCTTATCGAGAAGGGCCGCAACATCGACCACGAGGTTGTTCGGGGCGCTGAACTCAGAGATCCGACGGAACTGCGGGTCGGCAAGTTCATTGCTGGCTCGAACCAGAGAGCCCTCGTTCTCGGCCTGACGCACCTGAGCGTTCACCCCGTCGTTCGCTCCAGAAAAAGCGAAGACCGGATTGTTGAGATTCGAGACGATATCGATGTCGGAGGTCCGAGCCGAGCGTACGGACCCGACCTCGGCCGGAAGCGATGAATGGAACACCGCTGCGAAACGGGTGGCTTCCTGCTCGATCCGCTCCTCAAAGACCACATCTGCCTCGTTCAGACCGAGCATCGCTGCTCGAGCGGTCGAGTCGTTGTTCGAAATCTTTACGACGACCGCTGGGTGATCGCTCGGCGCGCCTTCATCGATGATCTCGCCGGTCAACGGAAAGGCCGGGCCGGTGGGAGCTTCGGTGGTCGTGGTCGTCGACGCGGTCGTAGTCGTTTCGGGTGCAGCCGTGGTCGTGGTGGTGGTCTCCTCGACCTCCTCCTCCGTCACCGCCTCGTCGGCGAGCGCTTCCTCTTCACCGCCGCCGCAGGCGGAGGCGAGCAATACGAGCGCGCAAAGGAGCGCGAAGAATCGGATTGATTTGAGCATTACAACTCCCAGAGGACTTCGATTCGATGATCGAGCGGGACGCGCTGTCCCGCAGGAGGTACAAGCCAGGCAGCGCCGAGCGCCTCACCTCCCGCAATATCGGTCGACCGCCCGTCGATTCGCTCCAAAGCGGAACGTAGCCCCGGTGGATACCGGGTGAGCCCGACACCGGAAATGTCATAGGCAAGAACTCCAGCGTCGCCCGAGCCCCACTCGCGAGCCTTGTCGCGTTGCCAGCCGGTGATTAACGGAGATGCTGAAGCCGCCAGAGTTTCGTAGCTGACCGCTCCAGATGACAGCTTCGTGAGGCCGTGGGCAACAACGCCCTCGAGTTCCATCACGTCGAGAGTTTCGAGCAGACCCGAAGTCGCCACGAGAGCCGGTTCCTTGCCTTCGATTGCAGCCAGGTTGACCGCCTCGGAATCGATAACAAACAAGTTGGGATGGTCAATGCCGCTGCTCAAGGTGAGGTTCTCGACGGTATTGCGGAACCGGTCGCCTTCACGCTCGCCAAGGTTGCGAGCACCCAGCTTGCTCAACACCGACTGATCGGCGCGGTTGTACAAGAACCACAACACCAGTGCCGCAGCGGGAAGTATGAGCACGTAGAACGGCCACCACACGAAGATGCCCAAGAGCAGGAACAACAACGCGACGAGAACGACGGGCAGCGCAAAAATGGCGAGAATACGAAGGGCCACGGTTTCCTCTAGCAGCTGGGCGAGTTCATGATAGACCGACGCCGCCCCAGCGACTCCCCATCGCTCACAAATCCAGCCCATCGAGGCCGAGAAGCCGTCGATACGTGGCGGCGTACAGGTCGGCGAGACTGGCCATCGAAAACGAGGTCACTCGATCGGAGCCCACTTTCACGAGCGCTTCGCGTTGTTGACGATCGCTCAGCAGTTCACGCAATCCCGCTCGAAGTTCGTTCACCGACCCGGGTTCGACGAGGAGTCCGGCGGCTGTGCCACTCGGACATTGGACCACCTTTCGATAGCCCGAGAGCGCCGATGCGATCACCGTTGTTTCGGCTGCCATCGCTTCAAGCAAGACGATCCCGAAAGATTCGCCATGCAACGACGGCGCGCAGAAGATGTCCGCTCGTCGCATCCGTTTGACCTTCTCGTCGTCATCGATCTCACCGAGCCATTCGATTCGGCGATCTCCGCTGAACTTCTCGCGCAGACGAGTCGTCTCGGGTCCTAGCCCGCCGACCCACAAAGCGCAGGGCGCTTCGAGCCCAGCGAACGCTTCCAGCAGTACCGCCAGCCCTTTGCGATCTTCGTGACGGGCCAAAAAGAAGACGACAGGGGTCGCGTTCAATGCTCGCGGCTCGCTGCGAAACCGTTCGACCTCAACCCCGTTGAACGCCCGTTCGTAGGTTCCGCCAAGTGATTTGTATGCGAGCGCCTCAGCATCATCGGACACAGCGAATCGGACATCGATACGGTTCGCTCCCCGCGCGGTGAACGGCCTGAAGACTTCGTAGGCCCGACTGCGCCCGGCTGCATGAAAGGTTGCAACGATGGGCGTCGACTTGATCAACATGGCCGTCATCGTGGGACCGGGTGCCATCGGCTCGTGCAAATGCAACAGATTAAACTCCTCGTCTCGGAGCGCTCGAATGGTTCGAAGCTGGGCTGCGGGGTCCGGAGCCAGGGGCGCTATAGAGCCATTCGCCCCGGTGGGTACCGAGTTTCCGAGCGGCGTGACGAAGGGTTCAGGCGGAGGGCCATCACATGGGCCGAGAACTCGCACCGAGACCCCGCGCTGGCGCAGCGCACGGCCAAGCGACAAGATCTGGTTCTGCACTCCGCCAGGCACGCTCAGCGAGTACGGGCTGATCATCCCGATGCGCACTACAGCCCCGAGTATCGTTCAGGCAACGGGCGTCCCAACGCACGAAAATCGCTGGGCCAATTCGGTTGCAACAGGTGCCATTGTTCGGGCGCAGCTCGAATGAGGGCCTCGAGGTCGTTGGCCATCAACTGCGTGACCCGCTCTACATCAGCGCGAAACTTGCCTTCTCGCTCCGATGGGACCGGTGGCATTGCGTGAGCGAAGTGGTGGTCGCCTTCGAAGTACACCGCGGTGGGGATGAGCGGAGCGCCGGTACGCAGCGCGATCGTTGCAGGCCCGGCAGGCAACAACGTCTTCTCGCCAAAGAACTCCACCGGAACCGCTGACACGTCGCCGACGACTCGGTCAGCCATCAGGCACGTAACACGCTTTTCCTTCAAGGATCGAACAACCTCAGGACCGGCCTGACCGTCCGCGGGGATCACGCGATAGCCGATCGATTCTCGATACTCCTTGAACCAATCGAAAAGGTCAGCGGGTTCGATCGTCTCGACGACGACCGCGACTTTCAGCTGGTGTTGGGTTGCCAACCAGAACCCAGCCCACTCCCATCCGCCGAGGTGAGGCAAGACCAGTAATGGCCCGATCTCGCCGTCCATCGCTGTCGTGATGTGTTCGAAGCCAACGTGACGAAAGCCAGCGTCGACTTCTGTCGGCGACAGACTCGGGAGCCGGAAGCTGTCGACGTAGTACCTGCCATAGCTCGCGAGTGAGCGTCCCACGGCGGCGCGGCGCTGGGCCTCGCCAGACATGGTTAGACCCGCCCGTTCGAGGTTTCGTTCGAGGATGAGCCGGCGATCCCCTGCCAAGTTGGCACCGACATGGCCGCCCAGAGAGACCGCCGCATGGGTGACGCGAGTCGGTAGCTTCTCGGCCAGGAACGATGCCGCCTGGTAGAACTCGAGGGTCGACGGTCGCCTCGATCGCACTATTCGACAGTCTCCGTGCGATTCAGCTGGCGATTAACGGCGGTCGCGAGGGCGCCAGCGGTTTGCCAGTGGTTCGCGTGTCGTGCGACGGGCTTCTCGGGCACGGCGACGAGCGAAGGTCGATGGCGGAGGCGTCGGGCGGTCAACACTGGCCTGCTTCCACACTTTGAAAAAGCGCTGCAGCGCGGTGATTGCGGTCAAGACGAACATGATCCACAGCACGACGATCAGAAAGCTGTCGTTGAACACCGCACCGAGGAAGAGCCCAATGCCGAGAGCGATAAAGCGTTCGGCCCGCTCCATGAGCCCGCCCTTGGCATCGAAGCCAAGTGACTCGGCCTTTGCCCGCTGGTAGGAGGTCATGATCGCGAGACCCATCACCGCTACGGGAAGCATGTGGATCTGTCCCTCACGGAACTCCGACAAATACCAGGCGACGCCGCTGAACACCATGATGTCGCTGAGGCGATCCGACACCGAATCGAAGTAGGCACCGCGGGTTGAGGACGTGCCTGCAGCTTTCGCTACCGCCCCGTCGAGGAGGTCGGGCAGGCCGGTGGCGATCATCAAGACCAGGCCCCAACCGAGTGAACCCGAGCCGATCACCACAGCCGCCGCTGCCGACATACCGATGCCCAAGAGCGTCATCATGTCGGCGGTGACGCCCACAGAGACCAGAGCTGCACCAATGGGTTGCACCCCTCGATCGACTTGGTCGCGCATGTTGCCATCAAACATTTCTCGGCCTTCCCCTACTCGTCGGTATAGAGGCTAGCGGTCGCGAGTCGGTCGCACCCTTTTCGAACGCGATGGCTAGCATCTGGCTATGGATCGCTATGACACCCTGCAGCCCCCCTCTATCATTGCGTCAATCGCTTCCATGCGACGACGCTGGAAGGATGCAATGCACGTTTCAGCGGAGAAGAACATTGAGGATTACTTCGCTATCGAGACAGATGACGGCTCAATTGCCGAGCACATGGGCGCAGCGATCGCCCAACTTCGGATCCTTCGTCCGGCGTTGCATACTACGGCCTACAACACTCCGGAGCCGCTCGACGCCGAGGTCGCTGCAGCTGCAGCCAATTTGGGGTCCGGTCCTTGGCCGTCCTCAGCGAAAGCAGGTCTGGACGAGTTCTTCGCTGAGTGCGATGCGGTCAAGGAAGAACTTGAATCGATCAAGACACGGGACTGGAGCAAGTCGACCCAGGCGGGGTCGAAATCGATGACGCTGCTACAGATCGCCCAGGGCACCAGCCGAGTAGCCGCAGATCGCCTCGCGATCGTCGAGCGGCTCGTGCGTCAGCTAGCTGACTAAACCTGCTGCTCGGTCAGATTCGGCTGTTCGGTCAGATCTGCTCGCTTGGTCTGGGGCTCAAGCGCTGACCAGTCCTCGGGATTATCCTCGACGAGGCTGTTGATGACTTCGCCATCGATCCCATCGACCATGACAAACCCTCGACTCTTCGGGGGCGACTCGTTCGAATAGAGCAGAATCCTCCATGTCGGTCGACTGCGCAGCCCCCGCCATGCCATCTGGGCGGAGGCGTGCCCGACCGGGAAGCCAACGGTACGCGTGGCCTCGACGAGCGCATCTTGTTCATCGACGGCCAGATTCCAGCCGCCTTGGAGGTGATAGAGACCAATGAGCGCCAAGCCGACCGCGGCGATGGCGACCCCACTGTTGAGCAGTGGTGATGGATCGTTGCCACGAAGGAACCATGCAACCAGTACGACTGCTGCGATCAACAGATAAAGCACGCCTGGGATTCGCCGCTTCGAATTGTTGGGAAACAGGTAGGGACCCACAAAATCGACGGCGTTGAGATCTTCGGGCAACTCATCGACATAGTCGTCAAATTCGTCGCCTTCGGAGAGATCGATCGTGGGGTCTTCTGAAGCCATCCCCTTCAGCCTAGGACCGCACGCAGTAGTCGGTGCAGTGGAATGAACGTTTGCGAAACCTGACTACTGGTGCTGGATATCAATTAGCCAACTCTTTAGCTTCGGGAAATGCTTTCTCGCAAACTCCTCATGCGTCTCGCCGTGCTTCTCTTTGCGGCGATCGGACTCGCCGCATGCGGTGGCGGCGACGAAAACGCTGCAGCCATCGACGCAGACGCCGCCGAGGTTGATGGAACCGACGAGGGCGCCGATGCCGAGGAGCAGGACGCCGATGGAGAAGGCGACGATGACGACTCCGACGCCGTAGACGAGGATTCTGACGACGCAGCGGACAGCGATTCCGACGACGCGTCAGACACCGAGACAACAACGTCGACCACGACCACCGAGCCCGCCGAAACCACCACAACGACCGAGTCTCCGGAGACCACGACCACCTCCACGACCGAAGCCCCAACTACAACGACAAGTACGACAACCTCGACGACAACAACTTCTACCGAGGCGCCCACGACAACCACCACGACCGAAGCCCCAACTACTACGACAACCACCACGTCGACCACCACCACAACCCAAGCCCCCACAACCACGACGACGACCACAACCCAAGCCCCCACGACGACCACAACCACAACCGAAGCCCCCACAACCACGACCGCCGCTCCTGCTGCGCCCAATGGTTCTGCGCTCTTCGCGACGAACTGCTCGTTCTGTCATGGGTCGTCTGGACAAGGCGGGCGCGCACCCAACCTGCAGGGCATCGCCCTAACCGGATTCGTCGAGAGCGCTATCCGGACTGGGCCTGGGACAATGCCAGCGTTCCCGGGCCTGAGCGACGCCGAGGTCTCAGCGATCGCCTCCCACGTCGTCAACAACCTCTAGACGAAGGCGTTGTTACGAAGGCCAGGCCTCTCGCAGGCGTTCCCAGCTATCGCTGAGGCTTTCGGGCAACACACGCGCCTCGGCGATGCTCGTCACAAAGTTGGTATCACCGCTCCACCGTGGCAGGACGTGCACGTGAAGATGATCGGGGACGCCAGCACCTGACGCCCGGCCGAGGTTCATGCCGACATTGACCCCCTCGGGGGCGTACTCGCGTTTTACTGCAAGTACTGCCATTCGCACGCCCTCCCACAGCTCTGCGAAGGTGGATGGGGGTAGATCCTCGATGTTCTCCGCTGCGACCTTTGGCAGCACCATGAGGTGCCCCGAGGTGTAGGGGTAGGCGTTGAGTAGCGCGAAGGCGTGCTCGCCTCGCCACAAGATGTAGGTGACGTTGTCGGGCAGACCTGACTGCTCAATTCCCTCGAAGAGCGTGAGGCCCTCGATATGGCCTTTGGCCCGTTCGTCGTCGACGGCGCGAATGTAGGGAATGCGCCAGCCCGCCCATAGGCGAGACATCTGCTCGCGTCCCGACAAAGTGTTGTCGAGCCCGGTGTTATCGAGCCCAGTACCCTCGCTCACGACTTTGCGTCGACCTCAGCTGCAAGTTGTTCGATGAAGGTTGCGACTGCGACGTCGCGATCGACATCTTTGACACCTCGCTTGTTCACACCAACGGTGTCGTTAGCGACGTCGTCGTCACCTACTACGAGCACATACGGCACCTTCTGGACCTTGCCATTGCGCACTCGCTTACCGAGCGGATCGGTAGCCGGGTCGACCTCGACGCGAAAGCCCGCATCGGTGAATCGGGTCATGAGCGCGTCGGCGTACTCTTGGTGCGCCTCAGCAACCGGCAACACGAGCACCTGTACGGGCGCCAACCATGCCGGGAAGTTCCCTGCGTAGTGCTCAATGAGTACACCAAAGAACCGCTCGATCGATCCCATGAGCGCACGGTGGATCATGACCGGACGCTTGCGTTCGCCATCGTCAGCGACGTATTCGAGCTCGAAACGCTCAGGCAGATTGAAGTCGAGCTGGATCGTGGAGAGCTGCCAAGATCGGCCGATCGCGTCGGTGACATCAACGTCGATCTTTGGACCGTAGAAGGCGCCACCGCCCTCGTCGACGATGTAGTCGAGTCCCTGGGCCTCCAATGCCGTGCGAAGGCCTTCGGTGGCCGAATCCCAGATCTCGTCGTCGCCGACAGACTTTTCGTGAGGTCGGGTGGAGAGCTTCGCTTGGAAGTCTTCGAAACCAAATGCCCGCAAGACCGACAATACGAAGTCGAGTAGCGAATCAAGCTCGTTGGCAATCATTTCGCGGGTGACGAAGATATGGCTGTCGTCTTGGGTGAAACCGCGAGCGCGCATGAGCCCGTGTACGGCGCCGGACAGCTCGTTGCGGTAGACGGTCCCGAGCTCGAATATGCGCATTGGTAGATCTCGATACGACCGTTGGTCGCTGTTGTAGATCATCACATGGAACGGGCAGTTCATCGGCTTCGGGTAGTACGTGGCGCCGTCCATTTCCATGGGCGGGTACATGCCGTCGGCGTAGAAGTCGAGGTGGCCGCTCGTTTCCCAGAGCACAGACTTTGCAATGTGGGGGCTGTAGGCGAAGTCATAGCCGCCCTTCTCGTGACGCTCGCGGCTGTAGTCCTCCATGAGCTTGCGAATGATCGCGCCCTTTGGATGCCATACGACGAGGCCCGGTCCGAGTTCTGCAGGCCACGAGACAAGGTCGAGTTCGCGGGCCAGCTTTCGATGGTCACGCTTCTCGGCCTCTTCTAGGCGGTGCAAGTGCGCCTTGAGGTCCTTCTTATTTGCCCAGGCGGTGCCGTAGATGCGTTGCAGCATGGGGCGACCCTCATCACCACGCCAGTAAGCACCGGCAACGTTCTGCAACTTGAAGTGCCCAAGGCGACCCGTCGAAGGAACGTGAGGCCCGGTACACATGTCGAGGAAGGTGTCGGAATTGCGGTAGTAGCTGACCACATCGCCAGAGAGTTCACCGGCATCATCGGCTCCGGCGTCGCCGCTGGTCACGTTGTCGATGATTTCCAACTTGAACGGTTCGTCTTTGAACAGATCTCGCGCCTCATCGACTGAGACCTCGTGTCGCTCGAACGGCTGGTCAGCGTCAACGAGTTCGCGCATGCGATCTTCGATCGCTTGAAGATCGTCGTCGGAGATCGTCTTGCCATCGGGGAGTTCGAAGTCGTAGTAGAAACCGTGCTCGATCGGTGGCCCGATCGCGAAGCTCGCACCGGGGTACAGGTCGAGGATCGCCTGCGCCATGAGATGGGCCGTCGAATGGCGAATCGTCTCCAACCCGAGCGGGTCACGGTCGGTTACCAACGCGACCGAAGCCCCGTCGCTCAAAGGAATGTCAAGATCGACAGGTTCTCCGTCGACGGTCGCTATCAGCGCCGCTTTGGCGAGACCTGGGCCGATATCGGCCGCTAGATCGCCAGCAGTGCCGCCCTCGGCCAATTCGCGCTGCGATCCATCAGGGAGGGTCACGACTAGGTCACTCATAGTCAAGAAATACTATCGTTTAGCCGAGTACTTGAACGCGCATCAACTGTGGTGGTCTGTAGGTGATCGTTCAACAACGTACGATTAACCCCTCGCGGGCATGAAGGGACCAATAACCATGACGCTCAGGAACCCAAAGCTGGGAGCGGCGTTCGCCGCCGCACTCATCGCATCACTTTTCGCTATCGCGCCAGCAGGTGCGCAAGCGACGTGTGGAGGCCTAGTTCCAACGATCGAAAGCAACGCTGCGGAGATCGTAGGAACCACTGGCAACGACGTGATTCTCGCGGGCCCCGGAAACAACATGATCCGCGGAATCGCTGGTGACGACGTCATCTGTGGAGGCGATGGAGACGACGAAATCATTGGCGGCCTCGGCGCCGACATCATCTTTGCGGGCAACGGGGACGACTTCGTGAAAGGCGGGAGCGGCGCCGACGACATCTTCGGCGGCCCGGGTGACGACGAACTTCGCGGCGCCCTCGGCAACGACGAAATCCATGGCGAAGAGGGCAACGACCTCGTTAAGGGAGGAGCCCGTCACGACATGATCTTCGGCGGCCTCGGCAATGATGAGCTCGCTGGAAGCCCCGGCGATGACATCCTCGACGGTGCAGACGGCGACGACGTGATCTTCGGCGGCCGAAACGACGACATCATCACCGGCGGATCCGGCAACGACGTCATCGACGGCGGCAACCACGACGATGAGATCTTCGGCAACGCTGGCGACGACGACATCCTCGGTGGCCTCGGCAACGACTTCATCGAAGGCGGCGGAGGCGCAGATCACCTCCTCGGTGACGACGGCGCAGCGTTCGACGAACCCATCAACAGCGGCGTCGAGCACCCGGGCGGAAACGACACGATCATCGGTGGAGGCGGCCCGGATTACCTCGGCGGTGAGGGCGGCAACGATACCCTCAGCGGCCGAACCGGTCTTGATGTCGTCGATGGATTCCACGGCGACGACGTCTTGTCTGGGGACAACGCGAACGATCTGCTCAGCGGTGGCACCGGTGACGACGTTCTCGACGGCGGCAACGGCTTCGACCGCTGCTGGCCAGAGCTCGTGGTCCTCAGCGAAGGATCGGTCCCCGGAACGAACAACGATGACTCCACCTCTGCCTGCGAGCAGATCAACCAAGTTCTGAACTAAGCGAGCTGCACTCCAAGCAGATTCGCTGCATCAACAACGTTGACGCCATCGGCCGCAGCCATGTCGATGGCGTCAATCGCTGTTGGGACATCGAGGTCATCATCGAGCGCCGCTCGAACGGTTTCCAGCAGATCGTTTGGCGACGTTGACGTCGAATCCGCGTGGCTTCGCCAGGAGTCGAGTCGACCCTCAGCCTCGTCGAGCAGTGCGTCCTTCCATTCCCAACTCTTCGTGCGGTAGTGCTGGGAAAGAACCGCGAGGCGCACGGCCATAGGGTCGTGCAGTTCAAGCAGGTCGCGGACAAAGATGAGGTTTCCGGTGGACTTGCTCATCGGTTCGCCGGCGAGGTGAACACACGACTGGTGCATCCAGTGCCCTATCGGAGCCTCGCCGAGTGCATCGAGTTGTGCCGCACAGAACTCGTGGTGGGGGTAGACCAGATCGCATCCGCCGCCATGAATGTCGATCGTGGTCAGCTCCCGTAGCGACAACGCCGTGCATTCGATGTGCCAGCCGGGACGGCCCGATCCCCACGGCGCCTCCCAGAAGGGCTCTCCAGGCCCCGATGGCTGCCAGACAACCGCGTCGAGCGGATGGCGCTTGTTCGCGTCATGAGGGTCCTCTCCACGCCCGGCACCAATCGCTCGCATGTCCACCCGGCTGAATCCGCTCACTGAACCGAACGACTCGGAGGCCTGATGATCGAAGTACACCGTGGCGTCCACCGCATAGGCAGACTCAGACTCGAGCATCTGGGCGATGAGGCCGCGGATCTCGGGGATGGCCGAGGTAGCACGAGGCTCACTCCACGGATCGAGCACTCCAAGAGCGGCGAGGTCATCGTCGAACTGGCGCTTCTGCCCGAAGGCCAAGTCGAGGTAATGGACCTGGTCGCGTTTCGCACGCTCAAGAATGTCGTTGTCGATGTCGGTGATGTTTCGCACCATGTGGACCTCGTGGCCCCGATCGAGGAGTCTGCGGTGCAAGACGTCGTAGGTCACGTACGTCGCTGCGTGCCCGAGATGCGTCGCGTCGTACGGGGTGATTCCGCAGATGTAGATCTTCACGACCTCGTCAACGGTGAGGGGCAACACCTGTCCCCTCGCGGTGTCATAAATCGACATATCGGCCATCGCTCGACGCTAGCAAGCAGTGAAGCGAAAGCCCGCCCACCATCGACCGGCGACCCGGTACCGAAAGTTGGATGGCGTGTTGGACGTCGCACGCTTGGTGGTCAAGACTGCCCGCATGGGAATCCTTGAAGGAAAGAACGTCCTGATCACCGGTGTACTCACCGATGCATCACTGGCCTTTGGCGTTGCGCAGCTCGCGCAAGCCGAAGGAGCCAACATCATCCTCACGGGCGCTGGTCGCGGGCTGTCGTTGACCAAGCGCACCGCGCGCAAACTCGACACCGAACCCGATGTCCTCGAACTCGATGTGACCAACCCCGACCACGTCGGCGAGGTTCGAGACGCATTGCAAGAAAAATGGGGCCGCGTCGATGCCGCGCTCCACGCGATCGGCTTCGCTCCCGAGGCATGCCTCGGTGATGACTTCATGGGGGCGTCGTGGGACGACGTGAAGATCGCCCTGGAAATCTCGACCTACAGCTACAAGACGCTGGCCGAGGTCGTCACGCCGTTGATGACCGAAGGCGGCTCGGTCGTGGGTCTCGATTTTGATGCCACCGTCGCCTGGCCGGCGTACAACTGGATGGGCGTAGCCAAAGCCGCGCTCGAATCGGCCAACCGCTATCTCGCAAAGGCGCACGGCCCCGCAAACATCCGGTTCAACCTGATAGCGGCGGGACCGGTCCGCACGATCGCGGCCAAGTCCATTCCCGCGTTTAGCAAGTTTGAGGATGTCTGGGACGACAAAGCCCCCCTCGGCTGGGATGTTCGCGACTCCTCCGCTGTCGCTCGCTCCACCGTGGCGATGCTGAGCGACTGGTTTCCGTCGACGACCGGGTCGATGATCCACGTCGATGGCGGCTACCACGCCATGGGCGCCTAAGAACCGGTGTCATCCACTGCACAGGCCCCCCGCTTGTTCGTTGTTGGCGGCAGTGGCTTTCTGGGCCGAACAATCGTGCATTGGACGCTGGCTCAAGGAATCGACGTCGACGCCACATACCTCAACACGGCGCCCCTTCCAGGCGACTTGCTCGCCCCAAAGCACTGGCATCACTGCGACATACTCGATGTGGATCGGGTCACCACACTCATCGAAGATCTAGCCCCTACTGCGGTGATCAACGCGGCGTACCGTCAACGCGGCGACCAAGCCGAGGAGATCTGCTCGACGGGGGCAGAGAACCTGGCGAGCGCAGCAGCAGGAGTGGGAGCTCGGATAGTCCATGTCTCGACCGACCTGGTCTTCGACGGCGACCTCGGCCGTCCCTACCGCGAGGATGACCCGGTCTCCCCCATCACCGACTACGGACGAGCGAAGGCACGCGCTGAAGAACTAGTGGCGGCGGCAAACCCCGATTCGGTGAGCGTCAGAACCTCGATCATCTACGGAGATCACGACGCTCCACAAGAACAGCTGGTTCAAAAAGCCGTCGAGCATGGGGAGATCTCGTTCTTCACCGATGAATGGCGCAGCCCCATTCATGTCCAGAACCTCGCGGCCGCAGTTGGCGCACTAGCGACCGAGGTCCCCTACACCGGAATTCTCCATGTGGCTGGCGATCAACGCCTCGACCGACTCCAGTTCGCAACCTTGCTCGCCGAGGACATGGGACTTGACCCAACGGTGCTCTCCGGCGTACCGGGCGACCCGTCCATCGGCCCTCGCTCGAGCGACGTCACTCTCGACATTTCCCGCGCAATCGAGCTCGGCTTTGATCTACCCGGCCCAACAGCCGCATTGGACTCGACGCTATGACGACCAACGAGGGCACCACGGTCCTGGAGATGGCGGGAGTCCGTCGAAGCATCGACGGCTCATCGATCCTCCTCGGTATCGACTGGCGAATCCAGGCAGGTGAGCGATGGGCCGTCTTGGGCCCAAACGGCTCGGGCAAGACAACACTGGCTCGCATCGCGGCGTTGCGCCTACACCCCTCCGATGGGCGACTGTCGGTCCTCGGCGTCGAACTTGGACGTGCGGACATTCGACCGATGTTGCCAAACGTTGGATACGCCTCGGCCGCTCTCGCCGACCAAATACGTCCTGACCTCGTCGCCGCCGATGTTGTGATGACCGCAAAGTTCGGAGCGCTCGAACCGTGGTGGCACGAATACGACGACGCTGACCGCCAAGCAGCCGTTGATGCTCTAACCCGCGCTGGCGTGGGAGATCTGGCGCAGCAGCGGTTCGGGACGTGCTCATCGGGCGAGAAGCAACGGGTCTTGATCGCCCGCAGCCTCATGACCAATCCAGCGTTGCTGATCCTCGACGAGCCCACTGCGGCGCTCGATCTCGGTGGGCGTGAGCGGTTCGTAGAGACCTTGGAACGGATCGCTGGTGAGAAGAATCCGCCAGCGATGGTTCTCATCACGCATCACGTCGACGAGATCCCGCCCTCCTTCGGGCACGGCCTCATCATGTCGAAGGGACTTGCCACCGCCCAAGGTCCTATCGAATCGGTCCTTACCGCTGAGGTGCTCTCGACGAGCTTCGGTCTTGCGCTCGAGATTTCTCGCACCAACGGAAGATGGAGCGCGCGAGCGACCTAGTCAGCTAACCGCTAGTGGGCCGCACGACGATAAGTACGCCGCCACCCACGGAGATGTGCGCCTCCGTCTCGGTGAACTCGTTACTAATCCCCAGCGAACTGTCCGGCTCCAGGGTTGCGTCCTGCAATGGCCACCGAACCCCGCTTGCATTAACTCCAGTCGCCGCGCCCGTACGGGCGATCAACGACACCGCCTGGCCGGGCTGTCCCCATAGCTCAATGGACGGGTTGCGGTCCGAGCGAAGGATGGTGGCGACGCCGCCAGCGGTGTGTACTTCGACCGTACTTCGCCACGACGCGCAACAGACCGCCCAGTTCCCCATCTCGTGATCGAGACGTCCGCCACCGATCCCAAACACGATGATCTTTTCGATGCCCGCTGATCGATCGGCGTGCGCCATCGCAAGCTCGAGATCGGTCGCGTCCTTCGCCGTCGAGTGGACCATGATCTCGGCGCCGGCTTCGTTGGCCCAGGCAACGTCTTCGTCGCTGGCCGAATCAAGGTCGCCAACCACAGCATGAATCGGCAACTCGAAGCGCCGGGCGATTGCCAACCCACCATCAGCAGCTACGACCAGTGACGCGTCCGCGACCGGAGCGAGTTGCTCTCGGTCAGGAGCTGCGCCCGCTGCCAATACGACGGCAATACTCATCGGCTCAGCGTAGGGCGCGATGACCGCCGGTGTTGCTTAGCTAAGCGGGAGGTGCTCAATCGGCACAGCGAGGGTGACACCGCTGCGGGTCTCGGACCCAACGATGATCGCTACGACCTCACCCTGGGCGTTCACCACGGGACCGCCGGAATAGCCCACTTCAACAGAGCCGCTGATCGCATAGACCTCCGGCCGACCAATTCCGTAGCTTGCGCCTTCTGAGCGCCCGATGATCTCGCCGGTCACGACATGGATCCGACCATCTTCGGGGATGCCAGCCAAAGCGACGCTTTGTCCAGCGACGGCCACTTCGTCGGCCACAGGCAGGCCTGCCGAGAGCGGCGATGCTTCTAACGTCGCAACGTCGTGCAGGCGGGTGATGGCCACGTCAGGATTACGGTTGGGATCGAAGATCTCGACCGCATCGTCGAGGGTTCCAAATCGCACCGATCGGGCATCGACAAGTGCATGCGCAACAGTAGCCACGCGGCCGTCGTCGAGTTGGAACCCGGTACCGAACTCGATCCGGTCGTCATGTACTGCCGACAGTCGAGCGATTGCGTTCGCGTCAATAGAGTCAGCACCAGCGGCCACGACAACCGCTGGCGCTAACTCCACAGACACCGTCTCAGTAGATGATGTCTGCGTCGACGTTTGCACGTCGGCGGAGGTCACGCCGATAACCATTACGAGCAAAAACCCACTTGCCAGTCCCATGAACAAGTGCACTCGCGGGTGTTCAAGAACACTCCGTAGGTATCCGCGTGCCTCCACAGACTTATGGATACCACTCAAACTTTGGGTACTTAATGGGCCAATCGGCCTTGCTGTGCTTACCGAACCGCCCAAACCCGTCAGGCCGACGTCCCAAACACAGGCGGACTACCGCACTTACCGAACCGCCCAAACCCGCCAGAAGTTTGGGCCGAAAGGCCTGTCACAAAGTTGCGGGTATCGCCGATTTTGACGGTATGAGTCCGTCTACCGCAACTGTCCGAGCTCCGGTTCTCCCCGCGCAACGCGTGCGTTATCGCTGTCTTGCTTGTGAAGTCGCTTGGACTGCCGTGGACGACGAAAACTGCTGGATCTGTGGCCAAAGCGGCGACTCACTTCGCACCGCTCTTGCGCTCCGCGAAGACGACCACCTGCATCTCGACTTCCAATAGGCGTCGAGCAACCGGTCATCTAGGGGACCGTGTTTGAGCTTCCCGGGATCATTCGAGCCCAACAGAGGTAGAAGTCGCTGTCTGGGTCGCGCAAAGGAAGCTGACTGCTTTCTGGGCAGTTACCTCGGTCCGGTCCCACCGCGGTGACCTGACCATCGGCTGAACCAGAATCACACCTCACCTCTTGTGGGACGTTATTCACGAGCACGAAACAGTCTTGGACAGCCAGCTCATTGTCGACAAGGACGGGTCCTGTAGGGCCGTCGTTGTTGAGGAAGAAAACGACGATGACCACACCGACAAGGACGCCGATCAAGATCAAAACCGGAATCGAAGCGAGGATGCTCCCGATGCCGCCCGAACCCTGCTGCTGCGAAGCGCTAGACGTTCCGGACGTTGCCGATCCCGCACCCGCTGGCTGGCGGTAGCTTCCGCCAGGCGGTGCTGGGCGGGGCTGTGAGCGGCGCGGTTGCACCGGCGCCTGCTGGCGAGAGCCCTTCAGCCGCTGGTCGTACTCCGCTTTCTTTTTGGGGTCAGAGAGAACATCCCAGGCGGCGTTGACGACCTGCATTGCTTCCTCAGCGCGCCGGGTATCGGCATCGCTGCGGTCGAGTTGGCGGTCCGGATGCAGTGCGCGAGCGCGGCGGAGATAAGCCTTACGGATATCTGCTGTGCTCGCCGACGGCTTCACACCGAGGGTCTCGTAATGGGTCCCCATCTCGCGTCAAAGAGTACTCGCTTGTGCCTATCAACCGCAGGTCGGAGAGTACCCTTGTTCACATGTCCGACCTTGTGTGCCAGCGGTGTGGCGAGGACGAGAACCTCGATGGCTCACGCTCTGGGGACACGATCTCCATAACGTGCGCGGAGTGTGGTCTTGTCTGGGATCGCGACCTAACCCCGACGTGTGATACCTGCGGCTCGGCCGATGTTCGTCAGGCGTATCAAGCAATCGTCGACAAAAGCCGGGGCACGCAGCTGAGCATTCAGTCGATGCGACTCGTCTACCTCTGCCCGGTTTGCGAACCCGAATTGCTGGCTGACTACCTGGCGTCGAAATCGCCGTTACCGCCCGATGAATTGCCGTATTCGACCGATTGACCGTTGTTCACCGAAGTACTTCGGCAAGCTTCTCGAGTCCTGCTGAACGAGAGCCCTTGATCAGCACCGCGCTCGTTTCATCCAATGCTGCGAGTTCTGCCTCGACGTCGAGCGGGTTTTCTCGAGGGTCACTGCCGTAGAGGTCGGTCCCAACGGCGATCATCTCGATACCTCGGTGACTCAAGGCGCTTGCGATCGCCTGGTGTTCTTTGGCTTCGTCCGGCCCGAGCTCACCCATGTACCCGACCACGGCGATCTTCCGGGGTTCGGCGACACGGGCCAGCGAGTCGATCGCCCCCATCATCGAGGTCGGGTTGGCGTTGTACGAGTCATTGATGATCAGCGCTCCGCCGGCGCTCCGAAAGACCTCCATACGCCAAGGTGATACCGCGGCGTCAGCGATGCCTGCCTCGACGTCGGCGATGGAGCTACCGAGCCACAACGCAGCACCGACGGCAGCGGCAACATTCCCTGCCATATGTGCCCCACGCATCTGTGGGCGGGCCACAACTTCGCCCCAGTCGCTGTCGATCGTGAACGTCGCTCGGAGCTCGTCATCGAGCTCGATCCTGTTGACCACCACCGAGGGGGCGGTTTGCTCGACGTCGTCTGCGAGGCCGAAAGTCAACACGTTCGCTCGCGTGCGGCTAGCCATGCCTGCTATGTAGGGGTTGCCTGCGTTCAGTACTGCAAGGCCGGTATCGGGGAGGCTCTCTACGAGTTCCCCCTTGGCGATCGCGATGTTTTCGATCGATCCGAACTCCCCCATGTGAGCCCCAGCAACCGTGGTCACGATGCCGACGGTTGGCGAAGCGACCTCGCATAACGTTGCGATGTGGCCGATGCCGCGAGCACCCATCTCTAGAACGACCGCCTCTGCGTCGTCGGGAGTATTGAGAAGTGTGAGTGGCACCCCGATCTCGTTGTTAAAGGACTTGGTCGAAGCGTGGGTAGGCCGCGTCGCAGCGAGTGCCCCGGCGAGCAAGTCCTTTGCTGATGTCTTGCCGACCGAGCCGGTGATACCGACGACCGGACCCGCCACCAAGGAACGGGCGTAACGACCGGCAGCGCTTAGAGCCTCCATCGTGTCGTGGACCGCGATCGCAAGCCCTGGGCCAGGTGGCTCGGACGTGAGATACGCGCCAGCACCAGCAGCGATGGCGCCCTCGATGAAGTCATGGCCGTTCCGCTCGACGATCAGCGGTACGAACAGTTGCCCCGGTTCCACGGACCGGCTGTCCTGTGTCGCGCCCACTACCGCGCCGTCGGGAGCCTGCGCGCGGGCACCATCGACGAAGACCGAGCCTCCGATGTTGCGAGCGAGTTCTGCAATGTTGAGCCTCACGGCTGGCAACGCTAACCCCACTCGGAACTACTGTTACTGACCATGACGACTTCTCCGACCCAACGACCTCTTCTGGTGCTGTTCGGTGGACGTTCTGCGGAACACGATGTTTCGTGTGTAACGGCCAAGCATGTACTCGCTGCGGTACGGGACGATCACTATGCGATCACCGCTGTCGGAATCAACCGCGACGGAAACTGGTCACGGGTTACCGTCGACCCTGACGCAGATGCCCTCGACCCCAACGGCGAGCCCGTAGAGCCGTTCCAACTTCTGTGCTCAATCGCCCAGAATGGCGGCGCTGTCCTGCCTCTGTTGCATGGCCCGATGGGTGAGGATGGGACGATCCAGGGACTCTGCGAGTTAGCCAACGTCCCCTACGCCGGCGCTGGTGTGCTGGCGAGCGCGATGGCCATGGACAAGATCGCAGCCAAGAACGCGCTGCTGGCAGCTGGCGTTCCCCAGGCAGCCTTTATTGGGTTCAACGTCGATGAGATCACCGACGACACCGCCCAGACATTGCTCGACCGCCTCGGGTCACCCGTGTTTGTTAAGCCTGCGAACATGGGTTCATCGGTCGGTGTGAGCCGTGCCGAAACCCTCGATGAGGTCAACGAGGCCCTCCGCGTCGCGGCGAGCTACGACGAATGGGTTGTTGTCGAAGAGGCGATCGTCGGCCGAGAGATCGAGATCGCGGTGCTCGGAAATCGAAACCCTCGCACATCGATGCCGGGCGAGATCGTCGCAGGCGCCGATTTCTACACCTACGAGGACAAGTACCACGACGGTGTGGCCAAGCTGTTGATTCCTGCGCCGCTCGACGACAGCGAGATCGCCGAGATGCAAAAGCTGGCAGTAGCCGCATACCGAGCGCTGCGGGTCGAGGGGCTCTCCCGAGCCGACTTCTTCTACGAACCGGAGGGCCGGGGCTGGCTCGTAAACGAGCTGAACACGATGCCCGGGTTCACACCGATCTCGATGTACCCGAAGATGTGGGAAGCCTCAGGCCTCTCGTATGCCGACCTGATCGACGAACTCATCGAACTCGCCTACGAGCGCCACGCCCGCCAGGTCCGCAATACCGGTCAGGGCCGTTCCTCGAACTAGCCAAGCTCGCATCGCCGACTTGAGGCAGAACCGGGCCGGAAGGCTGTTTACAGCTTCTTGGCTATCGGGTACCTTCGGGCAAGATACGCGCGTACATCGCAGCACTCAAGCCGGCCCTTGTGGTCACCACACCGGAACTGCGTGGCGAGCTCGAGGTCGATGGAGTGAACATCGCCGAATGGGCGCAGGGCCCGAACGGCCTCGCTCTCAAGGGAGTCGCCGGGGCCGCGGGATGGACGCCGACACCCAACGCGGACGAGACCGCGCTGATCTTGCCCACATCGGGCACCACCGGAGCTGGCGGCACAGGTCAATCACCAGCCGCCGCTCGCTCCACCGCCAAAGCCTCCGCCGCCTCCACCCCAGCCACCGGAGACTCCGCCGCCAAAGCCGCCACCGAATCCTCCTCCGCCTCCGCCACCCCAGCCGCCGCCTCGATG